>JANLRZ010000210.1:0-24112 GCA_031362155.1 Acidimicrobiia bacterium | reverse complement strand
AGCTGGTAGAGCATCACCTTGCCAAGGTGAGGGTCGCGGGTTCGAATCCCGTCGTCCGCTCCAAGAGAACCTGCAGGTCAGGGGTCGCCTCGTAGCCTGAGGGTCATGCTCCGCTTGGTCCTGATCGCCGTCGGACTGCTGATCGCATCCTGGGCGCTGGTCGTGGTGCTCGCCGCCCGACTCCCGGACGGCACCCTCAAAGAGCTCGCGAGCTTCCTCCCCGACTGCGTGACCACCGTTCGCCGACTCCGCCGCGATCCGCGTGTCCCACGCCGCGTCAAGGTCGTCGTCGTCTTGGCCGGACTCTGGGTGATCTCACCGATCGACCTCATACCCGAGTTCCTTCCGATTATCGGCCCCCTCGACGACGTCGTCGTCGTTGCCCTGGCGCTCAGGTACGCCGCACGCACGACCCCGCCCGAGGCCCTCCTCGAAGCGTGGCCAGGCCAACGATCGGTGATCGACCGGCTGCTCGGCCAACGAGGGGCCCGCAGCACTCGGGACGAAGAAGCGATCGACGAGTAGCGAGGCCACAGTTCGGGGGCGCCGATTCCTTCGCGGTTCCTGGCCAGATGGCGAACCGGCGACTTGACGGGCGTGCCGGCGTCAGGGCAGGGTCATACAGGACATTTAGGCGTGATGGGGGAGCAGCATGCAACACAAGAGTCGGTTTCGGGCGACCACGAGCGGTGCGATCGCGGCAATCCTCACGCTCGGCAGCCTCGCTGCGGTCACGCCGGCCGGGGTCGCCAGCGCATCGCACCGCGAGGGTGAATCGAGCGGCGTGCCCAACCCGACGGTGTCACTGCCCGGAACCGCGGGCGGCAGCATCTTCAATCTGCAAGCCGACCTGACCGACTTTCCGAAGTACGGCTACGAGGAGCAGGAGTTCTTCTTCGAGGGAACGGCGCGGGCGTACACGCCGACGCAGCCGCTCGGCTCCGACGGCCGCTGGGCAGTCCAGCAGTCCTCGACCGCGCCGTACAAGACGCGGCTGATCGTTCGGAGACCGACCGATCCCGACTCGTTCAACGGCACCGTCATCGTCGAATGGCTCAACGTCACTGCGGGCTTCGATGTTTCACCCGACTGGCAGTTCGCGCGCACCGAGTTGATGCGCCGCGGGTTCGCGTGGGTGGGCGTCTCGGCCCAGAAGGTGGGCATCGACGGCACGACCGGCGTGGTTCCCGGCCTCCGGATCTTCGACCCCGGCCGCTACGGAACGCTGTCGCACCCGGGCGACATCTACTCCTACGACATGTACTCCCAAGCCGGCCAAGCGGTTCGGTATCCCCGCGGTATCGACCCGCTCGAGGGACTCGATGTCGATCACATCATCGCCGACGGTGAATCGCAGTCCGCGTCGCGGATGACGACCTACGTCAACGCGATCTCGCCAATGACCAAGCTCTACGAGGCCTTCCTCATCCACAGCCGTTCGTCGGGCGCTGCGGGCCTGAGCACGACCGACCCCGGGCTCACGATGCCGAACCCGACCTTCATTCGCACCGACATCGACACCCCGGTGCTCGTCGTCGAGTCCGAGAACGACGTGTTGCGCCATCTACCGGCCCGCCAGGCCGATTCGTCGCGCTTCCGCCTGTGGGAGATCGCCGGCACGTCTCACCTCGACCGCTACGGGCTCGGGAGCCTCGCCATCGCATTCGTGAACTGCGACCAGCCGGTCAACAACGGACAACACCACTACGTCATGCACACCGCGATCCGACGGTTGTGGAAGTGGATGCGCAACCCGTCATGGACGCGGATGCCCAGTTCACCCCTCATCAGCATCACGCCCACCGGCGACGTTGCCCGCGATCAATGGGGCAACGCGCTCGGCGGTATCCGGACCCCGTCGGTCGACGCGCCGACGTCGACGTTGTCGGGCTTCGGCAACACGCCGGCCGGGTTCTGCGGCCTGTTCGGCACGACCCGGCTGTTCACGGATGACCAACTGATTCAGGCCCACGGGACGTTCCCCAACTATCTCGTCAACTACGTGGTGGCGACCGGACGGGCGCTCAAGTCGCGGTTCCTGCTCGACGACGACGGTCCCGAACTCATTGGTGAGGCGCTCGCGGTCGACTTCCCCGGGTAGGGACACCTTCGGCTTCCGAGCTCACCCGGTACCGTTCGGGGATGAGCGAATTCGGCGATCGCATCAGCGCGGCCTACACGTCGACGGGCGGGGCGGTGATGCTCGGGCGCGGCATGCTCGAGGGCACGACCGACCCGACTGCGGTCGTGGCACTTTCGGCAGCGATGTGCAACCGCCATGGCCTCATCGCGGGAGCCACCGGGACCGGCAAAACGATCACGTTGCAGCTGATGGCCGAGCAGCTGAGTGCCATGGGGGTGTCGGTGTTCGCGGCCGACATGAAGGGCGACCTCTCGGGCATCTCCGAGATCGGCGTCGCCAACGACCGGATCAACGACAGGGTCGCCGAGCTCGGGATCACGTGGACCCCGACACCGCGCCCTGTGCAGTTCCTGTCGCTCGGCGGGGTCGGCGTCGGCGTCCCGGTCCGCGCGACCGTGTCGGCGTTCGGTCCGACGCTGCTCGGGAAGGTGATGGATGCGAACGAGACGCAGTCGTCGTCGCTCAGTCTCGTCTTCCGCTACGCCGATGATCATGGCCTCGGCCTGCTCGACCTCGCGGATCTTCGTGCGGTACTCCAGTTCCTGCTCTCCGACGACGGGAAGGCCGAACTCAAGGGGCTGGGCGGTCTGTCGTCGGCGACGGTCGGCGTGCTGCTGCGCAAGATCGTGGAACTCGAGGATCAGGGCGCCGACGAACTCTTCGGTGAGCCCCAGCTCGAGGTCGCCGACCTGATCGCGACGAACGCCGACGGCAGCGGCATCGTGAGTTGCCTCGAACTGCCGTCGGTCCAGGACCGGCCGCGACTGTTCTCAACATTCCTGCTCTGGCTCATCGCCGAGCTCTTCGAGACGCTCCCGGAGGTGGGCGACCTGGATCAGCCGAAGCTGGTGTTCTTCTTCGACGAGGCGCACCTCTTGTTCGAGGGCGCGAGCAAGGCGTTCCGTGAACAGATCTCGCAAACGGTGCGGTTGATCCGCTCCAAAGGAGTGGGCATCTTCTTCGTCACCCAGTTGCCCGACGATGTTCCCGACGAGGTCCTCGCCCAGCTGGGGAATCGGGTCCAGCATGCGCTCCGAGCCTTTACGCCGCGTGACGCGAAGGCGCTGAAGGCGGCCGTGAGTACCTATCCGAAGACCAACGACTACGACCTCGAGACCGCGTTGACCCAGCTCGGCATCGGCGAGGCTGTGGTGACGACGCTCAACGACAAGGGCGTGCCGACACCGGTCGTCTGGACCCGGTTGTGTCCGCCGGCATCCAAGATCGGTGCGGTGCCCACCGAGACCATCGACGCGGCGGCTCGAGCATTGCCCATTTGGTCCAAGTACGCCGAGGACATCGACCGCCAGTCGGCTCGTGAAATGCTCGACGCGCGCGTGGCCGCGGCCCAGACTCCGACTTCGACGCCGGTTCCGAAACCGCCTGGCGGCGATCCTCCGATCGCAGGCTCGGCCGCGGGCTCGAATCCCAACATGCCGCCCCCGCCGGGTGCGAAACGTGAACGGCCAGCGAACGATGCGCCGAAGGCCAAGAAGAAGGCGAAGAGCGTCAAGCCTGCGCCCGAGGAGGACGGCGCCATCGGCGGGTACCTCAAGAGCCGCGAAGGGCGCTCGATGATGAACCGAGTCGCGCGCGGAGTCTTCGATCTGTTGAAGAAGTGATGCTCAGTCGTCGTTGACGATCGTGAACGTGCCGGTGGCGCGCGTCAGCGTGACCGAACCGGTCGACGGTACGCCCAACGTGACAGTGAAGGTCTCGTCGCCTTCGGGGATCCACTCGCGACTGATCGGGATGCTGATGGTCTTCACTGTCGCAGTTGCGGTGAAGGACAGGGTGCCGGATCGCACGGTGAAGTCCCGGGCACCGGCCGTGCCGGAGACGGTCTGGTAGGTGACCGTGAACGGCGTGCCGGCGGCGTGACTGAGTGCCACCTGGCTGCGGACCACGATCGAACCCGTGCCGTTGTCTCCCTCCCGCACGGTGGCGTCGCCGAGTGTGAGCTGATTCGCACCGGAACTGTCGTCGTCGAGGATCGTGGCGACGCCGGCCGCGTTCGCCAAGGTGGCGCCCGACGAACCGGTGGGCGTGCCGAGTTGCACCTGGAACGCTTCGGTCGACTCCGGCGTGGGGTCGGGCCGCACCGGGATGCTGATGACCTTGGCGGCCACCCCTGCGTTGAAGGCGAGCGCACCGGACTTCGCTACGTAATCGGTGCCGCTGATCGCAGAATCGGCCACGGTGGCGTAGGGGACCGTCAGCGCGGCGGTGCTGGCCGGTGACACGGTGACCGTGAAGGTGGCGATCCGATTGCCGGTGTCGCCTTCGGTGACCGTGGCGTTCCCGATGTAGACGCGCGGTGTCGCCGGCGCATGGATCTGTTGGTCGATCCAATCGGCATACGAGGAGACTCGCGACCACAGGCCGGGATAGTTCGCAACGGCACAACCGTTCCCCCAACTGGTCACGCCGACGAGCACCCGTTGGTTGAGGCCATTCGTGGCGACGAGTGGTCCGCCACTGTCGCCCTGACAGGCATCCTTGCCCCCGCCGTTGACCCCCGCGCAGAGCATGTGGTCGCCGATGTACTGGGTGCCGTAGAAGCCACAGGCACCCGTGCTCGCCGGGCCGCCCATATCGGTGAGGGCCACACCGTGGAGGAGATTCGGGTACGAGGTCGCCGGGTACAACGTGTTGCCCCACCCGTAGGTGTCGAGCACCTGAGTGGCGACCGGAAAAGTACCGCTGGTGTTCAGCGCCAGAGTGGTTGCCCCCGGCACCGGGGTGGTGAGTTTGAGGAGCGCGACGTCCGAGGTGGATTGGGCGGCGTTGTACTGCGGGTGCACGATGATTTGACTCAGGCCGTGTCGGTTGGCCGCGGTAATGGCATTCAGATCCGTGATGCCCCACGCCACGTCGACCTGGCTCGGGGTGGTGTTCACCACACAGTGGGCGGCAGTGAGGATCCAGCTGGGGTCGATGAGGGTGGCCCCACAGAACTGCGCGGTGTAGGCGTTCGTGTCGTTGGCGCGGAGCAACGCCACGGTCCAGGGCACCGTCGCCGCGTCGACCGCGTTGCCTCCGATGATCTGGGCGGTGATGCCCGCGTGGGCGGGGGCCGTCGGCAGCACCAAACCAACCACCGCAATGAGGACCGCGCCGATTCGACCTCGCATCGTTGCCCCCAGCATGCCCTCGAGAAGGGACGAATGGTACTCAGACCTCGTCGAAGAAGCGACCGATCCACCGCCCGACGTCGAATCGGTTCAGGGGCCGACGGAGCGTCGAGCGCGCTCGGGTGACCTTCTCCGAGCCGATGAGGTCGATGCGTTGGACCAAGAGATGATCGGCCAACTCGGGAGTGAACTCAGGGTGCGGTTGCAACGTCCACGCTCGTTCTCCGATCAGCATGCCGGCCACCGGACATCCGGGACTGCGCGCCAACAATCTCGCCTCGGCCGGGAGTGCGGTGACTTGATCCTCATGGCTGGCGATGAGCGAGATCGTCGAATGCACCGGGTGCATCCAGGGTTGGGGGATGACGATCTCGTAGTCCTGCACTCCGACCTGCCAACCGTTGGCCGCCCGAGTCACCGACACACCGAGCGCCTGGGCGGCGAGCTGGTGCCCGAAGCAGATGCCGACGTAGGGGCGCTCCGTCGTGATGATCTCGCGGATGAGTCGTTGCGACTCGGCGATCCAGGGATGGGCGTCATAGACCGAGCAGCGACTCGGCGACACCAGCCAGCCGTCGCACTCCGTCGGCGATTCCGGAAAGCGGGACTCGTCGAGGTCGTACCGGACGAGTTCGAGGTCGGGGCGGCGGAGGAGGGCGGCGAAGAGTTCGGGGTAGTCGCCCGCAATGTGAGTACTCGTCGGGGCCACGTGGCCCACCATCAACAGACCGATGCGCATCAGCGAAACGAGAACACCGCGGCGCCGGGGCCGTCGAGCGGGGGGAGATGCCCGAGGTCACGCAAGATCGGCATGACCCCCTCTCCGAACCAGTACGCCTCCTCGAGGTGCGGATAGCCCGAGAGGATGAACTCGTCGAAACCGAGAGCGTGGTATTCGAGCATCCGCTCCGCCACCTCGTCGTAGCTTCCGACCAGGGCAGTTCCGACGCCGCCCCGCACCAGACCGACGCCGGCCCACACATTGGGGTGGAGCAGTAAGTGATCCCGATCGCCACCGTGGAGTTCGGCCATGCGTTTCTGCCCGACCGATTTGGTCGTGGCGAAGTCGGCCTGCGCGGCGGCGATGTCGTCCGGGTGCATCGCGTCCACCAGTGAGTGCGCGACCTTCCACGCTTCGTCGGCGGTCGGCCGGGCGATCACGTGGAAGCGAATCCCCAGGGTGAGCGCGCGCCCGTTCGCGGCGGCGAGGGCACGCATGCGTTCGACTCGCTCCGCCACCATGGCCGGCGGTTCGCCCCACGCGAGGTACACGTCGACGTGGGCCGCGGCGACCGCTTCGGCCTCGGCCGACGCGCCACCGAAATAGATCGGCGGGACCGGGTTCGGAATCTCGCGTGTGGTGGCGCCCTCGACTTGGAAGAAATCACCGGCGAAGTCGGTGGGCGTGTCACTCCACGCGCCGCGCATCACCTGGAGGAACTCAGCCGTCTGCGCGTAGCGGGTGTGTTTCGGCGCGTGGATGCCGAACCGGGCCAGCTCCGCATCTTCGGCGCCGGTCACGATGTTGATCAGCAGCCGCCCGTTCGACATGCGCTGGAAGGTGCTGGCCATTTGTGCGGCGAGCGTCGGCGTGAGCAACGCCGGGCGGAAGGCGACGAGGAACTTCAGCCGCTGGGTGAGGGGCAGTAGCGATGCGGTCGCGAGCCACGCGTCCTCACAGCCGGTCCCGCACGGGGTGAGCACGGCGTCGTACCCGAGCTGATCGCAGGCTTGGGCGATCTGGGCAAGGTATTCGTGGGTCGGGGCCCGGCGATGGGACCCCGGCTGGCTCGGCAATACCTCGCGAGAGTCGCCACCCGTGGGGAGGAACCAGTGAACCTTCATGCCGTGCACTCGAGCCGCAGGAGCCCGGAGTCGACGTCGTACACCATGCCCGCAATCTCGACGGTGGCGGGGATCAGACGGCACGCGCGGAGCTGCGCCACGTCGTCGACGAGGACGCTGCGTTGGTCATCGATGGCGTGGAACTCCCAACCTTCGGTCGTCTCGTGGGTGAGATCGGCGATCTCGCGGCGCAGATCGTCGTCGGTGGCTTCGGTCATCTTGCAGCGGGTGTGCTGGATGACCGCGATGCGCCGGACGCTGAGCAAGTGCACCGCCAGCACCAATGAGCGCAGAGCGTCGGCCGTGACGCGCGCCCCGGCATTTCGGAGGATCTTGGCGTCACCGGGCACGAGTCCCATCATCGTCAACGGTTCGATACGGGAGTCGATGCAGGTGAGGACGCCGAGGCCTTTCGCGGCCTGCGGGGAGAGACCGGCAAGGTGGAACGAATCGGCGTACGCAGCGTTGGCCGCGAGGATGTCGGAGAACCCGGGGTCGGTCATCGGTTGATTCTGTCGGATCCGCGCCGCCCACCTCCACGCCGACCGTCAGACCCCCCAACTTTTCAGCGTTTGGCGGATGGTGGTCGGCTCCGCGCCAGGAGGTGCCAAACGATGGGAGGTGGGTTAGAAGCCGGAGGGGATGACGGCCTCGATCACGTGAGGGCCGGGTTCCGCGACCGCGCGTTCGAGGGCTGCGGTGAAGGACTCCGCGTCTTCGGGACGCTCGGCGGGCACGCCCATGCCCTGGGCCAGGGCGACGAAGTCGAGTTCGGGGCCGGTGAGATCGAGCATCGACTTCGCGACCGGGCCCGGCGATTCGACCCCGACCCGTGACAGCTCCATGTTGAGGATGGCGTAAGACCGGTTGGCGAAGATCACGGTGGTCACGTCGAGCCCCTCACGGGCCTGGGTCCACAATGCCTGGGCCGTGTACATGGCACTGCCATCGGCTTGGAGATTGATCACCGGTCGGTCGGGACACGCAATCGCTGCGCCGGTCGCACACGGCATTCCGAAACCGATCGAACCGCCGGTGAGGGTGAGCCAGTCGTGCGGGGGACACCCCGCGGTCGCCGGCGACGCCCAGATCCCACCGGTCTGCGCCTCGTCGACGACAATCGCGTTCTCCGGCAGCGTCGCACCGACGGCGGCGGCCAACGCCGCTCCCGTGAGGTCTCCGGTCGGCCGGTCGGGACGCGACGATCCTGCGAAACGGGCGTCGGCCACGGTGACGCCGACGGCGTCGGCCAGCGCCTCGGCCGCGGTCGGACCGTTCTCGCGTACGTCGGTGACGACGAGCACGTCGCACCCGTCGGGTACGAGATCGCTCGCCTTTCCTGGGTAGGCGAAGAACGTCACCGGCGACTGCGCGCCGATGAGGATCAGATGGCGGAGTCCGTCGAGCTGCATGGCCGCGAACTCGGCGAGGTATCCGAGCCGATCTGCCGACGCGATGCCGGCGCCGCGGCGGATGCGAGTTGGGAACACCTCGGCCAGCACCTTGCTGCCCGTCGCTGCGGCAACCGCGTCGAGCAGTGCGAGCGAGAGTTCGTCGCGCATGATGTCGTTGCCGACGAGGATCGCGCTGGGCTCGCCGGTGCGGAGGATCTTCGCCGCGGCCTCGACCGTTGTGAGATCGGGGGCGAGGGGTGCGTCGAAGGAACGGCGTTCGACCACCTGGCCGCCGCCTTCGCCCCAGGAGACGTCGGCCGGCAGGATGAGGGTTGCGATCTCGCCGGGGCAGGTCCGGGCCACCACCACGGCTTCGGCCGCATCCTGGGCCAGCGACGCCGCCGAGTCACTGCGTCGGATCCAACCGGACACGTTGGCCGCCAGGGTCTCGATGTTGCTCTGCAACGGCGCGTCGAGCGCCTGGTGGTAGGTGGCGTGATCACCGACGATGTTGACCATCGGCACGTGCGCGCGGCGGGCGTTGTGCAGGTTGGCGATGCCGTTGCCCAGCCCGGGTCCCAGATGCAACAGCGTGGCCGCGGGGCGACCGGTCATCCGGGCGTATCCGTCGGCCGCGCCGGTGACCACACCTTCGAACAGGCCGAGCACGGCTCGCATACGAGGCTCGCCGTCGAGCGCGGCGACGAAGTGCATCTCGGACGTGCCCGGGTTGGTGAAGCAGACGTCGACATCGTGATCGACCAGCGTGCGCAGCAGTGCTTGGGCGCCATTCATGGTCATGCGGTTGCCACCTCGTCGTCGAGCAATATTCCAGGATTGAGAATGCCATGCGGATCGAACGCGGTCTTGATGCGCCGCATGAGCGCGAGCTTCGCCGGATCTTCGAGGGCAAGGAAATAGGACTGCTTGGCCCGGCCGATGCCGTGCTCGCCCGAGATCGCGCCGCCGAGATCCATGCCGGCACGGAAGAGTCGCGTCATGACCTGGGATCGAGTCTCGGGGTCGGCCTGGAACACCGAGAGGTGCACGTTGCCGTCGCCCGCGTGTCCGCAGCCCGCGATCCACGAACCGGTCTCGCTGGCGATCTCCGCGGCCGTCTCCATGAAGTTGGGCAGTGAGGCGCGGGGCACGACGACATCGACGATGTCGTCGGCGTTGTTCGCCTTGGCCACCCAGAACGACTTCTCCCGGGCATCGATGAGCGACGCTGCGGCACCACCGGGCAGTACGTAGACGTCGATCGCGTCGAGTTCGGCGAGTTGTTCCGCCAACGATTCGACGTCCTCATCGAGCCGTGCGTCGGTGGTCTGTTCCATCATGACGACGAGGTAGGCGAGGGCGGTCTCGCGAATCTCCTCGGGGATGCCGAGATCGAGTCCGACGTGGGCGCTGATGGCGCCGAGCGTGATCATGTCGATGTATTCGAGGATCATCGGTCCGATGCCGCTCGCCACGATGCGCGGGATTGCGTGCGTGATCGCGTCGAGTGAGGTGAAGGGCGCCAGGATCGTCGCGGTGAAAGGCGCGCGGGGATAGAGGCGCAGCGTCGCTTCGGTCACGAGCGCGAGCGTGCCCTCCGAACCGATGATGAGCTGGGTGAGGTCGTACCCCGTCGTGGCCTTGACGAACTTGCCGCCGGTGCGGATCACCTCGCCGGTGGGGAGGACCGCTTCGAGTCCGAGCACCTGATGGCGGGTGACGCCGTACTTCACGGCCCGCATCCCGCCGGCGTTGGTCGCGACGTTGCCGCCGAGACTGGCGCTGTACTCGCCGGGGTAGACGGGATAGGACAGGCCGAGGGGCGCGAGCGCGTCGTCGAGTTGGGCAAGGGTGACTCCCGGTTGCACGACGGCGACGTGGTTCTCGGTGTCGATCTCGAGGATCGTGTTCATGCGCTCGAACGACACCACGACGCCGTCGGCGCTCGGCGTGCACGCACCCGAGAGGCCGGTGCCACTGCCGCGCGCGGTGATCGGGACCCGGTGGTCGTCGGCGACGGCAAGGATCGACCGCACGTCCTCGGCGCATCCTGGCCGCACCACGACCGACGGCAGTACCGCCGTGACGGTCAGCGCTTCATCGTGGCCGTAGTCCTCACTGATCGCGTCGCCCACGAGGACGTGTTCGGTCCCGACGATCGCACCCAGCGCCGCAGCTAGATCTTCCATGGTCGCTTCTCCCGGTGCTCGACGGTTCCTCCATCTGTAGGCCACGCGCGTCGACAGCCGCAAGACCGGCGCGGCCTCCGTGCGCGAGCATGCTCGAATGGATGCTGCCGGAGCCCGACTCGTGCTCGGCATGTCGGCGACCGCGAGCTGGCCCGAAGTGCGAGCGCAGTACCGCGTCCTGATCCGGCGCCACCACCCGGACAACGGCGCCGATCTTGCCGACATCGGGCTCCGGACGGTGCGAACGGCCCAGATCACCGAAGCATTCGCAGTGCTGCTCGCGATCCAGACCGCGCAGACGGCCGAGGGATCGTCCTCGCCTCCAGTAGCACCGGTCAAGCCCCGCCGCGGTCGCCGGCGCGTCAGGGGATCCGACGCCCATCTCGGAGCTTCCTTCCGGCACCCGACCGTCGGCGTGGACGACACCCGCGTCGTGACGCTCGACGCCACACCCATGGAGGCGTTCCTCGCACTGCACGAGGCGTTCTCGATGATCGGTGCGGTGTCCTACATCGACCGTCTGAGTCTGGTGCTGGAGGCGATCGTCGTGCCGGAACCCGGACGCGCGACGTCACTGTTGACGTGGCTCGATGATGGTCCCGGGGATGCGACCACGGCGACGTTGTGTGTCGAATCATTGGGAGGCCACGCCCCGGCGGATCTCGATGACCTCGTCGATCGGGTCGCCGATCTGCTGGCATCGCCGCGTCCGCCGGTGTCGTCCGCGTAACGTCTCCCCACCCGTCCGAGGAGTCGAACCGATGCCCGTCCCGCTCGATGAATACCCGATCCACCAAGCGCCGCTCTCGATCGCGCACATGGACACCAGTGATCGCAACGGTTACGACCGGTGTTACTGGAATGCCCACGATCGGACCGGCGACATCTTTCTCGTGACCGGGCTCGGCCTGTATCCGAACCTCGGCGTGATCGATGCGTTCGCCGCCGTACGGACCGGTGATCGGCAGTTCTCGATCCGCACCTCGGACGCGCTCGGTGATGACCGGATGAAACAAGAGGTCGGTCCGTATCGGATCGAGGTCATCGAGCCGCTGCACAAGCTGCGGCTGATCTGTGATGCCGACGACCACGGGGTCGGCTTCGACATGACTTGGGAAGGTTCCTTCCCTGCGCTCGACGAGGCCCGGCACGTGTGGCGGCGGAACGGGCGCATCACGCTCGATGCGCAGCGGTTCGCGCAGGTCTGCACGTGGACCGGCGAGTTGCGAGTCGACGGTGTGCGCCACGACGTCACCCCCGACACGTGGGTGGGGAGCCGCGATCGGTCGTGGGGCATCCGGCCCGTGGGGGAGGCCGAGCCCCCTGGCCGCGCCGCCGATGAACCGCTCGAAGGGTTCTGGTGGACCTACATCCCGCTGCGGTTCGAGGACTACGCCGTCATCGTGATCATCCAGGAGGAAGCCGACGGCACGCGCGTCATGAACGACGTGCGGCGGGTGTTCCCGGCGGCGAGCGGACGGCCGCCGGAGCAACTCGGCTGGCCCGAGGTCGACATCCACTACCAATCGGGCACTCGAATCCCGACCGGTGCGACGGTTTACCTCCAGGCACGCGGTCGGAAAGAGCTGCAACTCGAAGTGGAATCGCGCGGCTACGTGGCCCTGAACCTCGGGACCGGCTACGGCGGCGATCCCGCGTGGACCCACGGCGAGTGGCGGGGCCACGGCTTTCTCGAGGGCGCTGCGTACGACCTCACTGACCCTGCCGTCGTCGGCGGTCTCGCGTTCGGTCTGATCGACCACGTCGGCCGGGCGACCCTCGATGGTCAGGAGGGCTGGGGCCTCTTCGAGCACGGCTGTTTCGGCCGCCACGACCCGTCCGGATTCACCGACTTCATGTCCGTCGCCCCCTGACCTCCCAACTTGCGTCAATAACCCCGCGGAACGGACGGGTTATTGACGCAAGTTCGAGAAGGGGTCAGTTGCGGGGGAGGTTGCGGAAGGGTTCGGTCTTGTCGGGGCGGGCTTCGCCGGGGAGGCCGAGCACCCGTTCGCCGATGACGTTGCGCTGAATCTGCTCGGTGCCGCCGCCGATGCGTACCGACCATTGGTTCAAGAAGAGTTGTTGGAACATGCCGTCGTCGAGGGCATCGGCGCCGCTCAGCATCCCGCCGGGCCCTTCCAACGCGAGGGCGAGGTCGCCGTCGCGGGCGACGCGCTCGGACACCGCGAGCTTCATGAGCGACATCTCCGGCCCGGGAGGCAGGCCGGCCTTGGCGCGGGCCTTGGCCCGCTGACCGAGCCAGTTCAACAGCTCGAACCGGGTGTAGGACTTCGCGAGTTCTTGCCGGATCACCGGATCGTCGGCGCGACCGCAGGTCTTCGCCAGTGCCGCCAGCGACTTGAACCCGACGCCGGAACCACCACCGCCGATCATCTGGCGTTCGTTGCCCAACGTGGTCTGGGCGATGCGCCAACCGTTGTCGATATCACCGAGGACGTTGGCGACGGGTACCCGCACGTCGGTGAGGAACACTTCGTTGAAGTGGGCGTACCCCGTGATTTGCCGCAACGGTCGGACTTCGATGCCCGGCGAGCGCATGTCGACCGCGATCCAGGTGATGCCCTGATGTTTTGGCATGTCCCAGTTCGTGCGGACGAGCATCATCCCCCAGTCGGAGAAGTGCGCGCCCGACGTCCACACCTTCTGGCCGTTGACGACGAACTCATCCCCGTCACGTTCGGCCCGGGTGGCGAGACCGGCGAGGTCGGACCCGGCGCCGGGCTCGGAGAAGAGCTGGCACCACACGTGTTCGCCGTTGAGCATGCGGGGAAGGAAGAAGCTCTTCTGCTCCTCGGTGCCGTGCTGGATGATCGTCGGGCCGACCATTCCGATCGCGACCATGAACACGCCCGACGAGACGAGCACTTTGGCTTCTTCCTGGGCAAAGATGCGCGCTTGGCCCACGGTGCCTCCCCGGCCGCCGTACTCCGACGGCCAGGTGATGCCGGCCCAGCCGTTGCCGGCCAGCGTGGCCTGCCAATCCCGACACTCCTGGACATGTTCCGCTTCGAGTTCGGGAGACATGTCCTTGCCGAGCGGACTCGACGACACCCCCGGCGGTCGGGGCGGTGCGTTCGCAATCAGGAACTCACGCGCCGCGAGGCGGAACTCGTGATCAGCGGGGGACTCGTCAATCGGAGCGTCGGTCACGGGCGGGACCGTATCCGCGGCGGCCCGCGTCCGGCGAGACGCCTCTGATCGGGCAGGATAGGGGCTGATGTGGCGAGCGACGATCAAAGGTGTGCTTGCCCGGAAGGTGCGGCTCTTCCTGACCGCGCTTGCCGTCGTGCTCGGGGTCACCTTCGTGAGCGGCACCTACGTCCTCACCGACACATTGCAGGCCTCGCTCGGTGAGATCTTCCAGCAGTACGCATCGGGGAGCGATCTCGTGGTCGCCGCGCCGACCCAGGTCGGCGATCGGGCCACCAGTCGCCAACGCGTGCCGTCGTCCCTCGCGGCCGAGGTGCGCACGGTGCCTGGCGTGGCCCAAGCCAGCCCCTTCCTCATCGGGGAGGCCCGGTTCATTCAGAAGAACAAGCGGGACGCGGTGCAGGCGCTCGGCACCATCAACCTCGGCATTTCTTGGGGCGACCAGGATTCGGTCGGCCCGGCGCGACTGGTCGAAGGCCGCCGTCCCCTGCGTGATGGCGAGGTCGCCATGGACGCCGGCACCGCGAAGCGCAATGGCTTCAAGGTGGGCGACCCCGTGCGCATGTTGCTCACGGGGGCGGCCGAACCGTTTCGGATCGTCGGTCTCGTCTCGCTCGGCGACCGCGACGACCTCGGGTTCGCGACCGTCGCCGCCTTCGACCCGAAGACCGCGGAACGCGCCTTCGGCGCAGCCGGGTTGGCGGACTTCATCTTCGTGCGCGCCGAGCCGGGGACCAACCTGGCCGAGCTGACCACGCGTATCCAGCGCACCGTCGGCCCGTTGCTCACCGTGAAGCCGTCGACCGAGTTCGCCGCGGTCTTGCAACGTCAGGTCGACGACTTCTTGTCGCTGCTCAACAACATGCTGCTGGGCTTCGCCGGGATCGGATTGTTGATCGGTGGGTTCATCATTTTCAACACCTTCACGATCCTGATCGCCCAGCGCACGCGAGAGCTCGGGCTTCTGCGCGCGATGGGCGCCAGCAGCCGTCAGATCGTGGGCTCGGTCCTCGCCGAGGCGGTCATCATGGGCATTGTCGCGTCGGTCGTCGGGTTCGCAGCCGGCGTCGGCCTCGGGCGGGTACTGCTGTGGGCGCTGCCGGGCTTCGGAGTTCCGGTCCCGGCGCGTGAACTCGTGCTGATCAACCGAACGATCGTCGCGAGCGCCATCGTGGGCGTCGGCGTCACCGCGCTCGCGGCGGTGTTCCCGGCGATCCGGGCCGCACGCACCCCGCCGATCGCGGCCATCGGCGATCTGCGTACCACTTCGAAGTTCCGCTCGACCGTCGGTCGCATCGTCGCAGGCCTCGCGGTCACGGGCGCCGGCATTGGCATCGGTGCCTATGGGATCTGGGGGCCGCGCCCACTCGACCAGTCGGTCGCGCTCACGTTCATCGGCGGCTTCGTCATCTTCGTCGGCCTCGTGATCCTCGGACCGCTCGGGGTCCGAGGCGTCGCGGCGGTCATCGGACGCCCGCTTCCCACCTTCTTCGGGGTCACCGGCACCCTGGCCCGGGGCAACGCGATGCGGAACCCGAAGCGCACGACGGTGACGGCAGCCGCCCTGGTCGTGGGACTCGCCCTGGTCGCGCTGGTATCGATCTTCGGGGCGTCGCTGAAGCAGTCGGCTCGGGCGTCCCTGACGGACGTGAAGGCGGAGGTCATCATCACCTCGCCGGGGTATGCAAACTTCTCCACCGACGTCGCCCGCCAGGCCCGCCAGACGCCGGGGGTAACGAACGCCATCGCGTTCAAGTGGGGCTCGGCGGGAATCGAGGGGACTGAGGAGATCGTCAACGGCATCACCCAGCGCGGGTTCAACTCGGTGATCGACTTCAAGTTCCGGGGTGCGACACCCGACTCGATCAACTCGCGCCAGGTCATGATCTCGGGGAAGGAGGCCGACCGCTTCGGCCTCGCCGTGGGCGACCAGTTGACCATCAGGTTCCCGAGGAGCGGCCCGACGGAGCTGGAGGTGGCCGGTATCTACGAGACCCGGCGATTCTCCGGCGCGTTTCCCATCGACTATCTCGTGTCGCAATCGCTCCACAAGAACGCCTTCGGTGGCGTTCCCCAGGACACGCTCCTCTACCTGCAGACCGAACCGGGGAAGGGGGCCGAGGTCGCCCGCACTTTGCGTGAGTCCTTCGCCGAATCGTTCCCCAACGTGGACGTGCAGACGCTCGACGAATACGGCGATTCGCGCCAGTCGTTCCTCGATCAATTCCTCAACATCTTCGTTGCGCTGCTGCTGCTCTCCGAGTTGATCGCGGTGCTCGGCATCGTGAACACGCTGATGCTCTCGGTGTACGAACGCACGCGGGAACTCGGGCTGCTGCGCACCGTGGGCACGACTCGGCGCCAGGTCTGGGGCATGGTGTCGGGGGAATCGGTGATCATCGCCGTCCTCGGATGCGTGGTCGGGATCGGCGTCGGCCTGCTCTGGGGTTGGGGGGTCATGACCGCACTGCGCGGTGAGTTCACCGACGAGATCGTGGTTCCCGTCGGCCAACTCGGATGGTTCGTGGCGGCCTCGGTCGCCGCCGGATTCATCGCTGCCCTGCTCCCGGCCTGGCACGCCAGCCGGCTCGATGTCCTGGACGCAATCGCGTACGAGTAGTCGAGGGGAATGGGCCGACTGCTAGGTTGAACGTTCCGCCGGGGCGGTTAGCTCAGTTGGTTAGAGCGCTTGCTCGACACGCAAGAGGTCGGAGGTTCGAGTCCTCTACCGCCCACCCGTTGTCACAGATCTGCGGCTCGGCCGGGCCCGGATGGGATGACGTGCTCCATCGACCGTTCGCGGACGCGACCATCTCAGCCGGGGATTCTGCGAGATCGCGGACCTGGCCCGACGTGCGCGTCGACCGCCCGTGGGTTTCAGGCGGGGAGGAGAAGCTCGGCGTTGCGGACGAAGAACGCCTCGACCGCGTCGTCGCCGAGTGGCTCGATGTCCGCAGCCATTCGGCCGATCGGGTCGGTGCCTCCCTCGGGGTGCGGGAAGTCCGTGGAGAACGCGTAGACCGCAGGCATTCCGTAGCGTTCGATCTGGCGTGCGGTGCGTTCCCAGAAGAACGGTGTGACGCGGATCTGGTCGACAAACACCTCGGCCGGACGACGCTGCAAGCCATCGCGAAGGCGACGAGACATTTGGAGTCGGTCCTCGAGGAGGTCGACAAAGGGGCCGACCCACATCGCACCGAGTTCGATCACGCCGACGCGGAGGCCGGGGTGTCGGTCGAAGACGCCGCCATAGAGCATCGCGGTCAGGTAGTTCTGTGCAGCGAGGTGCATCGTGCCCAGCATGTGGGGGCCGACAGGTTCGCCGGTCGAGAAGCTTCCGGGGCGCAGCATTTCAGCATCGGGCCACGCGTTGCTCGCGAAGAAGCCATCCTGGCCACCGATGTGCAGGGTCACTGGGAGTTCGGCTTCCGCGAGCAGGGCCCAGAGCGGGTCGATCTCGGGAGCGGCGGGCGAACGGCCCCCCGGAGCGATGCCGTCCTGAATAAAGACGGCTCGGGCACCGCCCGCCGCGATCCGTTCGGCTTCGGTGATGGCGCCGTCGACGGTCGTGAGGTTGAGCAGCGCCGTCGGGCGAAGCCGGCCCCGCCCGGCGGCCGTCCAGCGCAGCACTGCGTCGTTGTATTCGCGCAGCACCATGGCGGCGTTTGGGTGATCGGACCACGCCGGCATTGCGAGCACCACCTGGGGAAAGATGAGTTGGCGTTCGATCCCCATGACGTCCATGGCGGCGAGACGGCCCTCCGGGGTCGACGCGCCGGGCGCCGCAGTGCCTTTGGTGGTCCACACGGACTGGACGCTCAGTTCGGGCTCGTCGATCGCGTCGAACAGCGGGACGCCAGCGAAACGCTCACCGAAGCGAGCGGTGGCTTCGCCGAACACCTCCGCCCAGCGAGAGATCGGCACCTGCAAATGGCTATCGAGGTCGTTGATGCGGCCGTGAATCGCCGGGCGAGTCGTACTCATGTGGTGAGACGGTAGCAATCGGATCTTCACGCCCGCGCAGCGGAGGCGCGACAACGTTCGCAGGTGACGGGAAGGCCAACGCGATCAGTAGTCCATCGTCGGATTCGGCGGGAACAGCGAGTCGCGCTCGGCTCTCAGCCGAGCGCAGTCCCATGAGCGTTCGACCCGGCGGAGGATGATGGGGCTCTTCGCAAGATCCGCGTGCTGCGTCCACGGGTCGGTGATCTTGTAGATGTCGTCCGAAGCTCCGACGATAAGCTGCTCGCTTCGGTCCTTCACCGCGCCCGTGAGCGAACCATCGGCCTGCTCGTCGAGCTCGTACGCAAAGATCTCACGCCGCGCCAGGTAGATCTCCCCGATCGGGTTCCCGTCGTGCGTGACGATTGCGGTCACGCCGGGTTTGCCGTCACCGTCGTCGTCGGCAATGCGCGGATCGTTCGGGTCGGTGGGCAAGCTGTCTTCGGTCGGGTTCTCGAGCCGGATGCCGATTCCGGTCGGGGTCTCCGGTCGGAACACATGAGCGCGGCCGCCATCGACGGTGACCGTGACCTCCGTCGCGATCGGTCGAATCGCCTGGGTTGCCGCGTCGGAGAGCGTCACCGAGATCGGCTGATCGCTTTGGAACTCGGAGTAACAGAACGACTCTTGCGCCATCAACATGCCATCGACGAGATCCAGGTCGGTGAAGCCGTAGGAGATGATCATGGCGTTCATGATCGATCCCTCGTACGCGACAACGTCGTAGTGCGCGTAGCGCCCGGCGAGCCGAGCCATCGCCCCGGCCAGCACTTCGTCGGAACCCGTTGCATTCATGGAATTGCTGACATCGGCCATGTCGCCATCCTTACCCTTTGGCAGCGGGGCGCGCATTTCAGGCACTGGCTCGGATCACCCGAGTGTGACCCTCGGCGGGATCGCTTCGCTTCCCGCGAAATCTTTGCGATGATCACGAGATGGATCCCATCCGCATCACTGCGTCTTCTGGTCGGGTCCAGGTCGTCGCCGAAGACCGCACCGACGTCGTGATCGACCAGGGCCAGGAACATCCGATGGGCGGCGTGCTCGAGGTCAAGGGCTCGGCCGCCGGAGTGTCGGCACGCGTCCCCATAGGGACCGACCTCGTGGTGGGAACTCATTCCGGTGACGTCACGCTGAGCGGCCGACTGGGCGAACTACGGATCACGACCCGGACCGGAAAGGTTCGGGTGGAGTCCTGCGCGGCGCTCGACGCCCGGAGCGTGTCGGGCCGGGTCGACGTCGGCACCGTCACTGGTGACTGTCGGATCAAGACTGCGAACGGGCGCATCACCGTGGAACACGTGGGTGGGTCGCTGAACGTTGCCGCGGTGTCGGGCCGAGTCGACGTCGCCAACGCGGTGGGAGCAGTTCGCGCCAACTCCGTGAGCGGCAACGTGAACGTCGGCCTCACCGCGTCGCCCGATGTTCGTGCGGATTCCATCTCGGGATCGGTGACCATCGAACTCCCACGGGGAGTGCGCCCGAAAGCGTCACTCATTTCGGTGAGCGGCGGGTGCACGTGTGAGGTCGACCAGGGTGACGACTGTTCGGTGGTCTGTCGATCCGTGAGCGGACGCATTCAGGTGAAAGCGCGCCGATGACCGCGACCACCGGGGCAGTGGTATTCACCGATCTCGTCGGTTTCACCGAGTTCACCGCGTCGGCCGGCGACGACGAGGCCCTTCGGCTCCTCTCGAGCCAGGAGCAGATCGTGCGGAATCTGCTCCCGCCCAATGGCCGCATCGTCAAAGAACTCGGCGACGGGCTCATGCTCTTCTTCGTCGATCCGATCGACACCATCGTCACGCTGCTCCGGATCCTGGTCGCCTTCGAGGCCGCCGCCGAAGTGGAGATGCTGCCGCTCCTCGTCCGGGTCGGCGCGCACTGGGGCTCACCGTCCCAGCGGGGTACCGACCTCATCGGGCACGACGCCAATGTGGCGGCGCGCATCGTCGACGTCGCCTCGCCGGGAGAACTGCTGGTGTCCGAAGCGTTGGTCAACGCGGGGACCTTCACCGACATTGCGTTCACCGAGCTGGGTCCCGTCATGATGAAGGGCCTCGCCGATCCGGTCCCGCTGTATCGAGCGGAAGCGGCGTTGCACGCCAACCTCGGGCATGGCGTCGAGGACACCGTCTTCGCGCCGTAACCTCGGGGGACCCCCACTCCCCGGAGGATCTCGTGCCGGCCGACGGTTTCGTCCATCAGCTCCCCGATACTGATCCAGCTGAAACCCGTGAATGGCTGGAGTCGCTCGATGCCGTTGTCGACCGCTCCGGAAACTCGCGGGCGCGCTACCTCCTGACGCGCCTGCTCGAACATGCGACCGAGCGCGACGTCGGCCTGTCGGCTGCGATCTCGACTCCCTACCTGAACACCATCCCTCCGGAACAGGAACCGTGGTTCCCCGGTGACGAAGACCTTGAACGTCGAATTCGTGCCTTCGTGCGTTGGAATGCCGTGGCGATGGTCGACCGCGCCAACCATCGATTCGACGGCCTCGGTGGGCATCTCTCTACCTACGCATCGGCGGCCGCGCTCTACGAGGTCGGCTTCAATCACTTCTTCCGGGGCAAGGACGATGGCGGTCACGGAGACCAGGTCTTCTTTCAAGGCCATGCCGTGCCGGGCATCTACGCGCGGGCCTTCCTCGAAGGCCGGCTGAGCGAGGACCAGCTCGATTCGTTCCGACGCGAGGTAGGTGGCGACGGGCTGTCGTCGTATCCCCATCCCCACCGCATGCCCGAGTTCTGGGAGTTTCCGACGGTCTCGATGGGACTCGGACCGATCAACGCGATCGCGCAGGCTCGCATCAACCGTTACCTGCTCCATCACGAGATTGCCGATACCAGCGATGCCAAGGTCTGGTGTTTCGTCGGCGATGGCGAGATGGACGAACCGGAGTCCAAAGCCGGGCTGTCGATCGCGGCGCGGGAGCACCTCGACAACCTGATCTTCGTCGTGAACTGCAATCTGCAACGCCTCGACGGTCCGGTCCGGGGCAACGGCAAGATCATCCAGGAGTTGGAGATGGCCTTCCGCGGGGCCGGCTGGAACGTGATCAAAGTGGTGTGGGGTCGCGCGTGGGACGACCTCCTGGCCGCGGACGTCGACGGTGTGCTCCTCGAACGGATGAACGAAACCGTCGACGGCGATTTTCAGAAGTACGCGACCGAGTCGGGCAGCTATATCCGTGAGCACTTCTTCGGGCCCGATCCCCGACTCCGCAAGATGGTCGAGCACCTGAGCGACGAGGATCTCCAGCGCCTGCCGCGTGGCGGTCACGACTACCGCAAGGTCTATGCGGCCTACCAGATGGCGGTGGACCACCGCGGAAGCCCGACGGTCATCCTGACCAAGACCGTCAAGGGCTGGACCCTCGGTTCCTCGGTGGAGGCGCGCAACGCCACCCACGGGATCAAGAAGCTGAGCACCGCCGAGATGCGGGTCTTTCGCGATCGCCTTCATCTCGACGTCGCCGATGAGCAACTCACCGACCTCCCTCCGTATCTGCACCCCGGGGAGGACTCGCCCGAGATCGTCTACCTCCGGTCCCGCCGCCAGCGACTCAACGGTTCACTGCCCCGCCGGCTCACGAGTGCGCCGCCGATTCCCGCGCCAGCCACCTCGACGTTTGCTGAGCTGAAGGCCGGAACCGGAGACAAGCTGACCGCGTCGACGACCACGGCCTTTGCGCGGATGCTGCGCAAGTTGCTGGCGGACCCCAACGTCGGGCCGCGTGTCGTTCCGATCATTCCCGACGAAGCCCGGACCTTCGGCCTCGACGCGCTCTTCGCCGACATCAAGATCTACGCACCCGACGGCCAGCAGTACGACCCGGTCGATGCCGGCCTCCTGCTTTCCTACCGCGAAGCACGCGACGGGCGGATTCTCGAAGAAGGCATCACCGAAGCCGGGTCCATGGCCTCGTTCACCGCCGCCGGCACCGCCTACGCCACGTGGTCCCAACCACTGGTGCCGTTCTTCATTTTCTATTCGATGTTCGGATTCCAGCGGGTGGGCGACCTCATCTGGTCTTTCGGCGACCAGCGGGGGAGGGGCTTCCTGCTCGGTGCCACCGCGGGGCGCACGACGCTCACCGGCGAGGGTCTCCAACATTGCGACGGCCAGAGTCAACTGCTCGCCAGCGCGGTCCCGAACTGCCGTTCCTACGATCCGGCGTTCGCGTACGAACTTGCCGTGATCATCGAAGACGGTCTCGCCCGCATGTACGGACCGGACCCGGAAGATTGCTTCTATTACCTCACCCTGTACAACGAGAACATCAGGATGCCCGCGATGCCGGAGGGGTGCACCGAGGGCATCGTGCGCGGCCTGTACCGATACCGCGCCGCACCGTCGTCGGGGCTCCCGGCCCAGATCTTCGCGAGCGGCATGCTGATGGGCTCGGCGCTCGATGCCCAATCGATCCTGGCCGAGCAGTTCGGCGTCGCCGCCGACGTGTGGAGCGCGACCAGCTACAAGCTGTTGCGAGAAGATGCGCTCGACTGCGAACGCTGGAACCGTTTGCATCCGTCGGCGACCGCCCGGGTGCCCTACGTCGTCGAACAACTCGCGGCCACGAAGGCGCCGGGCGCGCCAGTAGTTGCGGTCACCGACTACACGTCGCTCGTGCCCGACCAGATCGGCCGGTTCGTGTCGGCGCCGTTCACGGTGCTCGGTCCCGACGGTTTCGGGTTGTCCGACACGCGGGCCGCGCTCCGCTCCCACTTCGAGGTCGATGCGGCCCACATCGTGGTGGCCGTGCTCGACCAGTTGGCGCGCCAGGGATCGATCGCGGCAACGGTGGTGGACGGCGCGATCCAGACGTTGGGAATCGACCCCGAGTTGGTACCGCCCCGGGAGGCGTAACGATCAGAACGCCAGGATCAGGCGCCGCGGCGGTTGTATTCCTCGTCCGGGTCCCAGGGCTCCTTGGCCGCACCGTCGTCGCCGTCGTCTTCGAGATATACGATGCCGGCGTTGTCGTCGTCGACATCGGCAAGGGTTCCGCTTCCTTCACGGAACATGCCGTCGTCGAAGCCCTGCTTCAGCTCGCGGGCTTCTCGGAAGCGACGCGCTCGTCCTTTTCTGGCCACGGTTCACCTACCCCCGACAGGTCGATCGGGCATTCAGCGGACAACCATTATCTCGCATCCGAGTCGCGCGTGTGGAACCACAGTCGTCAAGATTCTGTCGAGACGCCACTGGCACGCCGCTCGAAGGCCCGATTCCCGTAGTGATCGAGGTGCACGACCTCTTCGACGGATTTCCGGGTCGTAGGACCATACCCGCCCCGGAGCGGCCAGCCGAGCGGAATGACCGCACAGGGCGTGACCGACGACGGCAGACCCAGGGTTCGCCGTACCAGGGTGCGATTCCACAGCGGGAGAGTGGTGAGGGTCGCTCCGAGTCCGAGGCCCCGAGCGGCGAGCAGGAGGTTCTGCACGGCGGGGTAGATCGAGGCGTAGAACGACGCCCGGCCGGTCCCGAAGAGCCCCGGACGCCCCCGGAGACACGCCACCACGATGACGGGGGAGTTCTCGAAATGATCGGCTTGCCACTGCACCGCGGCGAGCATCCGAGCCGCTTTGAGGTCGCCGCGGGCGCGACCACTGGCGAATCGGCGGTAGACGGAATAGGCCTGGCGGTTCAGTCGGGCGAGCTGATGCTTCACGTCGCCGTCCCGCACGACGACGAACTCCCACGTCTGGCCGTTGCTGCCGGTCGGCGCCCGGAGGGCGAGCTCGATCACGCTCAGGACCGTCTCGTCGTCGACGGGGTCGGTGCGGAGCCGCCGCACCGCCCGTTGGGTGCGCATCGCCTCGGCCAACGGCATGCTCAGACCGTCGGCGACCTCGTGAAATTCCGGCATCTCATCCCCCTCGAAGTGACGGGAGAGCGTACCGGGCCGATCGGCTCCCGGCGTCGGAGTCGACTCAACTATCCTCTTGAGGCTCGGGCGATTGGCACAGTTGGTTAGCGCGCTGCCTTCACACGGCAGAGGTCGTGGGTTCGAATCCCGCATCGCCCACCGAGAAACCGCAGGTCAGAAGGCCAACCCGGATCACTCCGAGGGTTGTACGTTGGTCCACGGCGGGGTCAATCGGTCGTTGCAACGAGTGGGGCGAGTCGTTCGGCTGGGGTTTGCCAGTCCAGAGTCTCGCGTGGTCGGCCGTTGAGTTGCACGGCAACTGCGTCGAGGTGCTCCTGAGTGAAGTGCCGCAGGCT
>JANLRZ010000164.1:0-11679 GCA_031362155.1 Acidimicrobiia bacterium | reverse complement strand
GATTGGGGTGCATCGGGCCGGCTCAGCCAGAGGGTCAAGATGCTGTTCGCAACCACTCCGCCTGCGCCGACCGCCGCGCCGGGTGCCAGCCATGGCCGCCGGAGCAGCGTGGCTGGCCCCAGTTGACGCGCTTGCGATGCTTCCCGCCTCCCATCCGGGCGCGGTCAGGAATGTCAGATCGCGCACGTTCGGTGCGTTGCGCCGCGCATGGAGTCGGTCGACGCTTGATTGCATCCTGAGAACGTGCACCGCACCGGGCGGCGCTCGATGAAGGGAGACCAGAATGATGAAGCAGATGGTTGGACGCCTGCGCATGATGGTGGCGGTCACGGCGATGGCGACCGTTGCGCTGAGCGCGGTCACGGTCGGGACAGCCGCAGCCGCGACACCCCAAGCATGGACCGCGTGGCAGGGATACACGACGACGGGTTGTTGGGGCCGCACCCAGGTGCCGTACATCAACGTAAACGGTCAGGTTGTTGCGCAGTACCAGATGCAGTGCCCGACCTCCAAGTACATGACGGTTCGCGGCAGGATCCGTTCCGATCGTACGTTGACTGATGTCACCGTCGCCTCGAACACGAACAGCCCGGTTCTCTTGGCCGCGGGCGTGACGTACACCTGGGTCCTTGGCTGCTCGAAGACTTCAACTCGGGTCACCCACGGCTATCACAGCGACCTGCTGTTCTACCCAGGTTCGTCGACGTACGGGACGAACGCATTCACGATCTCGTCCGGAAGCGCGACGCTGTCCCCGTACTGCGCGAACTAACTCTACGTTCCGGAGCCGAGGGGCCGGCAAGGTGGGAGACCACCGAGTCGGCCCCTCTCCGAGCGCGTTGGCAAGGGTCACGGGTCCGCGCGGAGCAAGGGAACGGCAGGCATTTCGACGATGCCGAGGCGTTCGACGATGGCGTCGCGGTCCGCAAGCAGTGCCGGGTCGGAGTCGTCGGCAAGCGACGCTCGCACACTGATGCACGCGGCGATTTCGTAGTCGACGCCGTCGCCGACCGCGAGCGCGAGCGCACGATCGATCTCCGCGATCGTGTCGGCCGGGTAGCCAAGTTGTGCGAGCGCGCACGCTCGAAGCCGGGCAAGCGTGATCGGGAGCACCGCCGGATGCCCGATCGCGTCGAGCGCGGCAGACGCGGCATCGGCTGCGGTCATGGCTTCCTCGGCGCGGCCTTCGAACACCAAACATTCGGTTTGGCGCACCAAGGTGTCGGCCACGTAGAGGTGCGCGAGCAGCGCGCGGAAACGCGCCTCGGCGTCGTCGAGGAGTACGTGGGCTTCGGCGAACCGTCTGGCGCGCACTTCGAGACGGCTCAGCCCGCTGATGGTGATCGCGATCCCCACCTCGTACCGCGACGCGCGGAACGCGCGTCGCGAGCTGTCGAGCAGTGCGCGCGCCTCGTCGTATCGCCCTTGATCCGTGAGCACCTCCGCCCGGTTGTTGGCCACCAGCGCGCTGCCGACCACGTGACCGACCACCCGGAAGCGTTCCTCCGCCTCCGCGTAGTGTTCGGCCGCGTCGTCCCAGCGGCTCTCGTTCGCGGCGCTGAGGCCGAGGTTCAGCAGCAGGCTGCCGAGGCGCCGTTCGTCGCCGAGCGCGCGGGTCAGGGTCAGCGCTCGTTGCTCGTACTGGATCCGATCGGGGTCGCCGGTCTCCGCCGCGACGATCTCGAAGAGCATGAAGGCCTGCGCGAGCGCGTCGGTATCGGCGCGCGCTTCGGCATCCGGAAGCGCGCGGGTGATCCATCGGCGGGCGTCGGTGAGCTTGCCTTGATGGACACGGGTCGCGGCATAGCCGAGCTCCGCGAGGGCTCGTTCCCCGGTGCCGTCAGGAACATCGGCGAGCGCCGCCAACGCGCGGCGGTACCAGCGGAGCGACCCCACGTAGTCGCCGCCCTTCTCGGCGATGTACCCGTGCTTTCGGAGCAACCGTCCTTGCGGTACTACCTCGCCGGCGCGAAGACGACGTGCCTCGCGATAGCCCGCGTGAGCGTCGTCGAGATTGCCGGCGCGCTCACCCACATCGCCCATGGCCTCGGCGACGTCGGCAACGTCATTCGGGTTGAGCCAGGTCACGTGGTGGGCCGCGTCGAGCGCTTGGCGAAAGAAGCTCAGTGCGTCGACCAGTGATGCCTGCTCCCGAGCTCGTTTTGCTGCCCGCACCGACCATTTCCACGCAAGGTCGTACCGGTTCGCGCGCGAGAAATGGAGAGCGAGCGCGGGTGCCAACGCGTCGGTCGACGCGCCGGGGCTTGTCGTCCGCGCCATCACGTCGCCGACCGCGCCGTGCAGCTCGCGCCGCCGCCGGTAGGGGAGTCCTTCGTACGCGACCAAACGAAAGAGATCGTGACGGAACCGCACCTCACCGTGGTGGTGCTCGACGAAGTCGGCGAGGGCGTGCCACGGAGCGGCCGAGGCAACGACCGGTGAGTCGAGCGCGGCGGCGAGCACGTCGAGGTCGACGCGGGCGCCGAGCACGGCGGTTTCGCGAAGCAATGACCGTGGCGCCGCGGCCAACGCGTCGATTCGAGCGCCGATGACCCGCTCCACCGACTCCGGCAGATCACCGGTGATGGCCGAGACCGTCATCAGCTCTTGGAGAAACAGCGGGTTGCCGCCTGACTGCGCGACGAGCCGGTCGAGTGTGGTGTTGGTGAGCGCGGTATCGCCGGCATTGACGAGCGCGAGCTCGGTCGCGGATTCGGAACTCAGAGGCTGAAGTTCGAGCGTGATCGCGCCCGGCGTGTCTCCGAACCCAAGCGGTTCGTGGTCCGGCCGATGCGTCGCGACCACGAGCCACGGCCGCCGGGGTGACCGCTCGGCCACGGCCGCAAGGAGCGCGCGCGAGGCGTCGTCCAGCCAGTGAGTGTCTTCGATCACGAGAAGGGTCGGGGTCACGCACACCGCCGTCAGGAGATCGCCGACCACGCGCTGGACGCGTTCCTGGACGAACGTTGGATCGAGCCGATCCACATCGGGCGTCGACCGAACCGTCGCACCGATCGGGATTGCGAGCAGCGGTAGCCACGGGACCAGGTCCGGGTGGCGTTCCGTGACGAACCGGGTGAGATGCTCGCCGCATTCGGTCGGACCAAGATCTGGGCTGACGTTGACGAGAGTTCTCAACACGGTTCGCCACGCGAAGTACGGCTGTGACACCGCATACGGATCTCCCGCGGTCAGCAGGCGGTGGGCGTCGGCCGTGCGGTCGCACAGCTCTCGGATCAGCCGGGACTTGCCCATGCCCGGTTCGGCCACGATTTCGGCGATGCAACCGTTGCCGCCACGCGCGGCATTCCACCCATCCAGGAGTCGTGCGAGTTCGGCATCGCGGCCGATCAGGGGTGGTGACTCAGCATGGTCGACTACGGCCCCGGCCTCGGGCGCGCGTACTTCGCTGGCCTCGACGGGTCGTGCCTTGCCCTTCGCTCGGAACGGCGTGACGGCAGTGGTGTTCCATCCGCGCCGAGTACGCGAGAGCAGAGCGTCGGTCGCGAGGAGCTGTCCGGCCGTGGCGTGCGCCATCACGCGTGCCGCGAGATTTGTGGCGTCGCCGGTGACGCTGTAGGTGCGACGTTCGGGATGGCCGATGACGGCGGAGAACGCGCGCCCGTGGTTGGCGCCGGCGGCGAGCCCAAGACCGGGATCCGCGTCGAGCACGTCGCGGAGAGCGGCGAGCATGCGGTCGTCGTCGTCTTCGTGTACCAGTGGCGCGCCGGAGCAGCAGAAGAACGCGCAGCCGTCGGTGAACGTGTCGGTCCCGAGCCACGTGATTCCGTAGCGCTCCTGCGCGGCCTCGAATGACTGCGCGACCGCGTCGAGTCGGTCGATCGTGTCGGTCGGAGCTTCGGCGACCATCCGGTCGAGACCGCGCGCGGCCACGAAGCTGAGCACAAGCGGGCGGTGCTCGCCGGGGACAGCGTCCGCGGCTAGGAGGTGACGCAACGGTGGAGGCACGAACCGTGCCGCGTCTCCCCTCGAGTTCGCATGATGGCCATGAGTGTCATCCCGCGCGGTCGCGCGGTGACGAAGTGTGGTGGCACCTGCGCGGAGGGGTCCGAGCATTCGCGTGTCGAGCTGATCGGCGGTGGCCCCGCTCACCAGTACCTCGCCCGCGTTCGCGTTCTTTTCGAGCGCGCACGTCTGCGACGCGGCTGCGCCGAGCGCGATGAGGGACCGTTGGGCAGACCCGAGCATCGCGAACGTGAACACGTCGGTGTGCAGTCCGGCCGACATGCGCAGCCGCACGACACCGCGATCGGTCTCGACCCGCCCGATGGCGCGGATCGTGCGCTGCATCCGAAGCGCCGCGGCCGCGGCCGGGCGGGCCGAGGCCGTGCCTTCGAACCACACGAGGAGCGCGTCACCACTAAAGGTGAGAACGTCGCCGCCGTACGCGAAGAGGTCGTCGATCAACGCGGCGAAGAGTCCGTCGACGATCCCGGTCACGGTCTCGGCGCCGACCTTGCCTGAACGAGCGAGGCGCTCGGAGAGGCGAGTGAACCCCGAAACATCAAAGAAACCAAGCGTTCCCAGGGCTGTTCGCATCCGCTGATCCGGCGAGTCGGCGAACCAGGACCGGCCAAATCGGGGCGCGAACGGGCCGAGGCGTGTCACCGGAGTCGCCCGGGCGATCGACGAAAGATCCGAGATGTCCCGATGCGGCTAGCCTCTCACACGGTTTCGGGGAGGGGTAGGGGCGATGGGCGAGCACAAGGTGTATTCCATGCGAGGGCGCCGGGCGGTTTCGATCACCTGCGCGATCGCCATGAGCGGTCTCGTCGGCATCGTGATCCCGGTGGCAACCGCACCCCCCGCGGGCTCGAGCGTCGAGGTTGTCTCGACCTCCCGAGTGAGCCTGAAGGCCGACGGCACCCAAACGCTCGTCGGCCCGCCGATCAGTCCGCCGTTTGCTGTGAATGGCGAGCCGGCACTCTCCGGAGATGGACGGTTCGTGGGATTCACCTCGAACTACGACGACGTCGTACCCGAGAAATCTAATGGCGGGTACAACGATCAGTCGGGGATCCACTACGGCATCAATGATGCCTACGTGCGCGACACGATTCTCGGTCGGACTGTCCGGGTGAGTGTGACTTCCGGCGACACGGAGCTGACGTACCGGCGTAACAGCGTCGCGGGTTCCAACATGATGGATATGAGCTTCGACGGTCGCTACGCGCTCTTTAGGTCCGACTCCCCGGACTTGGGGATCCCGGCCTCGACCTTCAACTCGGGTCTGTGGTTTGGTCGGCTCTTCGTGCGCGACCGCGATACCGACGCCGACGGTGTGTTCGACGAGGAGGGCGCCAGTGCCACGATCCCGGTGACGCTTAACGCGGTGTTCGGTCAGACCGGAGCCGCCATGCAGCCCGACGGATACGGTGGACGATCGAGCACGAACCCAGGGCTGACGAGCCAGCATGCCGACATGTCGCCGGATGGGCGGTTCATCGCGTTCACGACGAACTGGATCGGTCTTCAGGGCGGAGTACGCGACTTCACACAGGACATCGCCGTATACGACCGCGATGTAGACGGCAACCAGATGTTCGACGAACCCGGGACGACCGCGACGACGCTGGTGAGTACCGACGCAGCTGGAATTCGAGGGAATGCCGGGAGCAGTCTCGGGTCGGCATACCCGCGGATCAGTGACGATGGGCGTTTCGTCAGCTTCGTGTCGAGCGGGACGAATCTCGTCCCGGGTGTCACAAACGGCAAGTTGCACACCTACGTGAAGGATCGTCAAACGTCCGGAATCGAGATTGTCGACCTCGCGTCCGATGGGGTTGCCCAGGGCAACGGGGACACACTTGAAGGTTCAATCAGCGGTGACGGCCGCTACGTCGCGTTCCCCTCGGCATCGAGCAATCTGGTCCCGGGCGACACTGACACCTCGCGCGACATCTTCGTTCGCGACCGACAGACGGCGACGACCGTGCAGGCGAACGCGCCTCTCGTCGCTGCGTGTCCGAGTGGAGCGCACAACTTCTTCGCTCCCTCGTTGAGTTTCGACGGTGCCTGGATCAGTTTCAGCGGATCGGTCTCGTGCGTTTCGAATGCGCAGTCCTATGTGCGCGATCCGTCGGGAGCCTTGACTCGGATTACCGCCGGTCCCGCAGGTGTGCCCGCGAACGGGAGCTCGGGTTCGTCGCGTACGTCGATCAGTACCAACGGAAACTTCGTGGCGCTCGAGTCGGTAGCGAGCAACCTCGTCACTGGCGACACAAACGGCGCTCGAGACGTCTTCGACATCAATCTCGTACAAGCGCGCCCGACATCAGTCACCGTTGCGATGAGCCCGGATGACACGACGGTCGGGCCGGGCGCAACCGAGGTGCCGATCAACGCGATTCCATCCGATCGGCTGAAGCGGTTGCGGCCCGACGTGGTCACCGCTCCCGGTGGACGCCACACCCCCGGCGGACGGCACACGCCGGGTGGTCGGTATACCCCGGGTGGTCGGTATACCCCTGGTGGTCGGTATACCCCGGGCGGTCGCTATACGCCCGGGGGTCGGCACACGCCCGGTGGTCGGTATACCCCGGGCGGTCGTCACACGCCGAGCCTGATCAACACTCCGCTCAACGAAATCGCGACCCGCCTCCAGGGCATTGATGCCATGCGCGATATCCCACTGAGCGATGTGCCGGTGCTGATACCGGCCACGGGGACGACGGTCGACACGTGGGAAGCGCTACTCGTTGGCACCAGTCTCGAGGGCGAACCGGTCCATGAGGTGACCCTGGGTCAAGTGCTCGACCTGCTCGTGGGCAACACGCTCCCGGCCAACCACAATCTCCGGAAGCTCGGTACCGGATCCATCGAGTACGAAGGCTCACCCCTCTCGGCGGCGAGTCTCTCCGGTCTCCTGCTCGGCGCGACACCCATACGCAACAGCGTGTACGCCGACGGCCAGACGTGGTGTACCAAGTTCGACACGCTCGCGCTCGGCGCCACCTCGTGCGCCGCGCTCGGAATCTCCCCGGGCAGCAACGTCACCCTGCTTGAGCTCGACTTCACGCCGGTCGCCGCGGCGGTGCTCGATGCCAATCCGATCCTGCGCCGACCGCCGATCAAGGGGAACCTCACCGTGCTGCGCGCGGCCGGTGCGCCGGCACTCGACGCGAAACTCGATGATCTGGGGCTGCGCGCCGCGCGGCTGGGCAATGTGACGCTCACCGACGCGATGACCGCGTCGCCCGCGCTGGCGAACACCACCCTCGACTCGATCGCCGCGCTCCGACCCAGCGGACTGACCGGACTCGTGACCTGTGGTGTCGGATTCACGTGTACCGGCGCGACCAAGACGCTGGCCGCCGCGAATGCCGCGGGCGCGTTGTTCCCGGCCCTGCGCCTCGCAGACCTTCAGTACTTCCTCGAAGCCTCGACGGCCAACGTCGACGCGATCGCCGGGCTGCTGCCTGTTGATGTCGACATCAACGATGTTGCAGTCGCCACCCTCGAAGCCGCCGACTTCCCGTGGGAGGACGTGGACATCGAAGGCTCGGGCATTATCGACTACGCATCGCAGGGCGCGACGATCCCCTATACCGTCGCCTTCACGCCCGTTGGCGGCACCGGTCCGTTCGAGGGGCGGGTCACCGTCGAGCTGCCTTATGCGACGCGATTCGTCACTGCGGGCGGCACGACGTTCAGCGGCGGACAGGTGAGCAAGCCGGCCGTTGAATATCTCGGTGACCGCACACGGTTGTCGTGGTTGGTGCGCGGGGTGAATCCGAACGTCAGCCACCAACTCCAGTTCACGGCGCGACCAGGTATCGAACTCGGTGCCCGGAGCGCTGCGGGCGCGACCGTCACCGTTGGTGGCGTCACCGCGTCATCCGGATCGGTCGCGTACACGATCGTTGACGATCAGGATGCACCGTCGACGGCGCTCAATCCCGCGACGGTGACCGACAATGTGTTGCGGTTCGGCTACCTCCCGTCTGGCTCCGATGTCGATGTGTACGACTTCGACGCGCCGACCAGTGACTCGCTCACCTCGGTGCGATTGAGTCACCTCGCCGGTGACGCAGACCTCGTCCTCTATGGGCCGCCTAAGGACAGTGCGACCGGCGCGTCACCGAGCCCGGTGGCGAGCAGCCCCGTCACGCCTGATGTGGCGCCGATCTCTGACGACCTCACCGATATTCCCGACGAAACCGCGCAAGCCCCACCGGAGCCCGGGGACGACGTGCCGACCCAGCCCGGTCAAACCGTCGTCGCTACCTCAAGCGCGCGGGGAGAGACGACGGAAGGCGCGGAGGTCGTCAACCCCAATCTCATTCAGGTCACTCCGTACAACGGCGCGACCAGCGACCTGCCGTACGTGCTGCGCGTTCGGGTGGATGCCGACCCCAATCCACCCGCGTGTCCCGCGTACGCGCGCACCGGCGGCGTGCCGGGCGGTTTCGACTTGTCGAGCCTGCCCGCCGACCTCGACACGCTCGTGTTGTGGAACCGGCAACGCCTGGGCGACCAGTACGGCGACGCCGCGGCTGCTGCGTTGCTCGCCCAACTCCAGGCACTCGATAGCGAACCGGGCGTCGTGAGCAGTGTGCAATCGGTCGAGGGTGATCCTGCGGTGGCCGCAGCGTATGCCGCGTGGAACGCGGACCCGTGCAGTACCGACGCGGCCAACGGAGTTGTAAAGAACATCGCCGGTCTCGTGGCCGGTATCCGCAACGGCACCCTCCCCGGTGTTGCCGCGCATCCGTCGCTCAAGAATGTGGTGCTCGTCGGCGGCGACGACATCCTTCCGATGGCGCGTTTGGCTGACACCACCACTGTCGGCAACGAGGCGGGCTACGGCGACCACTTCGTCGGCACGCAGTTCGGTCAAACGCTCGACCTCGGGATCATGCGCTCCGACGACCCGTACGCGGATCTCGATCCGATCTCGTGGCTGGATCGCCGACTCTACGTTCCCGATCTCGCCGTCGGTCGGTTGGTCGAGACGCCGACCGAGATGACGGACGCGATCCAGACGTTCCGCGACAACGACGGGGTGCTCGATGCGTCGAAGGCATACGCGGCGGGCTACGACTTCATGGCCGACGGCGCGACGTCGTTACGCGACACATTGGGTACTGCGCTCACCAATGCCAACGGTGGAACGGCACCGGCGATCACGTCGCGTATTTCGAACACGTGGACGAAGACCGACCTACTGAGCGATCTCGCTGCGGGTCGTTTCGCGGGCATCTACGGCCACTTCGAACACGGCGCCGGTCTCTCCGCCGCGGGCTGGTCCGGTTCCGGTGAGGGGTTCACTCCGACCGAGGTGGCAAATGCGCTGCCAGCGGGCACCAATGTGGTGTTCTCGATGGGGTGTCACTCGGGCTTGTCGGTTCCCGATGGCGATGACGTCACCGGGACGACCGCGTCGACCGCCGACTTCGCCCAGGCGTTGAACGGGACGGGTGCCGCCTACGTGGCCACCACCGGATTCGGCTACGGCGACGAGAAGACGGTTGGACTGCAGGAACGGTTGCTGACGCTCTTCGCCGGTCAGCTCGACGGCGCGGTGAGCCTGGGCGAGGGTCTCGCCTACGCGAAGCAGCAGTACTACGGCACCTTGGGTCTGTACGGCGTCTACGACGAGAAGGCTATGGAGACCACCACGTTGTACGGCCTGCCGATGTGGCGGGTGAGTGCGACTGTTCGCACCCGTACCGCGCCGGCACTCCAGAGTCCCGGGACCGATCCGGCGACCGGACTGAAGGTCGCTGATATCAGCCGCACCGGCATCGACTTCGCCAAGGAGCCTGCGGGAAGCCTCGGCGACTACTACGCCGTCAAAGTCGCGGGGGTGAACCAGGATCCGCAGGTGCTTCCCGGTCGGCCGGTGCAACCACGTCTCGATGTGGATGTGACCGCCCCCTCGGTCAACGGCACGGCGCACGGTGCGCTCGTCACCAAGCTCCGCAACCGGCCTATCGGCGTGGACTACGACCCGACGGCCGCGTTCGACGGCACGTTCGGTGTCCCAACGGTTGTGGGTACCGGTACGGAGTCCGTCGCGAGTGATGTTGCATTCCCGAGCCGAGTGGCCACGCTTGCGACCGTCACCGACCCGAGCGGGGTCACGGCCGGGACCGCGCCACCGAAGCGCCAACACGTGGTGCTGATGCCCGGCCAGTTCACCGACGACGGTGTGGTTGACACCGCGGGGGTCGGTCACCAGCGTCTCTACGACCGCGTCGATGCTCGCGTCTACTACTCGAACAGCGCCGATTACGCGTCGCCCACGATCAGCTCCGTACGTGGGGATCTCGACGGCACCACCGCGACCGTGCACGTTGCGGTATCCGATGGCGGCACCGTTAAGCGCGTGGTTGCGCTTGTTGATCCGACCACCTCTGGCGCGATGTGGACGAAGATCGACCTTCATCTCGTTGGCGCGGAGTGGGTGGGTTCGGCCGAGTTGCCTGCCGGTGCCACCAATCCTCATTTCGTGGTGCAAGCCGTCGACGATGCCGGCAACGTCGGCGTGTCATCCGCGAAGGGTCGCGGGTACGCCCTGAGTTCAGTGACTGACCGGGCGTCTGCGCCGACGGGAGTATCCGCCGCGGCCGCCATCGGCCAGGCCACGGTTAGCTGGACCGCCCCGGCAAGTGACGGTGGCAGCCCGATAACCGGGTACGACGTGTGGGGCGGCGGCGCGTCCGGGGAGCTCTCATACCTCGGCACGACCCCGGCGACCACGTTGTCGTATCTCGACACCGGGGTCGCAGGCGACCGCTTCTATGCCGTGCAAGCCATGACCGCGAACGGTCCTGGTGGATTCTCTGCCGAAGCAACCGTGTTTATCGACGCGTTCGCGCCCGTCACGGTTTCGGTTTCCGATGCGACCGTGCTCGAGCCCGGGGTCACGAGTCCCGCGGTGACCGGGCGGGTCCAGATCACGTTGTCAGAACCGTTAGCGACGGATACGAAGGTGACCTATTACACCATCGACGGTTCGGCCACCGGTGTCGCGACCACGACCGGCGGCGACTACCGAACCAAAGGCACCGCGCTGAAGCCGATGACCGCAACGATCAGGGCCGGCAAGGTCAGCGCGACGGCGACCGTCACGATCCGGTCCGACGCGAACACCGAGGCCGACGAGATACTCCAAGTCCATCTGGGCGCAGTGACCCTCGGTGCCGCGGTCATCGGCGATGCCGACGGCGCGATCACGATCTTGGATTCGGATTCCCTTGCCGGCCCGGATCCGGTGCTGGTGGTGACCGACGCGCGGATTCTCGAGGGAAGTTCGGGTGGCCCTCGTACGGTGCAACTCCTGGCGCAACTGGATCGGCCGCTCGCCGGTGATCTGCAGTTGCAGTGGCAGACCACCGACGGAAGCGCGGTACAACCGGGTGACTACACACAGAAGAAGCTGGCCACAGTGTTCATCCGTGCGGGCAAGCTCTTCGCGGTCCTGACAGTCACGCTGAAGCCGGATGCCCTGGTCGAGGGCGACGAGACCATTTCGGTGCCCGTGAGTGTGCTGACCGGTGGACCGGTCACCGTGGTCGACGGGACCGGCACGATCACCATCGCCAACGACGACTGACGGCTTGTGTGTCGGGGTGCACGTTGGTGGTGTCGTCCTGGCCACGGACCCGGGCGCGGGAGCGGCGCATGATCAACGAGTCACACCGGCACCGGCCT
>JANLRZ010000184.1:0-3023 GCA_031362155.1 Acidimicrobiia bacterium | reverse complement strand
CGTGGGCCGTCGACCTCGGCGGTCGCGAGATCGACGCGGGCGCCCTGGCGGAGGGCGTCGTCGGCCATTCCTGCGACGCGCGACGCGACGAGTTCCGGATCGGGGCCGCGCAGGTCGGCGATGATCACAACGTGGGGTCGGCGAGGTCCCTCAAGTTCACGGATCATGACCACGCCGGTGCGGGCCGTCGCGGGCCAATGCACGGAGCGGATGGGGTCGCCGTCGACGTACTCGCGCACGCCTCGGGTGAGGTCATTGCCGCCGTTGGTGTTGGCCTCGGTCTCGGATGGGGTGAGCGTGTCGCCGACCACGATCGGGCAGCGGGTGGGCTCGCGGCGCGGCGCGACGTCGATGGGGGTGGTCAACGCGACCCGGAATCGACGCCGCCAGCGCGCCAGTCCGAGCGGGGCCGCGGTGACCACCTCGACCCGCAGATGACTCAACACCCCCCGCCGGTTCGGCGTCACCACCAGCGGTCCGGTCGAGGGTCCGGCGACCTGGACCCAGTCGGAGTCGAAGGTGAGGACCGCCAGTTTCACCGATCGGCCCGTGACCGCGAGTTGCAACGTGAGGGGCCGGCCCACCGTCGCATCGGCGGGCCCGGTCGCGGCGATGGTCACGCGCGCCAAGACGAACGCGGGAAGTACCGACCCGGTGACGATGACGGCGATGATGCCGCAGAGGAGCACGATGTCCCACCCGGCGCCGGTGGTCCGGGCGACGACGAACAGTGCGAGGCCGATGAGTTCGAGGACGACCGCGGCTTTCGGGACGATGATCGGACGAGGGAAGTCGCCGTGGGAGGCGGGCGCGGGGATCACCGGATCACGGGCGAGGAATCGGCACCGTCTGAACAATGGAGTGCACCAACGCCCGGGCGTCGGCGAGACGCCCGGGGTCCCGCAGCACGAGCCGGTGGGCAAAGACCGGGACCGCCAAGCGCGCGATGTCGTCGGGGACCACGTAGTTGCGATTCTCGAGGACCGCGTGCGCCTGGGCCGCGTGGAGGAGTGCGAGCGACGCGCGCGGGCTCGCACCGATCGCGATACTGCCGTTGGCGCGGGTCGCGTTAGCGATCGCGACGGTGTAGTCGGCCACTTCGGGCGCACAGTGGGTGGTGCGCACCGCGGCGATGGTCGCCGCGAGCTCGACGGGATCGGTGATGGGTTCGAGCGCGTCGAGTGCGTGCTCCCCGCCGGTACCAAGCAGGAGTTCACGCTCGGTGCCCGCATCCGGCGCGCCGATCTCGGTCACGATGGTGAAGCGATCGAGTTGACCCTCCACGAGCGGGAACGTTCCCGCGGTCTCGAATGGGTTCTGGGTGGCAACGAGGAAGAACGGTGCGGGCAACGGTCGTGTGATGCCGTCGACGGTCACTTGGTGTTCTTCCATCGCTTCGAGCAGGGCCGACTGCGTCCGAGGGGTGGCGCGGTTCAGCTCGTCGACGAGCACGACGTTCGCGAACAGGGGACCCGGGCGGAACTCCCACTCGTTGCCCGCCAGATGGAAGATCGAGACGCCGGTGAGCTCGGACGGGAGCAGGTCCGGCGTGGCTTGGACTCGGCGGAACGACCCACCGGCGGCGCGGGCGATGGTCTTGGCGAGGAGGGTCTTGCCCACCCCCGGTACGTCGTCGACGAGGAGATGACCGCCGGCGAGGAGGGCCACGACTGCCAGACGGATCGGCTCCGGTTTGCCACGCAAGACCTGGTTGAGGCCGGCGCGCAGATTGGCGGCGAGGTGATGGGCGGCGGAGAGGTCGGCGCCGGGGCGCGCGTCGGTACGCATCATGGGCCAGTTTGTCGGCCGTTTGCGCCGGGCGCTTGACGCCTTCGGTCCGATTTCGGGGAGTTTCGCGGTTCGTCAGGTCCTTCTAGAGTCCCGACCATGACGACACCCGCTGAGAACAAGGCCCTGATCGAACGATTCTGGGGAGATCTGGCCCGCCGGGATTTCGATGCGGTCGGCGCGTACTTCACGCCCGACGGTCACTACACCGATGTGCCGGCTCCCGAAGAAGGCGCGTTCGGGCCGGCGGAGGTCGCCGCCCGGCTTCGGCTCGGGCTCGAACCACTGGCGGACTACGAACTGCACGACGGCCCGATCGTCGCCGATGGCGACCTGGTGATCACCGAGCACCGCGAGACCTGGCACTGGGAGAGCGGGGAGTCGGTCACGCTCCCGTTCGTGTCGGTGCACGAGATCCGGGATGGCCAGATCGTGCGCTGGCACGACTATTTCGATCTCAACACGCTGCTGTCGGCTGCGCCCGAAGCCTGGATGACCCACATCATGGTGGGCTACAAGTAGCCGCGTCCGTGACCACCTACGTCGCGTTGTTGCGCGGCATCAACGTGGGCGGTCGCACCCTGAAGATGGACCGCCTGCGCGCGATCGCAACGGAGTGCGGCTTCGACCACGTCCAGACCTACATCCAGAGCGGCAACGTGGTGTTCGGCTCGCGCCGGTCGGCCGCTCGCGTCTCCACCGAACTGCACGATGCGATCCTCGCCACGGCCGGGATCGATTCTGAGGTCGTCGTGCGTACCGCGGATCAGTTGCGCGGCGTGCTCGATGCGAACCCGTGGCCCGATCGGATTTCCGATCCGACGAAGGTGTCGGTCTGTTTCCTGTACCCCTCCTCCCGACCAACCATCGACGCGGTGGAACCGTCGAGGTACGCGCCGGACGAGATCGCGGTCGTCGGGGCCGATGCCTACCTCTCGACGCCCAACGGCTTGGGGAAGTCGAAGCTGGTCGAGCCGATGTTGACGCGGCTCGGGCTGCAGGGCACGGTGCGGAACTGGCGCACCGTGGTGACCCTCGCGGAGATGGCCGCGGCGATCTGAGGGTTGGTTTCCGGGATGGGAATTCCGACCGGCCGGTGGCACGGCGTGAGTTGGGACCAAATTCAACGAGGCGATTCCTCTACGATGGAGTCCTCTCGGGGACGTAGCTCAGTTGGCTAGAGCACCTGCTTTGCAAGCAGGAAGTCGTGGGTTCGAGTCCCATCGTCTCCACCG
>JANLRZ010000082.1:0-5340 GCA_031362155.1 Acidimicrobiia bacterium | reverse complement strand
GGGGAAACTCACCGTGGGTTCAAATCCCACCCCCTCCGCCATCCACCGACCCGGACAATCGTGTCCGGGTCGGTGCGCGTCAGGTCATCGCGCCGGGGTCAGTCCGAGGTTCTCGTAGATCATCCGGGTCGCGCGGGAACGGTTGAGGGTGATGAAGTGCAGGCCGGGTGCTCCACCGTCGAGCAACTGCTGCGACAACTTGGTCGCCTCCTCCACGCCGACCGCGAAGACGGCCTCGGGATCATCGCCGACTGCGTGCAGCTTGTCGGAGAGCCACGTGGGGAAGTCCGAACCTTGCAGTTCGGTCATACGCTTGATGCTGCTGATCGCGGTGGCCGGCATGATCCCGGGGATCACGGGCTTGTCGACGCCGAGGTCATGCAGTGCGCTGACCAACTGGAAGTAGTGGTCGGCGTCGAAGAAGAACTGGGTGATGGCGAAGTCGGCCTCGGCCAACTTCTCCGCGGTGCGACTGCGATCCGACGCGAGGTCCGGAGACTTTGGGTGCGGTTCGGGGAATGCGGCGACGCCGATTGCGAAGTCGCCGACCTCGCGCACCAATCGCACCAGCTCGATCGCGTGGTCGAGTTCGCCGGGCGGAAGATCCGAATCCTTCGGCGGATCTCCACCGAGGGCGAGGATGTTGTCGATGCCGGCCTCGCGATAACGGGACGCGATGTCGGTCAGCTCAGCTTTCGTGTGACAGACACACGTGAGGTGCGCCATCGGCACGACGTTCGTGTCGCGGTGTAACCCGGTGACGATGTCGTGGGTCATCTCGCGGGTCCCGCCACCGGCGCCGTAGGTGACCGACGCGAACGACGGGCCCAGCGGTTCGAGCTCGGCGAGCGCCGTCGTCAGCGCCTCGGCGGCCGCCGGCGTCTTCGGCGGGAAGAACTCGAAGCTGTAGCTGGGACCGGCGGTGAGGATGTCGGTGATCTTCATGGGTGCAGAAGAGTACGCGAGACTCCGTAGGCATGAACTTCGAGATCGTCCAAGACATCGCCGCGACGGTCGACGCCGTCGACCTCATCCTGATCGATCCCGAGTTCCTGGTGCGCATGGCCGAGCTGCCCAAGCTCGGCGCGGCCACCGTCTTGGATCAGCAACGCGACGACGACGTCATGGTGCAGGACGTTCGGTATCTGTTCCAGGCCGAGCTCTCTCGGGCCGTCACCCGGGTCGTCGATCCGAACCGGTTGACCTGGGTCGAGCGATCGACGTGCAACCTCACCACCCATCAGACCGACTGTGAGATCCGTCCCGACCACTACGACGGGCTCCTCGCGGGCCACTATCGCTCGACCAGCGTCGACGCCGGCTCCGGCACCCGGCGCACGCTCACTGGCGAGATCAAAGTGCGGATGCCACTCGTCGGCGGGAAGGTCGAGCGGGCCATCATCGGCGGCCTCGAAGAGAACGCGATGGCTCAGATCTCCCTCATCGAGACCTGGCTCGCGAGCCAGTAGCGACCAACTGCGACCGCGGTCGAGCGGCTACTCCGGGTCTGAGCCCACGGGCGGGTCGGCCGGGCCGGGCCAGATCTCTCCACCGACCGGCGGCGCGGGTGGCACCGGCGGGTAGGGACCCACCGGTTGGTAGGGAGCGACCGGCGCTTGCGACGGGTACGCAGCGACTGGTGGCGGAGGGGTTGGAGCCACGCCTGGCATCTGCAGGTCGTGCAGACCCGCCTCCTGGGCCTCGGTGACCTGGCGGATCACCAGAATCGCGGCGACCGACGCCACCGCGGCGAACGCCGAACCGACGATGAGCAGCGCATTCTGCACATCGAAGGTCGACACGTTGTACGAGCGGAACCCCTCGAAGGTCGGTGCGAACATCCCGAGCATCCGCCCGACGATGAACATGATCCACCACACCACCACGAGGCCCGATCCCCGTGCCCGCTCGCCCGGGCGCAGCCGAGGCCCGGAGCCCTTGTCGATGTCGAACATGTGCATGCCCGGAATGATCAGGTTGGCCAGCGGGATGAACCACCCACCGATCGCGAACCCCGGGCTGAACTTTGGCTTCACGCGACCGAACAACGGGAGGTTCGACGCCGCCCGCCACATCCAGATGATGAACAGCACGGCCAACGCGAGGCCGACGAGGAAGCTGAACCCGACAACACCCGCCACCACGTCGGTCGCGTCCTTCACCGACCGGGTCACGAAGACCACTCCACCCGATGCCTGATCGTGCACCACCGATCGAGCGTTGAGGGCCACCGGAATCGCAGCCAGGGCCAGCAGACCGGCGATCGGCAGCAACACGTACATCGCAACGGCCAGACCCCGCAGGCTGCGGAACGGTTGCGGCGCATACGCCATTGGGTAGGCCGACGGATACGCGCCCGGAACCATGGGGGGCGGCGGTGGTGGTGGGGGCGGTGGGGGCGGAGCACCCCAGGTCGGACCGGTTGGTGGTAAGGCCATTGACCCAGACTATGGGCGTCGGCGTCGGCACCAGATCGAAAGTCTTCGACGCCGGGTGCGCCACGATGACAAACTCCGACGATGCCGCCAGAGAAGTTGCAATGGAAGCACTTGTACGACGAGGTCGTGACCTCCGGGCTCTGCACCGGATGCGCAGGGTGTGTGATCGCCTGCCCGCACGACGTCCTCGGATACAAAGACACCGAAGGGGTCTACAAACCCTTCCAACTCGAGGAGTACGGCGGACCGGCCGACTGCTCCCACGGCGACAAGGGCTGCACGTCGTGCACCCGCGCGTGCCCGCGCTTTCGGGCCTGGGAACCCGAGATCGACGAGTTCATGTTCGGCCGCGCTCGAACCTCGGAGGAGGTGTCGGGTGTCTACAAAGACATTCTCCTCACCCGCGCTGCCGATCCGGATATCCACGAAGTCGGCCAGGACGGCGGGCTGGTCTCGGCGATCCTGCTGTACTGCCTCGAGAAGGACATCATCGACGCCGCGCTCGTGAGCTACCTCGAAGGTGACGGCACCTCCTGGAAGGCGATCCCCGGGGTGGCCAAGACCCGCGAAGAGGTCATCGCGTCGGCGGGCTCCCGCTATACCTACTCCGCGAACACGATGGCCTACGCCGAAGCCATCGAAGGCGGCGCCGAGCGCATCGCCCTCGTCGGCATGAGCTGCCAGAGCTCGGTGCCGCCGGTGATGAAGCAGCGCAAGGCCGGCAAGGTCGGGCGGCGGCTCTCGCTCAACATCGGCTTGCTGTGTTCGAAGACCTTCGACGACGCCATCTTCGAAGAGTTGTTCGAAGCGAAGTACGGCCTGAAGAAGGCCGACATGAAGAAGATGAACATCAAGGGCGTCTTCCAGATCTGGATGAACAACGGCGACTACCACGAGATCCCGTTGAAGGAATGCCACGCCTGGACCCGCGAGGGCTGCAAGGCGTGCCCCGACTTCGCCGCGGAACACGCCGACATCTCCACGGGCGGGATCGGGAAGTTCAACGACTGGACCCTCACCATCGTCCGCACCGACATCGGGCGCGAGATCATCGACGGCATGATCGCGGAGGGTTGGATCGAGACCCGACCCGGCGACGACGACCCGGGCGCCATCGCCCTGATGCACAAGCTGGCGGCCAAGAGTCGCAAGCGGTGGCCCGAGTTTGCGGTCGACGCACCTCGTCTCCTGCCCACACCCACCTGATCGCAGTACCTGGGACCGAGCGATCCTCGGTCACCTAGGATCAGAACCGGAGCGCCGGGAAGTCTGGTCGGCATCATCCCGCCACGCGCCCGGAGTGTCTCTCATGGCCAGACCCATCGTCCCGTTTCGCCGCGTCGGGGAGTTCCTCCGCACCGAGAGTGCTGGCGGGATAGCCCTGATCCTGGCCACCGTCGCCGCATTGGCCTGGGCCAACCTCGCGCCCGGCTCCTACACCGCGACCTGGAACCATCACCTCTCCCTGCCCGGTCCCGACCACGCGTTGACGCTGTCGGAGTGGGTGAACGACGGCCTGATGGCGATCTTCTTCTTCGTCGTCGGCCTGGAGATCAAACGGGAAATCGTCGACGGTGAGCTGCGCGATCCGCGAACGGCATCGGTGCCGGTCGCCGCGGCGATCGGCGGCATGATCGTGCCCGCGTTGATCTTCCTGGCCGTCACCGCGGGCAGTGACTACGGCGGTGGATGGGGTATCCCGATGGCCACCGACATCGCCTTCGCCCTCGGCATCCTGAGCATCTTCGGCCGCCGGGCCCCGAGTGGGGTCGGGCTCACGTTGCTCACCCTCGCGATCGTCGACGATCTCGGTGCGATCCTCGTGATCGCGATCTTCTACTCGCACGGATTCTCGGTCGCGTCGTTCCTCGGCGCGATCGCACTCATCGGCGGGTTCGTCGTCCTGCGTCGGTTCGCCGATCACCCCGCGTGGTACGTGATCCCTGCCGTGATCCTTTGGCTCCTGGTGTTGCGTTCGGGAATCCACGCCACCATCGCCGGGGTGGCACTCGGATTCCTCACGCCCGTGAAGACCCGCTCCGGGCGTGAGGTGCTGGCCAACCTCGAACACGCGCTCCACCCGTGGAGCAGCTTCATCGTGTTACCCCTGTTCGCGCTGGCCAACGCCGGCATCGTGATCTCCCGTGACGGCATCGGCGATGCCGCCCAGAGTCCACTGGCGATCGGCATCGCGCTCGGCCTCATCGTGGGCAAGGTCGTCGGGATCGGCGGGGGGGCGTTCGTCGCGACCCGGCTGGGCGGTCGACTCCCGGAGGGGGTCGGACCGCGTGAAGTGTTGACCATCGGCCTCCTCGGCGGCATCGGGTTCACGGTCTCCTTGTTCGTGGCCGCGCTGGCCTTCACCGGCACTTCGCTCGACATTGCCAAGCTCGCGATCCTCGCGACCTCGATCGTCGCCGCCGTCGCCGCCGCCGGAATGCTGCGGACGATCCCCCAGAAATCGGACGCGCCCACGTAACTTCTGGGACCATTACTCCGTCCAAGCAGGTCAGATGACTGACAACGACACGCTTCTCCCCCGTCTCGCCGCGGCCGCGGCCGGATCCGCCACGATCACGTTCGTCACCGGAGCCACCGATGGGCCCGGGTACACGTCCGACGTCGTGCCGTGGTCGGTGCTGCACGACGACGCGCGAGCAATGGCCGTCGCGCTCGCCGAACGCGGCGCGGGGCCCGGATCGACCGTGGGCATTCTCGGTCCTACGACTCGCGATCTCGTCACCGCCATCCAAGCCACGTGGCTCGCGGGCGCGACCGTCGCGATGCTGCCGCTCCCGATGCGGCTGGGTTCGATGGACGAGTTCATCGACTCCACGCGTCGACGCATCGAGAACGCCGAGATCCACCTCGTGCTCGTCGACCCGCTGCTCACCGAGTTCGT
>JANLRZ010000036.1:0-9818 GCA_031362155.1 Acidimicrobiia bacterium | reverse complement strand
CGGGACACCAGCCCGATCGCGGCCGCCTCCTGGGCGTCGACGTCGCGACCCGACAACATCAGTTCGAACGCCCGTGACGAACCGATCGCCCGGGGCAACAAGAAGCTGAGCCCCAGTTCGGTGGCGGTCAGGCCGTTGTTGATCCCCGCGGCCCGGAAGTACGCCGACTCGGCGGCGATGCGGATGTCGGCGCCGAGCGTGAGGCACATCCCGCCGCCGATCGCCGGACCGTTGATCGCGCAGATCACCGGTTGCGGCATTCGCTGCATCGCGGGGATCAGATCGGTCAACAGGGTCATCGCTCGGGTCGCGATGCGCGTGAGGGTCAGCCCCGCGATGTTCGGGGGCACGGTGCCGTCGTCACTCATGTCCGCGCCCGAACAGAACCCCCGCCCGGCACCGGTGAGCACGACACACGTGGTGTCGTTGTCGGCACCGACCTGCTCGATCGCCTCGTGGAGCGGAACCATCAGCTCGAAGGCCATCGAGTTCATCCGTTCCGGCCGGTTGAGCGTGATCACCGCCGTATGGGGCCGGGGCGTGTCGATCAGAACTGGGGCCGTACGGTCGGTAGTCATCGCGAGCGGCACAGTAATTGATCCGCCTCACACCCCCAGACGAACTTGCGTCAATAACCTGCCCGATCGAGGGGGTTATTGACGCAAGTTCGACGCTTGGCGCCGTTCAGTCGAAGGGTGGGAGGTGCGGCAATCCGCCGGCAATCAGTTCGTCGGCACGCACCCGCAACGACTCCGCGTACCCGGCGCCGGTCAGCTGCAAGTACCGACCCTGCCTGATGGCGTCAACGACCATGGCCGCAACCTCAGCCGGCGGCCGACCTCGCTCCGTCGATTCGTCGAGCATCTGGTCCACGAACTGCGATTCCGGACTCGGTGCCGTCATCGTGATCGCCGGCCGATTCCGATCGGACGCACCGATCCCCGTGTTGACCGCGCCCGGACAGAGTGCGGTCACGCCGATCGGCGCCCCTACCGCCACGAGTTCACCCGCGAGGCATTCGGTGAGCGCCAGCGCCGCGAACTTCGCGGCGGTGTAGGGCGATGAGTACGCCGACGGGAAGAGCCCCGCGGCCGACATCGTGTTCACGACGTGGCCGGAAACACCGCGCTCGATCATCCCCGGCACGAAGGCTTGGATGCCGTTGAGCATTCCGTAGAAGTTGACGCCCATGACCCACTCGAAGTCGGCGACGGGGCGCTCCCATACCAACCCACCGGCGAACACCCCGGCGTTGTTGCACAGCACCTGCGCGCCCCCGAACTCGGCATCGACCTGGGCCGCGCACTGTCGCATCGCGTCGGCATCGGTCACGTCGATGGTGAGCCCGACGGCGTCGGCATCCTGGGCCCGGAGCAGTCGCTCGGTCTCGGTCACGGCGCCGTGCTCGACGTCCAAGGCGACCACCCGCATCTCCTCGGCCGCGAACGCGAGCGCCATGGCTCGCCCGATGCCACTCCCTGCGCCGGTGACCACGGCGCACGTTCCCGCAAGCTGATCCATGCTGCTCACGCTAGATCGAGCAGCGACCGGTCGACGCCCGACACCTGTCATCACCAGGCGCCTACGCGCTGCGGTCCATATGTGCGGAATCCCAGGCTGCATAGAGCGCGGCGTAGCGACCACGCCTCGCCAACAACTCGTCGTGACTGCCCACCTCCATCACATCGCCGTCGTCGACGACTGCGATGCGATCGCACCGCGCCGCGGTCGAGAGTCGGTGCGCGACCACCACGACCGTGCGTCCTTCGGTCAGCCGATCCATCGCCCGCTCCACTGCTTGTTCTGTCCCCGGGTCGAGGTTCGACGTGGCTTCGTCGAGCACCAGGACCGGCGGATCGGCCAGTGCAGCGCGGGTGAGCGAAACCAGTTGCTTCTCCCCGGCCGAGAGTCGTGATCCACGCTCACGCACCTCGGTGTCGAGCCCATCGGGAAACGCTGCGAAGATCTCCTGCAACCCGAGTGCGGCCACGGCCGCCTCGACCTCTTCGTCGGAAGCACCGTCCCGACCGATTCGGATGTTCTCGCGTACGTTGCCGGCGAAGAGGAACCCTTCTTGGGGCACGACCACGATCGTTCGGCGCAGGCTGGAGAGTGTGGCGTTCCGAAGGTCGATCCCCCCGTAGCTCACCGTCCCCGCACGCGGATCGTAGAACCGGGCCATCAACTTCGCGAGCGTCGACTTCCCCGCGCCGGTCGGGCCGACGAGTGCAACCCGTTCCCCGGCTGCGACGCCGATCGACACGTTGCGCAGCACCTCGGGGCCGAGCGGCTGCACCACGCCGTCGAGGTCCGGAAGATCGTTGCCGTACGCGAAGGTCACGTCGGCAACTTCCAGCGCACCGCGAGCGGGGAGATCGACCGCGCCGGGCTTCTCGCCGATCGACGGGGCCGTGTCGAGCAGGCCGAAAATCTTGTGGAGCGCCGCGCCGGCCGACTGCACGGTGTTGTACAGCTGGCTGAGTTGCTGGATCGGCTCGAACAGGTTGTTGAGGTACAGGACGAACGCGAGCACGGTGCCGACCGATACCACCGATTGGTCGACCAGCACGCCACCCAACCCGACGATGACCGCGACCCCCACCACCCCGGTGAACTCGACGAACGGGAAGTACTTCGCCGAGATGCGGACCGTCTCGAGGTTGGCCTCGTACTGGTTCTCGTTCGTGGAATGGAACCGCTTGATCCAGCCGCGTTCCTGACCGAACGCCTGCACGACCCGAACCCCTTCGAGGCCCTCCTGCAGCGTCGCCAAGTTCTCGCCGATCCGCTCCCGCACCTCGAGGTACGCGAGGTTCGAGCGAGCCCGGAACCACCGACTCGCGAACACCACCGGCGGGACGATGAGGAGGACCCCCACACTGAGCTGCCAACTCATGGTGACGATCACCACGATCGCGCCGATGAAGATCAGGAAGTTCTGCACGAACATCACAAGCCCTTGGCTGATGAGTTCCTGCAGCGCATCGATGTCGGACGTCATCCGCGAGACCAGGCGCCCCGTCTTCTCCCGATCGAAGAAGTCGAGCGACAACGACGTCATGTGTCGGAACAGTCGTTCGCGAAGTTCGCGCAAGAACCGCTCGCCCGTGCGTGCGACGAGCCAGATCACCGTGCGACCCAGGACCAACCCGATGACCGCGACGATCAGGTAGGCAATGGCCGCGCGGTTGAGCGCCGCGGCATCACGCACGACCAGGCCGTTGTCGACACCCGCACGAACCAGCGCCGGTCCGGCCAACAGGCAGCCGGTCTGGGCGACCAGCACGAAGCTCGCGACGATGATCGGCCGTCGGTACGGCACCAACATCCGGCCCAGGCGCCGGAGCACCTGCCGGGCCGAGTCGCGATCGAGACGGGACTCGTCGTCGACCGGGCTGGTATCGACGTGGCCGGCCCTCACCGCGGCACCTCCGGTATGGGGTCGCCCGCGCTGGCCTCCACCGAAGCCAGCGATGCGCTGGCCAAGACTCGGCGATAGTCGTCGTTCGTCGCGAGCAGATCCTGATGGGTTCCGGAGGCGATCACATGACCATCGCCGATGAGAACCACCCGATCGGCGAGCGCGATCGTGGCCGGACGGTGAGCGATGATCAGCGTGGTTCGCCCGTCCATCACCTCGCCCAGTGCGGAACGGATCTCGTGTTCCTTGGTCGGATCCACCGACGAGGTCGCGTCGTCGAGGATCAACACTCTGGGGTCGGCCAGTACCGCACGGGCAATAGCAATGCGTTGGCGCTGACCGCCCGAGAGCGAGAAGCCGTGTTCGCCGATGACGGTGTCGTAACCGTTGGGGAGCGCTTCGATGAACTCGGACGCACCCGCGAGCCGCGCCGCCCGCTCGACCGCGGCAAGAGGCGCCTCCGGATCCGCGAACGCGATGTTCTCGCGCACCGAGTCGGAGAAGAGGAACGTGTCCTCGAACACGATCCCGATCGACCGGCGCAGATCGGCGACCGGAACATGCCTCAGGTCGACGCCGTCCAGCAGGATGCGGCCCTGGTCAACGTCGTAGAACCGCGGGACCAGCCGCGCGACGGTGGTCTTGCCACTTCCGGTCGCGCCGACGATTGCCACCGCTTCCCCACCGCGGATCACCAGGTCCAGGCGGTCGAGCACCGAACGGCCCGGGCCGTATCCGAACCCGACCCCTTCGAAGCGCAGCTCGCCGGGTCCCGCGGGAAGGGGCGCGGCGGTGCTCACGGCCGGATCGGCGATCGCGGGATCGGTCTCCAGGATCTCATGCACCCGGCCCGCGCCCGCCGACGCGCGCGACGCCTGCGCGATGAGCATGCCGATCATGCGCAACGGCCAGATCAACATCAGGATGTAGAGGTTGTAGGCGAGGATGTCACCCACTTGCAGTTGACCGTCGAGCACTTGATGCCCGCCGTACCAGAGAATCGCCACCATCGAGACCGTCGGCAGGAAGTCGACGAGCGGCATGAACCCGGCCCGCAACCGCGCCGCGGCGAGGGACCGGTCGAGGACCGAGTCGGCCTCCACCTGGAGCCGCCGGACCTGCTGCTGCTCGACGCCGAACCCCTTCACCACCCGCACGCCGGAGAACGTCTCCTCGACCACGCCCGAGAGATCCGCGAGTTCTTGCTGCAATTCCAGGTTGACCGGCGCGATCCGCCGGGAAAACCGGGTCGCGGCCAGATTCAAGAGGGGAAGCGCGCCCAGCGCGAGTAGCGCGAGCGCGCCCGACTTCACCACCATGATGGTGAGCACGCCGCCCATCGTGAAGAAGCTTGCGACCGTCAACGGGATCAGGATGACCACGGTCTGGACCTGCTGAATGTCGGTGTTCGCCCGCGCCATCAACTGGCCGGTCTGCGCCTCGTCGTGAAACGCAAAGTGGAGGCGCTGCAGATGGGCGAAGAGCCGCTGCCGCAAATCAGTCTCGGTGCGCAGGGCGATCCGGAACGCTGCGTAGCGACGGAGTCCGGTACAGACCGCTTGGATCACGCCGATCGCCACGATCAGCAGGGTCAAGCGGACGACCTTGCCGTTGTCGCCCGAACGCATGCCGTCGTCGATGGCCGCGGCGGCGAGCAGCGGAATCGTGAGCTTGGCCGCCGTCCAGAGGATTCCGGCGAGCACACCGCCGGTGACCCACCACCGCTGGGGACGAACCGCACTCCCGATCAAGCGCCAGCCGGCGCGTCGAAGCAACCGATCGGACTCTTGCTGGGGAGTCAAACGACGACGACGAATCACGGGAGTCCGAGGGTACCCGGCCGGCCGCGCCGGTGGTCCGGTGCGCCCGCTCCTAGTCGGTAGCGGTGATGGCGTTCGCCATGCCGGCCTCGTGCAACACCCCGGTGATCTCGTCGCCGACGAGCTCGTCGTGCACGAGGAGTTCGTCTCGCAGCGCTTCGACCAGGTGACGATTGCCGTCGAGCAGTTCCTTCACCGACGCCTTCGAGCGATCGAGGATCGTCTCGACCTCGTGCCGGGCCGAATCGTCGGCCAACACGCGGGTCACCAGCCCGGAATCCAATGGCCCGCCGCCGGCGGCCGAGAAACTCACGAGCGAACCGGCCATCCCGAGTGCACCCACCATCGTTGCCGCGACCGTGGTCGCGTGGGTCAAGTCCGAACCCGGCCCGGTGCCGGACTCGCCGAACCAAAGCTCTTCGGCCACCATGCCCCCGAAGCTGATCTTGATGTGCGAGAGCATCTCCGTACGGTTGCGGAGGAAGCGCTCCTCGGTGTCGGAGTGCGCGAGCAGACCGAGCGAACCCGCGCGGCGAACAATCGACAACACCTCGAGCTTGCGACCCACCCCAATGAGGTGCGCCACGACCGCGTGGCCGGCTTCGTGGGTCGCAATGATCCGTCGCTCTTCGTCGGTGTAGTCCACGGGGTTCGCCAGACCGATTTCTTCGGTGAGCTTGGCCTGGTGAATGTCGGCCCACTCCATCGATTCCCGACCGTCGCGAAGCGACCAGATCAACGCCTCGTCGAAGAGGTGCTCGATCATGACGGGCGAATACCCGATCGTGACCGCCGCGAGTTGGTCCCGCCGCTCTTCTTTGTCGAGTTCGGGGACGTGCGCCTTGCGGTTCAGATAGAAGTCGATGATCTCCCGCCGACCGGCCTTGCCCGGCAGGTCGAAGTGGATCGACCGGTCGAACCGACCGGGTCGGAGGAGGGCCGGGTCCAACGCCGAGGCCCGATTGGTCGCGCCGATCACCAGGATGTTCGACGATACCGGCGGCTTCTTCTTGATTTCCCACCGCGCCGGCAGGACCCAGTTGACCTTGCTCAGACACCAGGCCCGGAACTTCTCACCCGCCGTGGGCTCGTCGAAGGACTGGAGCTGAATCAACAGCTCGTTGATGACACCGGCGAAACCTTCACCGAGCCCGCGGTAGATGGTCCGCGAGTGGTGGGCATCATGGCGAGCCTCGGGCTGGTTCATGCCGTTGCGGGCCACCCCGATGGCATCGATCTCCTCGATGAAACCGATCGCGCCGCCTTCCCGTCGCGCGGCCTTCCGCAGTTGCTTGAAGAACTTCGCGATCTTGCGGTTGGTCTGGCCGAAGTACGGCGACTGGATCGAACTCGCGGCGATGAAGTGGAAGGGCACCCCGGCTTCTCGGGCCATCGCCTTGGCCATGTAGGTCTTGCCGGTCCCGGGAGGACCTTCGAACAGGATCGCCCGACGCGGGTTTCCGCCCATCCGATCGCGGAACGTGCGGTACCCGAGAAAGAGGTTCAGGGTCTTGATCACCTCGTCCTTGACCATTCCCAGCCCGACGACGTCGTCGAGACCGACGGTGATCTCGCTCGGTCGGTAGACCGTGTGCGGCGAGCGTCCCATCATCAGCATCGGGACCAAGAGCACCGATCCCAACACCCCGATCAAGATGAAGCTCGGAATCATCTCCTGCCACTGCTGGGGGATCGCCGGCATGCTGAAGTCCACCGGATGGCCGCCCAGGGCCCGCGCGAGGGGGTAGTCGATGACCAACGCGACGATCAGCAGCGTGCGGACGAGGCGCCGGCGCCGCCCCGCCTCTCGGATTCTGGCAACGTCACCGTCGCGGCCGACGACCTGTGACCCACCGATCAATCCGAGATCCATACGAGCTACTCCCCGACACCGACAGTGGATCTCAGCCACTGTACGTGAGAAATGTCCGAGATCTCCCCCCACAATTGGTGAGATCCCGCTCCGGGGCCCCAGCGGATTCACCGGTAGCGTCGCCAGGATGCGCCTCATCGACGTTCGCGCCGGACGCTTCGAACAAGCGATCATCGTGGTGGTGTTGCTCGCCGGATTCGTGTTTCAACAGGCAATCGCCATTGCGATCGCAGCAGTCATCGCGGTCGTCGGGGCGGGCCTCGGTGACCGCTCACCCATCCGCCGGCTCTGGACCGACGCCATCGCCCCTCGTCGACCGGGCACCGGCCAACTCGAGCCTGAATCGGTGATCCGGGTTCAGAGCATCATCATCGGCGCCGGCCTCACCGTCGCCACCCTGATCGTCGTCGCCGGTTCGGTCGGACTCGGGTCGGTCATCGCGGCGGTCGTCGCCGTGATCGCCGCGTGCAGCGCCACCGGTCTCTTCACCCTCGCAGTCGAACTCGAGCGCCGGCGCGGGCGCTGAACTACTCGGGAACGAGATCCGCAGGGATGTCAACCACGCGCGGGTTCGCCCGGTCGCGGTCCGACAGCGTCGGCGAGTCCGACGGCCACGAGACGCCGAGCGCGGGGTCGTCCCATGCCACACCCAACTCGTCGGCCGGGTTGTAGTAGTTGTCGACCAGATAGGTGATGGTCGCATCGGTGATCGCGTAGAAGCCGTGCGCGACACCGCGCGGGATGTACAGCCCCCGATGGGTCACGTCATCCAACTCGACGGTGAGCGACGTACCTCGCGTCGGCGACGACACTCGCAGATCGTGAAGGACGGCGAGCACCTTGCCGAACGGCACGTACCAATAGTCGGCTTGGAACCGGTGGTAGTGCAGCCCGACCAACGTGTCGGCCGAGCGGTCAGCCCGGTTGCCCTGCACCATCAGCGGTGACCCCTCCGGGAGCCACTCCTGGCGGAAGGTCTCGGCGAAAAATCCGCGAGGGTCGGTCCAGAGCGTTGGTTCGACGACGACGACGCCACCGATCACTTCGGACCTCAAGATATCGGCCATGGTTAGTTACTCCCGAGTAAGCGGCCGTACCGGCCTTGGTAGAAGAGCAGCGGCCCGGCATCGGCCGTCAGTCCCAGGGCCTGAACCCTCCCGACCACAATGATGTGATCGCCGGCTTCGTGTTCCGACTCGATGGTGCAGTCGAGATATGCGTGCACGTCGTCGAGGATCGGACCCTGGGTGCCGATCCGCCAACCAACTTGGCCGAACCGGTCTGCGCCCGGCGTGGCAAAGAGCTTGCTCACGTGTTCCTGATGCTCGTCCAGCACATTGACCGTGAAGTGACCGGCCCGCTGGATCTTGGGCCAGCTGCTCGAGGACTTTGCGGGGCAGAACAGCACCAGCGGAGGGTCCAACGACACGGAGGAAAAGGAGTTGGCCGCCAACCCGACTGGCTCGTCGCCGTCCATGGCGGTGATGACGGTAATGCCGGTCGCAAAGTGCCCGAGCACCGCCCGGAACGATGCCGAATCGGGCTGGAGGACGTCGGTGTCGTCGGCGTCGGTCATGGTGGCTCCGCAGGTGAGATGGTCAGTGGCCGGGAAGGCGCACGACCATACCCTCGGCGGCCGCTATCACTTCCGCACCGTTCAGCCGAGCCGATGCATCCTGTGCGTCGCGCAGCATCTCGTCCACCTCGTCGTCACCATGACTCGGGTCGTGATGGAACATCGCCAACGTCTTCGACCCGGCCTCCCGGGCGACGTGCACCGCGTAGTCCACCGTGCAGTGCCCCCAATGTCGCTTCTGTTCGAACTCCTCGGGCGTGTGCTGGGCGTCGTGGATCAGGAGATCAACACCGTCGCAGAGTTCGAGCACTTCGTCGGGGACATAGTCATCGGGCAGATTCAGACCGCACCCTTGGCCGTGATCGGACAGGTAGGCCACCGAGGCGCCTTGCCAATCGACGCGGTATCCGAGCGTCGGGCCAACGTGGCGGATCCAGCGCGAACGCACCTTGGCCTCGCCGACCGCAAAATCATCGTCGCCGGCGTCCTGGAACCTCACGGTTCCCTCCAGCTGATCGGGACGGATCGGAAAGTACGGCGGTCGCATCATGCCGGTGAAGACCTCGTCGAGCGACCCCTCGGTCTGGCGCGGTCCGTAGACGTCGACCTGCGCGCCCGGGACGTGCAGCGGCACGAAGAACGGCAGACCCTGGACGTGATCCCAATGCAGATGGCTGAGCAACATCGACCCGCGGAACGGTGCGGTCGGCGCGGCATCCATGATCGAGGCACCGAAGTTCCGCAGGCCGGTGCCCAGATCGAACACGATCGGATCCTGGCCGGCACGTTCCAACGCGACGCAGGACGTATTGCCCCCGTACCGCGCGAGATACTCCCCATCGCAGGGGGTCGAACCCCGTACGCCGTGAAATGTGACTGTGAGGTCCCCCGACACGAGCGGGGACCCTAGCGACATTTCGGTCGGGTGAGAAGGGCGCCAACAGGATGTGACCGAAGGCCCAACACCAGGTGGCGTTGACCGGAACTCCACCTCACGCGAGGACGCGCTTGCGGAAGCCGGCCAGGCCCACGGCCATGAACACGGCCGCGAAGCCGGCCATCGCCGGGTAGATCGCCCAGAGGCTCATGTGGGGGCCCGCGGTGAGCGCGGCCCGGAAGCCCTCGCAC
>JANLRZ010000030.1:0-13198 GCA_031362155.1 Acidimicrobiia bacterium | reverse complement strand
CTAGCTCACTTGCAGGTGGCGATGCCGCCATCCACAGGGATGATCGCGCCGGTGACGTAGCTCGACGCGGGCCCGGCGAGGTAGATCGCGATGCCGGCCATGTCGGCGGGCCGACCGATCCGTTTCATGGGTGCGCTGGCCGCGATCTGATCGCCGAACGCATCGAGGGTCGCGGCCATCATCTTCGACTCGAAGGGGCCGGGCGCAATCGCGTTGACCGTGACCTTGGGTGCCATCTGACTCGCGAGGTGCCTGGTGAGTTGGTGCACACCGGCCTTGGCCGTCGAATACGAATAGGTCTCCATCATGGGGACCTGGATCCCGTCGATGGATCCGACGTTGATGACGCGGGAGGGATCGGCGTCGGTCGCCGCCGCGTCGAGCAACGGCCGCAGGAAGCGCGTGAGGTGGAACACTCCCTTGACGTTGATGCTGAGGACCCGGTCCCACGCGGCATCGTCGTGGTCGGCCATCGGCGCGCCCCACGTGGCGCCTGCGTTGTTGATCAAAATGTGAAGCCGGTCCTCACGGGATGCGATCTCATCCGCCAGGCGTCGACACTCGGCCTCGGTCGAAAGATCCGCTGGGATGCCGATGCACTCGCCGAACTCGCTCAACGCCGCCACGGTCTCGGCCACGATCTCGGCTTTGCGCGACGAGACGTACACCTTGACCCCGGCACGGACGTAGGCCTCCGCAATCATGAGACCGATGCCGCGGGTCCCCCCGGTGATCACGGCCGTCTTGCCGCGGATGGAAAACAGTTCGTTCAGTACCTCGTCGGTCACATCAACCTCCTCAACTGCGAAGGTCGGGACCGTAGTACGCGGACTCCTCGCGCCAAATCCGCGACGCCGTCGAACCCGTGTCGCGAAGAGGGCCTACAACACCGTCACTGGAATCGAACGAGGACCGCGGACCTGTCCGGCTGACCAGGTGACGGCGTCGGCGTCGGCCAGCTCGAAGTCGGGGTAGCGGGCCAGCCACTCCTCGATCGCGACCGTGAGTTCCATGCGGGCCAGGTTGGAACCGAGGCACCGGTGGATCCCCAAACCGAAGGCCGCGTGGCGGTTCTCGGCCCGGTCGATCACGACCTCGTCGGCGCGGTCGAAGACCTCGGGATCGCGGTTCGCGGCCGGGAACGGTAGGAGTAACCAGTCGCCTTCCTTCATCGGGCAGCCGTCGAACTCGAAGTCTTCCGACACCATTCGCGCCATCGTCACCGGCGCGTAGGCGCGCAGGAACTCTTCGACCGCCGTCGGGATGAGTTCGGGATGCTCGACGAGTCGGCGACGGTCTTCGGGATGCGATGCGAGGTGCCAGAGCGACGCACCGATCGCGGACCACGTCGTGTCGATCCCTGCCACCATCAGCAGCACCATCGTGCCGAAGACGTGCTGCATCTCGAGCTTCTGCCCGTCGAGCTCGGCTTCGAGCAGAAAGGTTGTGAGGTCGTCGCGCGGTTCGGCGAGGTGCTCTTCGACCCGGGCCGTGATGTAGGTCTCGAGCTCGCCTGCGTTCTGCACGGCGGCTCGTTCGTCCTCGGACATGTCGACGTCTTCGATGATGAGCCGGATGAACCGACGGAAGATCTCGGCATCCTCCTGCGGGAAGCCGAGCATGCCGACAATGACCCGGAGCGGGATGTCCTGCGCGTACTGCACCGCGGCGTCGATCGTCGCGGTCGGATCGGTGGCATCGAGGAGTTCGCGGCACAACTCCCGCGTGAACGGCTCGAGTGCGGCGATCGGCTTCGGCCCGAACGCGGGCAAGAGCAACCGGCGGGCCGCCGCGTGAAACGGTGGGTCCGAGGTGATGGGAGGCGCAATGCCGATCGGTGCCGGCAGATCGAACGGCCCCGGGCGCAGTTCGCTGACGACGACTGATCGTGACGTGAAGTGCTCGGTGTCGTAGGCCACGGCGCTGACGGCGGCATGGCTGGTCGGAAGCCAGGTGCCGCCGTAGCGATTCGAGTGGGCGACGGGGCACGTCGCGCGCAGCTCGTCCCAAATCGGGAACGGATCCTTGACCCACGCCGGGTCGGTGTGATCGAAATCGATGGCGAAGTCCTCGACGGGTGGGTGCTGGCCGGCCATGGTTCAGTCCTCGATCGTGATCGCGTATTCGGGGCAGTTGGCCGCGCCTGCACGGGCGCCGTCCTCGAGTTCGGGTGGGAGATCGCCCTCGATCAGCGCGAACGCGTACCCGAGGTCGTCCACGTCGAACACCTCAGGGGCCAACGCATAACAGCGGTTGTGGCCCTGACACTTCTCTTGATCCACCTTGACGCGCACTGCCTGATCCCCCATTGGTCGGTGTCGGTTTTCTAGCCCAGCTCATCGGCCGTGCGCGCGTGAACCGCGTCACGTCGGAACACCTCACCGCGGCGGTCACACCCCGCCAGTACGGTCCCAGCCATGACCATCGACCTCCCGACCGACGCCCTGAGCACGCTCCGCGAGTTGGTCGGCTCGCCCACGGCCGAGTTCCGAGCCGGCCAGCTCGACGCCATCACCGCGCTCGTGGAGGATCGGCGACGAGTGCTCGTCGTGCAACGCACGGGGTGGGGCAAGAGTGCGGTGTATTTCGTCGCGACGCGACTCCTCCGCAATCGCGGCGCCGGTCCCACCGTGATCGTCTCGCCGCTGCTCGCGCTGATGCGCAACCAGGTCGACGCCGGCGAGCGGGGCGGCGTGGTGAGCCTGTCGATCAACAGCAACAACCGCGACGACTGGGACGAGATCGCGGCTCGGCTCGACCGTGACGAGGTCGACGTGCTCCTCATCTCGCCCGAGCGATTCGCGAACTCGTCGTTTCGCGAGTCGATCCTGCCGACCTTGGCCCCACGCGTGGGGATGCTGGTCGTCGACGAAGTGCACTGCATCAGCGACTGGGGTCACGACTTCCGACCCGACTATCGCCGCATCGCCGACGTCTTGAAGATGCTGCCGACGGGCGTGCCGGTGCTCGGGACCACCGCGACTGCAAACGACCGCGTCGTCGCCGACATCGAAACCCAGTTCGGCGACGAGATGCTCACGATCCGCGGGTCGCTGGCCCGCCCGAGTCTCGTGCTCGACACGTTGCGCATGCCCAGCCAACCCGATCGGTTGGCGTGGCTCGCCGCAGTCATCCCGACCCTGCCCGGGACCGGCATCGTCTACTGCCTCACCATCGCCGACTGTCAGCGAGTTGCCGGCTGGCTCACCCGCGAAGGCATCGACGCCGCCGCGTACAGCGGCGACAGCGACCCGGAACTCCGTCGCGTCCTCGAGGACCGCCTGCTCGCCAACGAACTCAAGGTGCTCGTCGCGACCTCCGCACTCGGCATGGGCTACGACAAGCCGGATCTCGCGTTCGTGATCCACTTCCAGTCACCCGGATCTCCGATTGCCTACTACCAACAAGTTGGGCGCGCCGGGCGCGCGCTCGCCGAAGCCCACGGCGTCCTGATGAGCGGCCACGAAGACCGCGATATCCAGGACTACTTCATCCGCACGGCGTTTCCGCCGGCCGATATCGCCAACGCGATCGTGGGTCTGCTCACCGACCGCGGCGACTGGACCCGAATCGGCGACATCGAGGCCGAGATCAATATCCGGCGCGGCCGGCTCACCTCGATGTTGAAGATCCTCGAGGTGGAGGGAGTCGTCGCCCGCGAGGGCATGAAGTACCGGCGAACCGGACTCGATTGGACCTACCCCACCGAGCGAATCGACACGATCACCGAGCAACGACGGGCCGAGCAACGAGTCATGGACGACTACCTCGCGAGCGACACCTGTCTGATGGAGTTGCTCGGGCGGGCGCTGGACGACCCGACGGCGACGGCGTGTGGGCGATGTTCCCGGTGTACCGGGACCACCCTGTCGGTCGAACTCGACCACGACACGGTCGTCCGGGCACGCGAGTTCCTGCGGAGCCAGCCACTCACGGTCGACCCGCGCAAGATGCGCGCGGCCGGCGGACGAATCCCGGCCGACCTTCAACTCGAACCCGGGCGCGCTCTCGCGTTCCTCGGCGACGGTGGGTGGGGCGGATTGGTGCGCGATCAACGCGCCGACGAGAACTTCTCGGACGAGTTGGTCGACGCGCTGGTTCGGCTCGTCCGCAACTGGGAGCCGAGCCCGCGCCCGAAGTGGGTCACGGCCGTACCGTCCCGACGAGCACCGACCTTGGTGGCCTCGCTTGCCGAGCGCGTCGCCGCCGGACTGCGACTCCCCTATCGCGCATCACTCGAGTTGGCACGCGACACCGAACCCCAGACGCGAATGGAAAACAGCGCGCAGCAACACGCCAACGTGAGCGGCGCGTTCTCCACGCTGGAGCCACTCCCGACCGGCGCGGTACTGCTCGTCGACGACATCGTCGACTCCCGGTGGACACTCACCGAGGCCGGCGCGATGCTGCGGGGTGCCGGCGTCGACGCCGTCGTTCCGCTCACCCTGGCCCAGGGCGCGAGCGACTGACGGACCGACTGACTGACCGACAAGTCCCACGACTCATCCACCCAGGAGGCCACCATGGTTGATCCCATCCCTGCCGGACTCGACCACCGCATCGTTCCGTACTTGATGATCGACGGCGCGTCGGACGCCATCGCGTTCTACGTCGAAGCGTTCGGCGCGGTCGAAGAAGGCCGCCTCACGATGCCCGACGGTTCCATCGGACACGCGGCGATCGTCGTCAATGGTGCGTCGGTGTACCTCGCCGACGCGCCAGACAACATGCCAGGCGATGCCTCAAATCCCAAACGGCTCGGAGGTACGAGCGTGTTACTCCACCAGTACGTCGCCGACGTCGACGCCGTGGTGGGCCGCGCCGTCGCGGCCGGTGCCACGGTGGTGCGGCCCGCCGAGGACCAGTTCTATGGCGATCGAGCCGCGGTCGTCGGCGATCCGTTCGGTCATGAGTGGGCGTTCCACTCGAGAATCCGTGACGTCAGCATGGAGGAGATGGCGGCCGCGGTCGCCACGATGACCGAGCCAACGTGACCTTCGACCACACCGTTTGGGGGTGCTGAAGTGGATGAGTGAGCACTCACTCATCTAGGTTCACGCTCCGTGTCCTCCCCCCGCACACTGCGCGAACCGCCCGAAACCCTCGTTGAGGGCCCAGCCCGATCGCGCGCCGCAGCACTGCCGCCGGAGGAGCGCCGGGCCCGGATCGTCGCGGCCACGTTGCCACTCATCCTCGACCACGGCGCCGCGGTCACGACCCGACAGATCGCCGAGGCCGCCGGCATCGCCGAAGGGACGATCTTCCGAGCGTTTCCCGACAAGGACGCGCTCCTCACGGCGGTCTTGGCCGCCGCGCTCGATGCCCGCGCGGTGGACGCCGCACTCGATGCGATCGACCCCTCCCTGCCCCTCGAACCCCGGCTGATCGCCGCGGTCGAGATCCTGCGCCGTCGAGTGGCCGACGTCATGCGGCTGCGCACCGCGATCGAGATGATGAGCTCGACCCCGGCGAACCTTCCGATGGCGGCGAAATCGACCGATCTCGGGAAGATCGCCGCCGTCTTCGAACCCGATCGCTATCAGCTGCGCCGTACGCCGCTCGAAGCCGCCCATCTGCTTCGCGGCCTCACGATTTCCGGCACCCACCCGGCGCTCCTGCTCGATGAGCCGCTGAGCTCCGAAGAGATCGTCACCGTCCTGCTCGACGGTATCCGCGTCAACGAATTGCACACCCCGAAGGAACCATCGTGCTGATCCGCCTCCTCCGTACCTACCTGGCGCGCTACCGCGGCCTCTTGCTCGTCGTGCTGGGACTCACCTTCGTCCAGACGATGGGGACGCTCCTCCTGCCGACGCTCAACGCCGACATCATCGACAAAGGGATCGTGCGCAACGACACCGGCTACATCTGGCGCATGGGCGGCATCATGCTCGCGGTGACCCTGGTGCAGGTCGTGTTCGCGGTTGCCGCGGTGTACTACGGCGCGCGGGCGGCGATGGCCTTCGGTCGCGACGTGCGCGACGGCTTGTTCCACCGGGTCACCGACTTCTCCGCTCAGGACGTCGCCGCGTTCGGCGCGCCGTCACTGATCACCCGCATCACGAACGACGTCACTCAGGTGCAGGTGCTCGTACTGATGTCCTGCACCCTGCTCGTCGCGGCGCCGATCACCATCATCGGCGGAGCCATCATGGCCGTTCGCGAGGACGGCTCGCTCTCGTTGTTGCTCCTCGTGAGCGTGCCGGTCCTGGTCGTCGCGGTCGGCCTCGTGATCGTACGCATGGTTCCCCAGTTCCAGGTGATGCAGGAGCGCATCGACCGGATCAACGAAGTCATGCGCGAGCAGATCAGCGGCATGCGCGTAGTCCGCGCGTTCGTCCGCGAGCCTCATGAAGCCAACCGGTTCGCGGAAGCAAACGACGAACTCACGATGACCTCACTGCGTGCGGGTCGACTCATGGCGTTCATGTTCCCCACCGTCATGTTGGTGCTCAACGCATCGAGCGTTGCCGCGATCTGGCTGGGCGCAAACCGCATCAGCGCCGGCCACATGCAGGTCGGCGCGTTGATCGCATTCCTCAGCTACCTCATCCAGATCTTGATGTCGGTGATGATGGCGACGTTCGTCGCCGTTATGGCCCCCCGCGCGTCGGTCAGCGCCGAGCGCATCCAGGAGATTCTGAACGCCGAGACGTCGGTCGTGCCGCCGGCGAACCCCGTCACGACCCTGGCGCCGAGGAGTTCGCTCGAGTTCCGCAACGTCGAGTTCAAGTACCCCGGCGCCGAACACCCGGTGCTGTGTGACATCTCGTTCCGCGCCGAGGCCGGCCAGACCACCGCGATCATCGGCAGCACCGGGGCCGGCAAGACCACCCTGTTGAACCTGATCCCCCGGCTGTTCGATGCGACCGGCGGCGACGTGCTCGTCGACGGCGTGAACGTGCGCGACATCGAGCCCGAGTTGCTCTGGAGCCGAATCGGTCTCGTCCCCCAGAAGCCGTACCTCTTCACCGGAACCGTCGAGAGCAACCTGCGTCACGCGGACCCCGATGCGACCGACGAACAACTCTGGGACGCGCTCAGCGTGGCCCAGGCCAGGACCTTCGTGAGCGCGATGCCCGACGGCCTCGACGCTCGCATCGCCCAGGGTGGGTCCAATGTTTCCGGCGGACAACGCCAGCGACTCGCCATCGCCCGGGCGCTCGTGCGCCGACCCGGCATCTTCCTCTTCGACGACTCCTTCTCGGCCCTCGACCTCGCGACCGATGCGCAGCTGCGCGCCGCGCTCGGGCCCGTGGTCGAGGATGCCGTGACGGTGATCGTGGCGCAGCGGGTGTCGACCATCCGCACTGCCGATCAAATCCTCGTTATCGAAGACGGGCGTCAGGTCGGACTCGGAACGCATGACGAACTGTTGGAGCACTGTCCGACGTACCAAGAGATCGTGGCCTCCCAACTCACCGCGGAGGAGGCAGCCTGATGAGCCAACCGACACCAGCCGAGCCCGTGGTGAAGCCCCCCGCCGAGGAAGCCCGTGGTGGCTTCGGTGGCCGCTTTGGCGCGGCGGGGATGCCACTCGAACGATCGAAGGACTTCAAGACCTCGACCCGGCGCCTCGCCGCCCGCCTCCGCCCCGAGGCGTTCGGCGTGTTTGCCGTCCTCAGCCTCGCGGTGGCCAGTGTGAGCCTGATGGTCATCGCTCCGAAACTGCTCGGCGGTGCGACCAACATGATCGTGCAAGGCGTGTACGGCGGGAAGGGCATCCCCTTCGGCGACCTGCACACTCGCCTCGCGATCGTCCTCGGCATCTACATCGCGTCGGCGAGCCTGTCGTTCGTTCAGTCGTACATGCTGGCCGGCGTGGTACAGCGGGCGATGTTCCGCCTCCGGTCCGATGTCGAAGACAAGTTGCACCGGATGCCGCTGCGCTATGTCGACCGCCAACCCCGTGGCGACATGTTGAGTCGCGTCACCAACGACATCGACAACCTCGCGCAGAGCCTGCAGCAGACGATGAGCCAACTGCTCACCTCGTCGCTCAGCATTGTCGGCGTACTGATCATGATGTTCACGATCTCGCCGCTCCTCGCACTCGTCGCGACCGTCACGATTCCGATCTCGATCTTCACGATGAAGATGATCACCAAGCGGTCGAAGCAGAAGTTCGTCGACCAATGGCGGCACACCGGAACGTTGAACGCCCAGGTCGAGGAGGCCTTCACCGGTCACTCGCTCGTCAAGGTCTTCGGCCGACAACGCGACATCGAAGCCAAGTTCAACGACAAGAACGAAGAACTGTTCAAGGCGAGCTACGCCGCGCAGTTCATCTCCGGCGCGATTCAGCCCGCCATGATGTTCTTCGGCAACCTCAACTACGTGGCGATCGCGTTGGTCGGCGGGCTGCGCGTGTCCTCGGGTCAGATGACCATCGGCGACATCCAGGCCTTCATCCAGTACTCACGTCAGTTCACCCAACCGATGACCCAGCTCGCGTCGATGATCAACGTGATGCAGTCGGGAATCGCATCCGCGGAACGCGTCTTCGAACTCCTCGACGCCGCAGAAGACGTGGAAGAGGAAGCGGTTCCGCTGGAGGACCTAGACCCGAAAGGTCGGGTCGAGTTCGACCACGTGTCGTTCTCGTACCTGAAGGACCAGCCCCTCATCGAGGATCTCTCGCTCGTGGCCGAACCCGGCCAGACGATCGCCATCGTCGGACCCACCGGCGCCGGTAAGACCACCCTGGTCAACCTCTTGATGCGCTTCTACGAACTCGACGGCGGTGCCATCACCCTCGACGGGATCGACATCTCGAAGATGCGCCGCCGGGATCTGCGTTCCAACATGGGCATGGTCCTCCAAGACACGTGGATGTTCGGTGGGACCATCCGCGAGAACATCGCCTACGGAAACCTCGACGCCACTGAAGCGGAGATCCTCGAAGCCGCCCGCGCCACCTACGTCGACCGGTTCGTGCACTCGCTCCCGCTGGGCTACGACACCAGGGTCGACGACGAAGGCGGAAGTGTCAGCGCCGGCGAGAAACAGTTGCTCACCATTGCCCGCGCGTTTCTCGCCGACCCGACGATCCTGATCCTCGATGAGGCCACGAGTTCGGTCGACACTCGCACCGAGGTGCTGATCCAACGGGCCATGGCCGCGCTGCGATCGAACCGTACGAGCTTCGTCATCGCGCACCGGCTCTCGACGATCCGCGACGCCGACATCATCCTCGTGATGGAGAACGGCCAGATCATGGAACAGGGCAATCACGAAACCCTGTTGGCCGCGAACGGTGCCTATGCCCGCTTGTACAACGCGCAGTTCGCCGCACCGGCCGTCGAAGTGGCCTAAGAACGCGCGCCGGCGTCGATTCGCTCCTGGGCCATCTCCACCGCGGCTTGCAGATCGGCGCGAGCGCTGCGCACACCCTCGGCCAATGCGGTCCCCACGTCGGCCGATTCATGCGACAGGGACTCGAAGCGCTCCCGGACCTGGCCGATCGTGTGCTCGGCCTCGTCCAATGGTTCGGCGAGCTCATCGCGCGCCTCCATCCGGCCAAGATCCAGTCGCACCCTGAGCGTGTCGACCCGGGCACGCGCCGCATCGACCAAGGCATCGACCGTGTCGCGCCCCAACTCGACCATGAGGTGTTCGACCTCACGGAGTTTGGTGGTCAGTTCTTCGACGGCTTCACTGCGTTCAGTGGCGGTATCAGTCATGAGGACTCCTTCGTTGTCCCCTCGACTTTGGGCGCGTCACCCGCGCCGGACCAGTGGCGAAAGTCCCGATCGAATCGGGAGATGGCTCAGTAGATCCGGCGAGAGACGAACGTGGGGTTGTCCGGGAGGTCGTCGTCGACCGAGACCGAACCACCCAGCACGCGTTCCTTGGTGAGATCGATCGCCGGTTGGTCGCGACTCTCGATCATGCGGTGCAGCACCGCGAGCACCGACGTTTCCGACTCCAACTGCTCGCCGACCCGGTCGGTCGCGCTCGTCAGGTTGGTGAGCGCGTCGATCAGCTCTTCATCCCGTCGCAGGAGGTCACCGTGGATCGCGGCGATCTTCGAATGTACGAGTAGGAACTCGTCACGTTCTTGTCGCCGCCGTCGCCCGAATCCGAACATGCCCGTCTCCCCGGTCGCCCCGAACCGGAAGAACGTAACCCCGGATTCGACCCCGCTGATGGACCCTCCGGATCGGCCTACGCTGCGCGCCGTGATCACCGTCGACGAGTTCGCCCGAACCGCCACAAACTGGCTCGACGCCCACCGTTCGGAGGCGCCTCGGGACTACGGCGCGATTCTTCCGGGCGATCTCGCCGACTCCGGCCGGGCCTGGCAGGCCCAGCTCCTGACCGCCGGTTTCGCCGGTATTCATTGGCCGGTTGAATATGGCGGCCGCGGCCTGACCCCCGAGCACACCGGTGCATGGGTGACCGCCTGCGCGATCGCTGAAGTGCCGCCGGTGCTGAACATGGTCGGCAACGTCCTGACCGCCGGCGCCCTCCTGGTGTACGGCACGCCCGAACAGTGCGCGTCCGAACTTCCCCTGATCCTGAGCGGCGAACGGGTCTGGTGTCAGCTGTTCTCCGAACCCGAAGCCGGCTCGGATCTGGCGTCGCTGGCCACGCGTGCCCACGCCGACGGCGACCACTGGATCGTCAACGGGCAGAAGGTGTGGTGCTCCAACGGTCGCATCGCGGACCGCGGCATCCTGCTGGCCCGCACCGACCCCGCCGCCCCGAGCCACCGCGGGATCTCGTTCTTCCTCGTCGACATGCATGCGGCCGGCGTGGAGACCCGGGCGCTGCGCCAGATGAACGGCGGCGCCGAGTTCGACGAGGTCTTCCTGACCGACCTCGAACTCCCGGCGGACGCGCTCCTGGGACCGGAGGGCATGGGGTGGACGGTCGCGATGTCGGCGCTCACCAACGAACGCGGGTACATCGGCGCGGCAGGCATCGCGTTCCAACGCCGACTCGACGCCATGCTCGCGATGGGCGACGACCTCGATCCCGTCGGTCGCCAGGCGCTGACCGATCTCTGGATCCGCGGGTCGAGCCTGAAGGTCATGGGCCAACGCCAAGGTCCGGTGGCATCGGTCCTCGCGTCGATTGCGAAACTCGGTACCACCGAGTTGATATTCGACACCGCAGTCCAGGCCAGCGCGGCCGCCGGAGCCGACGGCATGCTCGCCGGTCCCGCCGCCGACGGACTGCTCTCCGCCCCGGGCGCCCGGATTGCCGGCGGGACGAGTCAGATCCAACGCAACATCATCGGCGAACGCATTCTCGGCCTGCCGAAGGAACCAAAGCCACCGCAACCCTAGAAAACGGTCGAAACGCTCGCGCGCACCCCGATTCAGTTTCGACCGGGCATCTGCCGATACCACGCCAATGCGAAGAACCACCAGCACCGACGACGAGTCGGTGGACGCCGCCGGCTCCGAAACCACCGTCGCTCCGACCAACGACGACGCGTTCTGGCAGTCGAAGGCGGCGAACGCCATCGACGACGACTGGTTGGCGCTGCTCCAATCCGACGCCGCGGCGGCCGTGGCGCCGCCGGTGACGACCGACGATCTGACCTCACCCGACGTCGCGGTCGCGTTCCAGCCTGCCCCTGCCACCGCGACCACGGTCGCGGCCGAAGACGCCTGGTTCACCAGCCTGACCGACGACCTACTGCCCGAACACTGATCGCGAATCCAGCCGCTGGGCGTAGCCTCTCGGCATGGATCTCGACCAGGCACTCGACTTCGTCCGGGTTCGTCGCGAGGGAGTGCTCACCACACTCCGCCGTGATGGTCGGCCACAACTCTCGAACATCATCTATGCCGTCGACGCCGACGACGTCATCCGGATCTCGGTCACCGCCACCCGGGCGAAGACCAAGAACCTGCATCGGGAGCCGCGCGCATCGCTTTACGTCGTCGGCGACACTTTCTGGGCCTACGTCGTCGTCGACGGATCCGCCGAACTCACCCCGGTCGCCACCGATCCGAAGGACCCGACCGTCGACGAATTGGTTGAGCTCTACCGATCGATGGCCGGTGAGCACGACAACTGGGATGATTACCGGGCGGCCATGGTCGCGGACCAACGGTTGGTCGTGAAGATCACTCCGACAAGCGCCTACGGCATGATCGGAACCTGAAGCGTCACTCCCCGTTCGGCGGCAGACCGACCTGGAACACCCCGACTGCGCCCCTCGACGCGTCGTTGAACTTGTGGGTCACAAAGGGATAGGCACCAGCCTCGGTGGCGACGAACTCCACAAAGCCACCCTGTGCGGGTGCGAGGTCCAGGGCCTGTGCTCCGCCGTCCGGCGCACCCGGCCCGAGGAGATACACCCCTTCTTTGAACACGGTGTCGAAGATCGTCCCGATGACATGGAACGAACTGATCTGCGAAGGACCCAAGTCGATCACCCACACGCGGACGCGCTCGTTGGGCTCGACCCGGATCGGCGAGTACTTATATTGGTTGGCGTACCCGTTGAACACCACGGCGTCGTAGTCAGCGGCAAGCAGACGATCCATCTCCGGGAGCGCACCGTCGGCGCCGGTATACAGCTCGGATTGCGCCATCACGAACTCACGATCGACCTTCGGGAGGTCGGGCGGATCGATGATCACGGTGCCGTACATCCCCGCGGCGATGTGCATCAGGACCGGTGGGGTCCCGCAGTGGTACATGAAGATTCCCGACTTGTTGGCGCGGAAGGTGTACGTGTGCGACTTGCCGGGGTCGATCGGCACCATCGCGATACTCGGCGAGACCATGCCCGCATGGAAGTCCATCGAATGGGTGAGGGCGCCGTCGTTCACGATCGTGAAGTTGAACGTGTCGCCGACCTTGCCGCGATACACCGGCCCCGGGACCGTGTCTCCGAAGGTCCACACCGTCTGGCTGACCCCGGGAGAGATCTCGATCCGCTTCTCCTTCATGTGGAGTGTGATGTTGTGAACGGAGTCCGTCGGCGTGGGAGGAGCCTCCGGCGCATGCGCCTTGAAGTTGGCCGGAGGATCGGCGTTGAAGTTGATGGTCTGTCCGGTCCCGGTGGCCGCCGCGGCCCCACCGGTGCCGGCCTTGGGCGTCGCACTTTTCGCGTCCTGCGCGAAGACCACGGCCGTGATCGCCGCGATGAGCGCGCCGAAGACGATCACCGTCATCGCAATCGTCCACACTCGAACATCCGCTCGCTCGGTCAGAGCCTCGCTTCGACCCGACG
>JANLRZ010000252.1:0-4150 GCA_031362155.1 Acidimicrobiia bacterium | reverse complement strand
GATTGTGAGGCGCAGATGAGCGCGAAATGCGCAACTGACCAGCCCCGCTCTCCCTCCCATCCGAACCCGCGCTGCTATCGCACCCCCTGGGGTGCGGAGCGCGCGTCGGTTCGGCGCCGCTGGCCGAATCCTCGACGTGGCCGAGACCGTTTCTGGCTGAACCCTCGAACCCGGCAGGGACCTGGGTTCCGTGGTACGGTGCTCGCTTCCGCATCTCGAAGGATCTTTGTTTTCGCATGCCCGATACCACTGCCACGATCACCGAGCATCGCCTCCACGACACCGATACCGGTTCGCCGGAGGTTCAGGTCGCGCTCCTCACGGGTCGCATCAATCACCTGACGGAGCACTTGAAGCTCCACAAGAAGGACCACCACAGTCGTCGTGGTCTCTTGATGCTCGTCGGTCGGCGCCGTCGTCTGCTGGATTACCTCCGGCGCAACGATGTCGAGCGGTACCGGGCGCTCATTGCGAAGCTCGGACTCCGTCGATAGGACGGATACGTGGGGCCGGCACATGCCGGCCCTCGTCGCGTCGGCGTCCATACGCCGGTGCGTGAACCAAACCGTGAGGTGGGGGTTGTCAGTCGCCACCGCTCGACACCACAGCATTTCGCATGTGGATCGCTTGAGCGTTGACCACTGAGAACCGCCCCTCACCCCAAACCTGATCGCGCAGAGCGATCAGCAGTGAGAGGAGCGCACCCATGGGTGACGCGATTCGTGTAGAGGGGCCGATCAACGCGGCCGGCCTCACCATGTCCATCGAAACCGGCAAGCTGGCCGAACTCGCCGACGGCGCCGTCGTCTGCACCGTGGGCGACACCGTGGTGCTCAGCACCGTCGCCACGAGCAAGCCGCGTGACGGCATCGACTTCTTCCCCTTGACGGTCGACGTCGAAGAGCGGATGTACGCCGCGGGCAAGATCCCCGGCTCGTTCTTCCGGCGTGAAGGTCGCCCCGGTGAGTCGGCGATCCTGACCTGTCGGCTGACCGACCGGCCGCTGCGGCCGAGTTTCCCCGCCGACTTCCGCAACGAGGTCCAGGTCATCGCGACCGTCCTCGGCTCGGACCAGTCGAACCCGCACGACATCATCTCGATCAACGGTGCGTCCGCCGCGCTGATGATCTCGGGTATCCCGTTCGACGGCCCGATCGGCGCGGTGCGCCTGGCGCACCTCGACGGTGCCTGGGTGGCCCACCCCACCTACCAGGAGGGTGACGAGTCCACGTTCGAGCTCGTCGTCGCCGGTCGTCGGACCGATGCCGGTGAGGTCGCCATCATGATGGTGGAAGCCGGTGGCACCGAGTCCTCGTGGGAGCTCTACGAGCAGGGTGCGCCGAAGGTGACCGAGGAGACCATCGCCGAGGGTCTCGAAGTCGCCAAGGAATGGATCGACGCCTCCATCGACCTGCAGATCGGCCTGCGCGAGCAGGTCATCGCGGCGAAGGGTCCAATCGAGACCATCAGCTACACCCCCAACGTCGACTACGCGGATGATGCGTTCGACGCGGTGGCCGGTGAAGCCCGCGACACCACGGCCGAGGCCATGGCGATCGCCGACAAGACCGAGCGCAACAACCGCCTCGACGAGATCCAGGCCGCCTTGGTCGCGACGCTCGTCGGCACGGCCGATGCGCCCGGTACCTTCGGTGAGCGCGGCGGCGAGATCAAGAAGGCGTTCCGCTCCCTGCAGAAGCAGGTCGTGCGGGCGCGCATCGTCAACGACGGGATGCGCATCGACGGTCGGGGTGTATCGGACCTGCGTCCGCTCTCGGCCGAGGTCGGCATCATCAACGCCGTCCACGGTTCGGGTCTGTTCCAGCGGGGTGAGACCCAGGTGCTGTCGGTCACGACGCTCGGCATGCTCCGCATGGAGCAGATCGTCGACACCCTCGGTCTCGAGGACCGCAAGCGCTACATGCACCACTACAACTTCACGCCGTTCTCCACCGGTGAGACCGGCCGCGTCGGTTCGCCGAAGCGCCGGGAAATCGGTCACGGTGCGCTGGCCGAGCGGGCGCTCGTTCCCGTCGTGCCCAGCAAGGAAGAGTGGCCCTACACCCTGCGCGTCGTGTCCGACGTGCTTGCGTCCAACGGCTCCACGTCGATGGCATCGGTCTGCGGTTCGACGCTGTCGCTCATGGACGCCGGTGTGCCGATCAAGGCGCCCGTCGCCGGGATCGCCATGGGTCTGGTCTACGCCGAAGGCAAGTACACGACCCTCACCGACATCCTCGGTGCGGAAGACGCGTTCGGCGACATGGACTTCAAGGTCGCCGGCACCGCGGAGTTCGTCACCGCGTTGCAGCTCGACACGAAGATCGACGGCCTTCCGGCCGACGTGCTCGCGGCGGCGTTGCAGCAGGCCAAGGAAGCCCGCCTCAAGATCCTCGAGGTGATGGAAGGCGCCATCGCCGAGCCGCGTGACGACGTGCGCCCGACGGCACCGAAGATCATCAGCTTCGAGATCCCGATCGACAAGATCGGTGAGGTCATCGGGCCGAAGGGCAAGGTCATCAACACGATCCAGCAGGAGACCGGCGCCGATATCGCGGTGTCGGACGACGGTGTGGTCGGCACGGTGAGCGTCGGATCCAAGGACAGCTCGCAGGTCGACGAGGCGCGTCGCCGGATCGAACTGATCCTCGACCCGCCGACGGCGGACATCGGGGCCGAGTACAACGGCCGCGTGGTGAACATCACCAAGTTCGGTGCGTTCGTCAACATCCTCCCGGGCCGTGACGGTCTGCTCCACATCTCCAAGATCGGGCGCGGCAAGCGCATCGACAAGGTGGAGGACGTGTTCAGCCTCGGCGACGAAGTGCTGGTCAAGGTCGACGACATCGACAACCAGGGCAAGCTCTCGTTGTCGCTCGCGGGCGACGCGCCCGAGGGTGACACCGATGGTGGCGGCGACGACCGCCCGCCCCGTGAGTCGCGTGACCGTGGTGACCGAGGTGACCGTGGCGACCGTGGCGACCGCGGTGGTCGTGACCGTGACCGTGCCCCGCGTGAGGAGCGCAGCGACGCGCCGAAGGCCGCGTCGTTCGAAGACACGTGGGACGAGCAGGCGAAGTCCGAGTTCGGCGACCTCGGCCCGGCCGAGGCCGGTCGTGAAGGCGCCAGCCGCGAAGGTGGCGACCGCGGCCGCGGCGGCCGTCGCGGTGGCGGAGGCCGCAGCCGGAGGTAGCACTGCCAGACCGGCAGCGTTTGGCAGATCGTGACGCGCTACGGCGCACGAGATGCCAAACGGTCGGTGAATCGAGCACGAAGTGAGACGGTCGGCGTCGGTTCGACACTTTCGGGTGTGGGACTGGCGCCGTCGTCGCGTCCCTATGAGTTCACCCTGATCAGCGACCGATTCGTACCGGTCGCGGGGGAAACGTCTCCAGGCGACCACAGAGCGCGTCGATAGTCACCCTGTGAATGGCTCGGGTGGAACGTCGAAGGGGTCTGTAGATCATCAAATGGCTGTCGAAACTGCGCGAAACGGTCAGATCGACGTGATGGCAGACCACGCTCTGCGGCCACGAGGTGATTCGGTCGCGATCAGCACGGTGGGTGAGGCGCGGGTGATCACCGAGGCCATGCCCGACCTGCGGTCGGTGGCCGTGGGCTTCTGGGTCGGCTCCGGTGCGGTCGACGAGTCCGCCGTGCAGTTCGGGGCGAGCCACTTCCTCGAGCACCTGCTCTTCAAGGGCACCGAGGATCGCAGCGCGTCCGAGATCGCCGCGGCCGTCGAATCGGTGGGTGGCGACATGAACGCCTTCACCACTCAGGAGTACACCGCCTTCTACGTGCGGGTGCCTGACGACCATCTCAGCCTCGCCCTCGACATCCTCGCCGACGTCGTGTGGCGGCCCTCCTTCCGAGCCGACGAAGTCGAGTCCGAGCGCCGGGTCATCCTCGAAGAGATCGGAATGCGCGACGACACGCCCGACGATGTCGTGCACGAGCTCGCGAACGCTGCGCTGTTCCGTGGTCATCCACTTGGTCGCTCGGTGTTGGGCACGCGTGAATCGATCGGCGCAATGTCGCGCGATTCCATCGTCGAGTATCACGCCGAGCACTACGTGCCGAGCAACGTGGTGATCGCGGCGGCCGGGAATCTCGACCATCGGATGGTGACCGAGCATCTCGCCGGTCG
>JANLRZ010000246.1:0-13612 GCA_031362155.1 Acidimicrobiia bacterium | reverse complement strand
CACAGATCTCGCGCTCCGGATCGAACCCCCCGTCGACCCGTCGAGCACGGAAAACGAGAGAGCCGGCCCGTACGGGCCGGCTCTCTCGTTTTCCGTGCTCGACGGGTCGACGGGGGGTTCGATCCGGAGCGCGAGATCTGTGGTTTATGCGGCCTTGCTCGCCGGGTGGTTCTCTTTACCCCGGAGGGCTCCGAGCGTCCGTTCCCATCGAAGCTGGCGCTCGATCCACCGGCGCGCATCACGCTGCGACGTGCGAGCCGGGAGACCCTTGTTGAACTCTGCGCTCATCGCGGTATTCATCGGAACCACCTAAACTCAATGTTGTGACACTGAGAGTGTCTACTCTCAGTGTGTACGCTGTCAAGCTGTATGACGACCGTCACACAGCAGAATCAGGGGTTTTGATGAGCTGGCGCATCGACGACCTGGCCCACGAGGCCGATGTCACCGTCGACACCATCCGCTTTTACCAACGCGAAGGGCTCATTCCCCCCGCCGTTCGAGTGGGTCGCACGAAGCAATACGACGCCGAACACCTCGAACGCCTCCACCAGATCCGCGACCTCCAACAACGCCGGTTCTCGCTGGCCGCGATCAAGGCACTGCTCACCAGCGACCGCCAGGATCTCGTCGACGGCATCTTCGCCGGCGAAGGCAGCCTCTCCTACTCCCTCGGCGAGCTCGTCGAACGTTCCGGGCTGAGCGCGGAGGCGATCGACCGACTCCGCGGCATCGGCCTGCTCCGTGATCCCGCCGAGTTCGGCCGAGCCGCGTACGACGCGACCGATCTCGACATGGTGCGCGCCGCCGCCGAGTTACGTCGGCTGCAACTCCCGGAGGACATCGTGGTCGAACTGGCCGGGATCTACGTCGACGGTGTCGAGATGATGCAGAAGCAGGTCCTCGAACTGTTCTCGGGTACACGCGGACGTTCGTGGGATGCCGAAGAGTTGGTCGCGTTCCAACAGTCGGCCGCATCGGCTGCCGGCCAGCTCCTCCCCCTCGTGACCCGCATCGTCGAGTACGTCCACCAACGCACGTTGCAACGGCTCACCCTCGGTGCAATCGAACGCGGTGAACCGGGTTAGAGGTTCCAGATGCGGGCAGCGTTGCCGCCGATGATCTTGGCTTTCTCGGCGGCGGGGATCGCGTTCATCGTCTCTTCGATCACCTTGCGCGAGTAGGGCCAGTCGTTCCCGTGGTGGGGGTAGTCGCTCGACCACATCATGTTGTCGACGCCCACCTGGTGCCGCAGCGCGATCCCCGAACGATCAGTGATGAAGCTCGCCGCGTTGTTCTGATACCAGTAGTACGACGGTGGGTGCTGGATCGGGAGATCGCCCCACGAGCGGTTGCGCCAGTACCGGTCGTCGAGGCAGTCGATGAAATGCGGCAACCAGCCCACTCCCGTTTCGATCCAACACACCTGCAGTTCCGGGAAGCGATCGAACACGCCGGTGAAGAGCATCGACGTGATGTTGCCGGCCGCCATCGAGAACACGTGGCTCATGCCTCCGATTGCCTTCGCCCGGGTTGCCTCGCTCGACATGTCGTAGAGCGCGTTGCCGGCCCTGGCCGCGGCTTTCCGGCCGGCCGAACGTTGGGCCCGGCTGATGATGTTGATGTGAATCGAGACCGGGAGACCCTCGTCGACGGCGGCGGCCCAGAACGGGTCGTCCTCACGCGACAGCGAGCCGTTGCCCGACGGCCAGTTGGAGATCAGCACCCCCTTGGCGCCGCGCGCCTTGGCCTTGCGGACGCCGTCGACGGCGACGTCGATACCGAGTGACGGGATCTGCGCCAGGCCGATCAGTCGTGACGGGTCCGGCGCACAGAACTCCTCGAACAGGAAGTTGTTGTAGGCCTCGACGCCGGCCAGCACGAAGTCGTCGTCGTCGTCACCGAGGAAGTGACTCATCGTGCGCTGGGGCGGGAACAAGACCTCCGCGTGCACGCCATCGAGGTTCATGTCCTCGAGGCGCGCCGCCCCGTTGTAGCAACCGGTGCGCGCCTCCTCGTAGGTGACCCCGAACCAGCGGAACTCGTCGAAGGGCATTCCCGGCGTGGCGGTCAGACCGATCGGGTCGGGGTCGCCACCCACGCCGGTGAGCCACGCGTCGCCACCCTGCGCGTCCTTCACGAGTTTCGGCGCCTTGTCCTGATACTGCTCGGGCAACCAGTTGGTCCAGATGTCGGGCGGTTCGAGAATGTGGCAATCGGCGTCGATGATGAGCTGGGACATCGGGACCTCCGGAGCGGGCGAAGGGGCAAGAGTACGCTGACGCGCGTGTCAGGAAAAGTTCCGAAGGGCCCGGAATCACTGCTCGACTCGATCGTCGTTGTCGATCTCACCGGCGAGCCCGGCGCGATGGCCGCTCGCATGCTCGCCGACCTCGGTGCCGAGGTCGTGCGCCCGGAACCACCGGGCGGCGACCCCCTTCGGCTGCTCCCCGACCGCTTCACGGCCTGGACCCATCGGAGTCGGATGCTGCCGGTCGACGGACCCGATGACCCGGAGTTGGTCGATCTTCTCGCGACCGCGGCGATCGTGCTCGACACCCCTGGCGGTGCCGGCGCGTGGTCGGTCGAACCCGATCGTGCGCCGCACGCCGTCTGGGTCAGCCTGACTCCCTTCGGGCTCGACGGGCCGCGGTCCGAGTGGCGAGCGAGCGACCTCGGGGTGATGGCGGCGAGCGGCAACCTCTACTGCACCGGCGAGCCCGACCGGGCGCCGGTTCGCTGCGCGGAACCCGCGGGCTATGCCCACGCCGCGGCCGAGATGGCCTTCGCCGCACTCACCGGACTCGCAAGCCGGCGACCCCAGCGCGTCGACGTCTCGATGCAGGAGGTGGTCGCGGTCGCGAACATGGCCACCCCGTCGCGTTTCCCGACGACCGGGTTCCGCGGCGTCCGGCGCGGCGCGAACATCGGCAAGACCCGTGAGATCTGGCCGACCTCCGACGGGTTCGTGAGTTTCGGACTCCGAGGTGGGAAGGCGCGGGTCCCCAGCCTCGAGACGCTGACCCGGCTGGTGGATACCGACACGTTGCGCGGGGTCGACTGGTCGACCTTCGCACCGAACACCACCGCCGACGCCACGCTGCGCGCCATCGAAGCCGACGTCGCCGCGTTCTTCGCTCGCCACACGATGTCCGAGCTGTACGACATCGCCTGCGAGACCAACCTGATGCTCGCGCCGATCAACTCGCCCAAGGAGATCCTGGCCAGCGCCCAACTCGCCGCGCGCGACTTCTTTTCCGATCTGCCCGACCGCCGACGGGTCCCCGCGTCGTTCGTCACGGCGACGCCGGGACCTCCCGGACCGGCGCCTCTGGCCCAGGCCGCGCCGCCCGCCCCGGGCCCGGGCGCGTGGTCGGGCACCACGATCATCGAACTGGGCTCGGGCGCAGCCGGTCCGATCGCGACGCGCTACTTCGCGGAACACGGCGCCACGGTGCTGCGCATCGAATCCAAGAGCCGCCCCGATTTCCTCCGGGTATACGCGCTGGGGCCAACCAACCCGCACGGCCTCGAAGGTGCCGCGATGTTCGACGGACTCAACCCCGCGAAGCGCGACGTGTTGTTCAATCTGAAGCACCCCAAGGCCGTCGAGTTGGTGCAACGGCTCGTGATCGAATGGGCCGACGCAGTGGCCGAGAACTTCGCGCCGCGTGCCATGCGCGGCTTCGGCCTCGACTACGACTCGTTGGTCGCGCTGAAGCCCGATCTCGTCATGATCAGCGCGTGCCTCAACGGACAGACCGGACCGCACCGCAACTACCCCGGGTTCGGGGGCCAGGGGTCCGCGCTCGCGGGCTACAACTTCCTCACCGGCTGGCCGGACCGTGAACCGGTCGGCCCGCACGGCACGATCACCGATTCCCTTGCGCCGCGCTTCGTCGCGACGGCCCTCGCGGCGGGCCTCCTCCACCGGCGCGCCACCGGTGAAGGCGTCTACCTCGACGTCAGCCAAGTGGAGGCCGCGATCTACACGCTCACCCCGTGGCTGCTCGAGTATCAGGCCACCGGGGTGGCACCGGCCCGGGCCGGGAACGACAACTCGCGCGCCGTGATCCACGGCGTGTTCCCCTGCGCCGACACGACCGACCCCGCGGGAGCCATCATCTCGGATCGCTGGGTCGCGATCGCCGCGTGGACACCGACGGAACGGGATCAGCTGGTCACGATCACTGGTCCCGACGTTGCCGAATACACGCGATCGCGGACCGCGCTCGAAGTCGCCCAGACGTTGCAGTCCGCCGGACTCGAGGCGGTGCCGGTGCAGGACTTCGGCGACCAGCACGCCGATCCCCAAATCGCCCACCGCGGGCACTACGTCGCGCTCACGCACCCGTTCATGGGCCCGAACCTCTACGAGCGGAACGGATTCCGTCTCTCGGATGCCGTCGGCGGGTACGACCGGTCGGGGCCGACCCTCGGCCAGGATCAGGACTGGGTCCTGGGTGACCTCCTCGGACTGGATCCCGACGAGCAGGCGGCCCTCGCCGCCGACGGCGTCTTCGACTGAAGCACTCGATCGACGCCGTGGCCACAGTCGGTAGCCTGTACCCCATGGTGCGCCCGGCATCCACGACCCCGCCCGACACGACCCCGCCCGACCTCGACGGCCTCGATCTGCCCGCCATCGACCTCACCGGCGACGCGGATGCCGACACCGTGTTGCTCGACCGGCGGAGCTTCGAAGATCAGTACGCCGAGCTGGGGTTCGGCCTGGGCACGGCCCGCCGCCGCCAACGTCGCGACGACGCATGGTGGGAGACGGCTCCGGGCCTCCTCGTGTGCGTGCTCGCCATGCTGTTCGTCCTCTGGCTCACGACGGCATAGCCAGACGAACCGACACGCGGAGCGCACCCTCTGGGGTGCGATACGAGCGCGGGTTCGGTGGTGAGGGGCGGGTTACGCGGGCATGCAGGCGCCGCCGTCGACGCAGAGCGTCTGACCGGTGATGAGTTTGGCGTCGTCGGAGGCGAAGAACACGGCGGTGCCGGCGAGGTCTTCGGGCTCGAGGTTCTGTTTCATGGCCGACATCATCGGGATCATCCCGATGTACTCCTCGGGCACGATCTTCTTCGTCGCTTCGGTCATGGTCACGCCCGGCGCGATGCAGTTCACAGTCACGTTGTACTGACCGAGTTGGCTCGCGAGGAACTTGGTGAGGCCCACGACGCCCCACTTGGTCTGGCTGTACGTGAAGGCGCTCACCTCGTGGAAATCGCCCATTGGGGTCATGTTGTACATGTACGCCGCGCCCGACGATTGGTTGATGATCCGGCCGTACCGTTGCTCCACCATCGCGGGTGCACACGCGCGGGCCATCAGCCACGCGCCGTGCAGGTTCACTTGGAACACCTTCTGCAGGTACTCGTAGTCGTTGCGCTCGTTCTCGATGTCGTAATACAGCGCGGCGTTGTTCACGAGAATGTCGATCGTGCCGAATCGGTCGATCGTCGTGGCGGCGCACGCCTGGGCGGAGGCCTCGTCGGAGATGTCGGTCGCCACGCCGATGACGTCGCCGTGGCCGGCCAGCCTGCTCATCGCCGACGCGGCGCGATCCTCGTTGATCTCGGCGACGACCACCTTGGCGCCCTCGGCCAGGAACCGCTCCGCGTAGGCGAATCCGATGCCCTGCCCGGCCCCCGTGATGATCGCGACCTTGTCCTGCAACCGACCCACGGCCCGGCTCCCTACTTGCGCAAGCGCGCGATGAGATTGAACTGCTCGGTGACGACCGGCGCGCCGGAGTCGGCCTCGGTCCATTCCGTCCTGATCACGATGAAGGTCATCGTGGCCGCATCGGTGTCCTTCTCGTACACGTCCATCACCCGGCCTTCACCGTGGAGCACGTCGCCGACCTGCACCGTCCGGTGGTAGGTGAACTCCTGCTCGCCGTGAAGCACGAGCGCACCCTGGGCGTGCAGCGCACCCATCACCGAGTGCATCGGATTGACTCCGCCGGTCGGATCATCGGGCTGGTTCTCGGTGAAGGCACCCCAGAAGCCGGCGGCGAAGGTGAACGTCGGCGGCGCCGGGAGATCCTCGAACCCCGCGTCGCGGGCGGCCCGCCGGTCGCGATACACCGGGTTCGGGTCCTGGACGGCGGCGGCGAACTGCGAGACCGGACCGCGTTCGACCGTCACGTTCCACGCGCCGGTGGGCTGACCGATGATGCTTGCGTGCGCCGACATCGAAACCGTGATCCCCCTTGGCGGGTCGAGAAAATCCCGCGCTAGCGTGACATGAACGTCAGTTTTCTCGTCGGGGGAAGGAACGCGCAAATGGGCATGCTGGATGGCAAGGTCGCGATCGTGACTGGGGCCGGGAACGGGGTCGGTCGCGGCGAGGCAGTGTTGCTCGCAGCGCAGGGCGCGAAGGTCGTCGTGAACGACCTCGGCGGTTCCGTCGACGGGTCGGGTTCGGACCAACGCGTCGCCGATCAGGTCGTCGACGTCATCAAGAGCCGCGGCGGCGAGGCGGTCGCCAACTACGACTCCGTGGCCGACTACGACGGCGCCGGCAACATCATCAAGACCGCGGTCGACGCGTTCGGCCGTCTCGATGTCCTCGTGAACAACGCGGGCATCCTGCGCGACAAGATGATGTTCTCGATGACGCCCGAGGACTTCGACGCGGTCATCAAGGTGCACATGTACGGCACGTTCAACACGATGCAGCACGCGTCCGCGTATTGGCGCAACGAGTCCAAGGAAGGCCGGCAGCCGAGCGCGTCGATCATCAACACGGTGTCGTCGGCCGGGCTCCAGGGCCAGGCGAGTCAGATCAACTACGGCGCGGCCAAGGCGGGCATCGCCGCGATGACGATCATCGCCGGCCTGGAACTCACCCGGTACGGCGTGCGGGCGAACTGCGTCGGCCCCGGCGGGGCCACCCGCATGGTCGGCGCCGCGATGGCCGGCATCGAGATCAAAGCCCCCGACGAGTACACCGAGTTCACTCCGATGAACCCGGGCAACTCGGCACCGGCGGTGGTGTTCCTCGCATCAGACGAGTCGAAGCCGCTCACCGGTCAGGTGCTGCGCATGGTCGGCAACTCGTTGTGCGTCTACCAACCGTGGGAGATGGGCGAGGAGTTCTTCGCCACCGACAAGGAAGGCGCGCCCGCCCAGTGGGACCCGACCGACATCGGTCGCATCCTCGGGCGCTATCACTTCAAGACGATGAACGCGGGTATCGACGCGCAGCGGCGGAAGTAGTCGTGCCGATCCCCACCGACTTGGAGACGCTGCTCTACGAGGAACGCAATGGGGTGGCGTACGTCACCCTCAACCGGCCGGAACGGCACAACGCGTTCAACTCCCTCATGCAGAAGGAAGTCCGCGCGCTGTGGCGCGGGCTGCGCCGGCACGACGACGTGCGGTGCATCGTGCTCACCGGTGCCGGCGACAAAGCCTTCTGCACGGGCATCGACCGCATGGAACAGATGGGCGGCGACACCGACGCCACCACCGACGACGACATCGTCGGTTCGGGCTCCACCCCCTTCATGTTCAACGACCCCGGCGACAACCTCGGGCCGAAGTCCTGCGACCTCTGGAAGCCAGTCATCGCCGCGGTGAACGGCATGGCGTGCGGCGGGGCCTTCTACATGCTCGGAGAAGTCGAGTTCATCATCGCGTCCGAGCACGCCACGTTCTTCGACCCACACGTCACCTACGGGATGACGGCCGCGTACGAGCCCATTCACATGTCGGGGATCATGCCGTTCCCCGAGATCATGCGGGTCTCGCTCCTCGGGAATCACGAACGGATGTCGGCGGCGCGGGCGCACCAGATCGGCATGGTCAGTGAGATCGCGCCGGCCGGCGAGTTGATGGACCGCGCGACGTGGGCGGCGGAAGCGATTGCCTCGGCGCCGGCACTCGCGGTCGAAGGAACGGTGCGGGCCATCTGGGGCGCGCGTGAGCACGGACAACGCGACGCCCTGCGACTCGGGTATGCCTACGTTGCGATGGGCACCAGCCAGGATTCGATTGCCGAGGGCCAGAAGTTCTTCGAGTCGGGCGCCCGGATCGACTGGAAGTTGCGATGACCCCGAGTCGGCGCGTCGCCATTGTCGGCGCGGCCCTCTCGGACTGCGGGCGCGTCGACACGCAGTCGCCGTTCGAGCTGCACTACCAAGCGGCCAGTCGGGCGATCGCCGATGCCGGACTCACCAAGGACGACATCGACGGGTTCGGCTCCACCGGCATGGGCCTCATGGCACCGGTCGAGATCGCGGAGTACCTCGGACTGCGCCCGACGTGGATCGACGGCACCGGGGTCGGCGGCAGCGCGTGGGTCGTCATCGCCGAACACGCGATCGCCGCGATTCAAGCGGGCCACGCCGACGTCATCGTGCTGGTGTACGGCTCCACGAGCCGGGCCGACCTCAAGACCAGCCACCGCCGGGCGAACTTGTCGTTCGGTGCCCGGGGACCGGTGCAGTTCGATGCCCCGTACGGTCACACGCTGATCGCCAAGTATGCGATGGCCGCGCAGCGGCACATGTACGAGTTCGGCACGACCATCGAGCAACTCGCGGAGATCTCGGTGTCGGCCCGGTTCAACGCCGGTCTCAACCCCGACGCGTACTACCGCGACCCGATCACGATCGACGACGTGCAGAATTCGACGATGATCGCCGACCCGCTGACCAAGCTGCACTGCTGTATCCGTTCCGACGGTGGCGGCGCGATCGTCCTCACATCGGAGGAACGGGCGCGGGACCTGGCCCGCCCACCTGTCTATGTCTTGGGATCGGGCGAGACCTCGAGCCACACGACGATGAGCGAATGGGAGGACTTCACCGAGTCCCCCGCCGTGCGGTCCGGCCGCCTCGCGTTCGAGCGAGCGGGCTTGACCCCCGACGACGTCGACGTCTGCGAGATCTACGACGCGTTCACCCCCATGGTCCTCCTCTCGCTGGAAGCCCTGGGCTTCTGCGGGAAGGGTGAGGGCGGTCCGTTCGTGGAGGACGGCAAGCTGCGCGTGGGCGGTGCCCTGCCCACCAACACCGACGGTGGTGGCCTCTCGGCCTGTCACCCCGGAATGCGGGGCATGTTCCTCATGGTGGAAGCCGTGCGCCAACTCCGCGGCGAGGGCGGCGACCGTCAGGTCCCCGACGCGAAGATCGCGTGCGTCAACGGCACCGGCGGTTGGTTCTCCTCCACCGCGACCCTGCTCCTCGGCACCGACTAACTCGCAGTTCCCGCGCTCGAGTCTTGACCGAGCCCTTGAGACACGCGCGCCGGAATCGAACGGCGGGCGTGAACCCGGCGGAGAATTGGCTGTTCCAGGAAGTGCCAGCTGACCGACGCGATTCCGAGCGTCGCCGCGAAGGCAACCCAGATACGCAGGTTCGGCGGGATGGCCCGGACGTGCGTGATCTGGTCGAGGATCGGAGTATGCCAGAGGTAGATGCCGTAGCTGACGACACCGAGGTACACCAGCGGGCGCGACTGCAAGAGCCGTCGGATTGCACCACCGGCCCCGAACACCGCGGGCACCACGAGCAAGGTCGCGACGGGCACACGAAGGAGTTGATCCCGCGCAATTTGCACACCATCAGCCAGCAGGTAGCCGTAGTAGACCGAGCATTGGAACGTAAACACCGCGCCGGCGAGAAGCCACCACATGAACGCCGGTGAACCAAGGCGGTTGAGCCGGGAAGCAACTCGCTCGTTGTGTTCGGCCCATGCGTTGAGTACGGCGAGACCCATGCCCGCTCCGAGGGTGGCCAACGAGGTTGGCAACACCTGGGCCCAATACGGCAGCGCGTGGACATTCGACCACCAGATCGCGGCGGCCCCTACTGCGCCGACGACCACGACTCCGAGCATCTCAATGAGCAATGGGTAGCTTCGACCTAGCCGACGCATCAGCCACGACCAGGCCGGAACAAAGGCGTAGAAACTCACCTCGACCGACAGCGACCACGCCACTGCGATCCCGGCAAACACGTTGCCATTCGAGAAGTACAGCTGCGTCAGGGTGATGTGCGCGAGCACATCGCGCTCGATCGTGATCCATCCAAGCCCGATCAACACCCCAAGGGCAACCCAATAAGCCGGGAAGATTCGGGCGGCCCGTCTCGTGCCGTAGCTCCGGACGCCCGGAGCTGGACCATTCCGGAGATGCGCAGCCACGAACGGGCGATAGATCAGAAACCCCGAGAGCACGAAGAACACCTGCACGCCGGTGTCGAGATGGACCAACACCCGGGTCATCAGGTCGCCCAGCAGCGGTGAAGAAAACCCTCCGTGGAACAGAAACACCGCCGATACTGCGATGGCGCGAAGGCCATCCAACGATTCGAAACGCGGACCGAGCGGAGAAGCAACCGGCGTCGGCGTCGGAGTCACCGCACCCCCGCGAAGAAACCCCGGTGGATCACGCGCGTCAACGTCGCCAATGCCGCGTCCGGGTCGAACCCGAGATCCCGAGAGGTCATTGCGTAGCTCGTGCGTTCGAGCATCGCCATGAGGGCGGCCACGGTGGCCGCGTCGTGCGGAGCGCCCGCGGCGGCGAGTTCTCGTCCAAGTGATTCGGCGACGTGCGTGAAGGCCTGCACCCCGAGCCGGTCCACACTCCGATCCGTGACCTGCCGTTCCATCCACGCTCGGATCACGACGCCGTAGCGGGAGTACACCCTCAGGAACGATCCGAGGAACTCGGCCAACGCCTCCTCACCGGCGCGGTCGGGCGTGACCGCCGGCGCCGTTGCGGCGACCTCCTCGATGGCCGCGGCACACTCCACGGCCAGGGCTCGCAAGAGGTCTTCCTTATTCGCGAAGTAGAGATAGAAGGTGCCGTGCGACGTTCGGGCCGCGCGCACGATGTCGTCGACTCGGGCTTCGTGATATCCGCGCCGGGCGAAGACCCGCAGCCCGGCATCGGCCAGCTTCTGCATCGTCTTCCGGCCCTGGGCCCGCAACTCGCGATCCCGAGCAGGCGTCCCCGAGGTGCCCGCGCCGCGCGATCGACGCGGCACGACTCCCGAGTTGTGCGATTCTCTGGCCATGCTCCCCCGAATCGCCTCCGAAGCGGCCCGCCGGTTCGGCGATGCTACCGCCTACGTGGCACCCGCCGGCTGGGCCCTCACCTACACCGACGTTGATCGGGCCTCGGATCGAGTGGCCGCCGGCTTGGCTCGACGGGGGCTCGGCGTGGGTGACGTACTCGCACTCGTCCTCCCGCCCGGCCCCGAGTATCTCGTCGCCTATCTGGCCGCCGCGAAACTCGGCGCGATCACCACGGGCGTCAACGACCGGCTCTCCCCGAGCGAACGGGACGCCGTTCTCGAGATCGCGACCCCTCGGTTGGTCCTGGCGGCGCCGGGATTGACCCCGTCGGATCCCGCGCTCGTCGTCGAGGAAACGGAACCGGCCGAGGCCGCGCCTGACATCCTCCGGGCCCTGCACGGCGACCACGTGCCACCGCTTCCCGACGACCCCGACCGATCGGTCGCGATCATCTTCACGTCGGGGACGACCGGCCTCCCCAAGGGGGCGCTGTACACGAACCGCCAACTCGAGTTCATCACAGAGACCGACGTCGGTGGGACGTGGGGTGGCGGCACGCGCAGCTTCACCGGCACGTCGTTCGCACATCTCGGGTTCATGACCAAGTTGCCCGGCAACCTCATGCGCGGCGGGACGAGCTTCATCATGACGAAGTGGCGGGCGCGGGCTGCGCTCGAACTCCTGGCCCGCGAACGCATGGCCACGGTTGCGGGGGTGCCGACCCAACTGGCGCTGATGCTGGCCGATCCCGAGTTCGACGCCTTCGACCTCACCAGCGTGGCAGCCATCGTCGTCGGGGGTGGGCCGATCACCCCGGCGACTGCGACCGAGGCCCGCGAACGGTTCGGCGCCGCGCTCGCCACTCGTTACTCGTGCACGGAGGCCGGCATCGGGCTTGGTACCGCGTTCGACGATCCCCCTGAAGACGCGATCGTGAGCGTCGGCCGCCCGCACCCGGCCGTCGATCTCGCCATCCTCGACGAGGCAGACGAACTTGTCCCGACCGGTGCCGTCGGCCAGGTGTGCCTGCGCTCCCCCGCGATGATGCAGCGGTATTGGAACAACCCGGAAGCCACCCGCGCCGCGTTCGCCCCGTCGGGGCACGTCCGGACCGGCGATCTCGGTTGGGTCGACGACGCCGGTCGCCTCCGACTCGTCGGTCGGAGCAAGGAGATGTACGTACGGGGCGGATACAACGTGTACCCGGTCGAGGTCGAGGCGGTCCTGTCTGCCCATCCCGCGGTCGCCGCGGTTGCCGTCGTCCCCCGACCTGATCCCGTGATGGGTGAGGTCGGGGTCATCATGGTCGTCGCTCGCGACGCCGCAGATCCGCCGACGCTCGACGCACTGCGCGACTTTGCCGCGGTCAACCTCGCTCGTTACAAGCTGCCCGAGGCCATCCAGCTGGTGACCGAACTCCCGCTGACCGTCGGCGAGAAGGTCGACCGGGCGGCGCTGCGGAGGATGCTGGAACCCGCGAATCGTCCCCGACCCGAGCGATAGGGTCCGCGCCCATGGAGCTGGACTTTGATCCCGAACACGAGGACCTGCGCGACAGCGTCCGATCGGTGCTGGCCGCCGAATGCCCCATCACGTTGGTGCGCGACATTGTCGAGACCCGCATCGGCGGCGGCTCGATCGAGGCGACCCGGCTGACCGAGCAGATGGCCGAGCTCGGTTGGCCCGCACTCACCGTGCCCGAGGCCGCCGGTGGGCTCGGATTCGGCCCCATCGAACTCGCGTTGGTGACCGAGGAGCTCGGACGCGCGATGGCGCCCGGGCCGATCTTCGCCACGCTGACGCAGTTCGTGCCGATAGTCACCGAGCTCGGCTCGCCGGACGCGCAGCAGACCTGGCTCGCCCCGATCGCGCAGGGCGCATCGTGGGGCACCACCGCGATCGCCGAGGCCTCGGGTTCGATCGACCCGGCCGCGACGACCGTCGAGGCCACGCCGACCGCGACCGGCTGGGAGCTGCACGGGAGCAAACACTTCGTGGTCGAACCGGTACGCGGCGGCGAGATCGTCGTCGTCGCCCGCGAGCTGGGCACGACCGACGACGACGGCATCGGCGCGTGGGTCGTACCGGTCGACGCGGTCCGAATCGAACCGATCGATGCCACCGATCCCAGCCGAATCCTGGCCACCGTCCATTTCGATCAACTCGCTGTCAGCGCCGATCGCATGCTGGGCGCACCCGGTGCGGCGACGGCGGCCGGCATCCGCCGGGCCATCCATCTCTCCACGGTGGCCTTCGCGCTCGATGCCGTGGGGGCCGCCCAACAGGTCTTCGACCTCTCACTGGACTACGTGAAACAGCGCGAGCAGTTCGGCGTGCCGATCGGTTCGTTCCAGGCAATCAAGCACAAGTTCGCCGACATGCTGATCCTGCTCGAACGGGCCCGATCACTGAGCTACTACGCGGCGTTGACCATCGCGGAACACGATGATCGGCGCGCACTCGCGACGGCGATGGCCAAGGCCGCCGCCGGTGACGCGGTGAGTCGCATCGCCAAGGAGGCAATCCAGGTCCACGGCGGTATCGGGTACACGTGGGAATCCGATGTCCACCTG
>JANLRZ010000236.1:0-5268 GCA_031362155.1 Acidimicrobiia bacterium | reverse complement strand
GCCGCCGTGAACCGGGCCGAACCACCCAACCAACCCAACCTTGATCCCGGCGGAGTCCCACCCCGCCCGAACTCGTCGGCCGTCACCACCAGGCTCATCACCCCCGCCGCGTCGACCGTGCCAATCACATCACCATGCACATTCGTCGCATTGAACGTGACCGCCGACCCCACAATCACCGCACCACCCACGAACGACGTCACCGTCCCACCCGCAGCCGGTTGCGACCACGCCGGACTATCACCACCACCCGAATATCCGAACACCACATTCTCCGTCACCGTGCCCGAACTCACCGTCGTGACCTTCCGATGCAACACCCGACCCGACGGCGCCAACCACTCCTCCGTCTTCGTCACCCCATCATTGATCACCGTCGCATGGTCATACTCGTCGTAGGAGAAACTCACCACCCCCACACCCGTCCGCGTGAAACTCGTGATGTTCCCATGCGCGTCATACACATACCCGGTACGACCCGGCGAACTCGTCACCCGATCCGCCCCATCAAACACCGCCAACGGCGTCGCACACCCCGAATAGTTCGTCGGCACCGACGACGAAGTACACGTCCGCGTCCGGTTCGTATTCGCGTCGTAGTCGTACCGGCGACCCACATTGCCCGCCGAACCCGTCTGGGAGTACTCCCGCAACCGGCCCACCCCATCGTAGGAAGCCGCCCGCCCAATCAACGACGACGACGCACCACTGATCCCCTCACTGATCGACGTCTGCCGCCCGGCCAGGTCATAGCCCGGCACCTCGTCGAACGTGAGATTGCCCGCCACGCTCTTCTTGTCGTTCAACCGGCCCGTGTTCGCGTCCACCGTCGTCGTGGTCGTGAGTTTCACCACGCCACCCACCTGCTCCTCAGACTTCGACAGACGACCATTGGCGTCGTAGGTGAACACCGTCGCCCGCCCCGAGGCGTTCGACACGAACTCCACACCAGCGAGGAGCCGATTGTCGTTGTCGTACCCGAACGAGGCCCACACCATGGTGTCGGACCCGCCCGGAAGCTTGCGCCAGGTCTGGATCGGCCGACCGGCAACATCGAAGACACTGCGGGTCTGGCTTCCTCGCTCGTCTTGATAGAAGGCCCGCCGTCCCAGCAGGTCGACGCGAGCAATCGTGGTCAGGTCCGCGCCGCCCTCGGGGTTGGTGTAACTGGTCGTGACCTCACCCGGCGCGTAGGCGTACTGAATCTGCTTCCCGCGGGTGATCGACTTCGCCGGGCGCAGACGTGCGTCGACCGCGCTGCATGACCACTGCGTGTCACCCGATTCCTTGGTGAACGCGGAGCTGCCCTGCTGGTTGTAGATCGTCTCGATCGACACGGCCCCGGACCCGGGGTCAGCATCCAAGTGTTTCTTGACGAAGCCGGCCTGATTGGGGGCACTCCCCAATGTCGGGCACCCGGCGTAGGTCGCGGCACCGGTCGGGTACGCCGCCGTCGCGCCCGGCGCATAGAACGATTCGGTCGTCTCCGAGGCTGCACCCGATGGCAAGTACTTGTGATCCGGGCGGATGAACCCGTTGGCATTGCCCACGTCTTCGAACCGAGACGACGTGACCGCATTCAGCCCGCCGTAGTCGGCGGTCGTCGCCGTCGCGATCCCGAGCACTTTCTCGATGCCATCACCCGCTTCGTCGTACCGAGTCGTCGAGATCTTGCCATCTGCGCCCGTGGCTCGAGTCGCGAGGTCGAGTCTCGGTCGGAGTTGACTCATCACAATCGGAACCCACAAGCCGGTCGAACCGATCCGATAGAGGACCCGGAACGAAGCAGTGCCGCCATTCTCTTTCGTGACGACGCGCACCTTGTGCCAATCGGTCGTGACCAGATCCCGGCCGATGCTGGCCTCCCCTGCCTGTCCCGCGACGCCCGACGTGACGATTTGGTCGTCGATGAACAACGAAGCCTGATCATCGGCCTCGACCCGGAACCACCACCGACCACCCGGTGTATTGGTGGTCGCCGCCTGCAACCAGATGTCGCCGCTCAGCACCCCGGAGAAGGTGTCGGCACCGATCGCCGGTTCGGGTGAACCGAAACCCCATGATGCTCCGAGTTCGGGCTGGCCGAACGTCGAACTGAACATCCGGGTCTTGGTGGGTACCGCGCCGGGGTTATACGTGTCGTACCAACGCGCAACCAGGCCCTGCCATGGCGTTCCGATCTCCGCCGTGTCATAGGCCACCGTCGTATGGGGCACCTGGCTCACATTGGCCGCGGCCGGCGCGAGGCCGTTCTGCGCAGTGAACCAGGTGTTGGTCGCGGGGCCCCATGTCTCGATGGGGAGACGCCGGTTGGGGTCGAAGATCGTCGTGGTCGCTAACCCGGCGGGATCGATGGTCTTCTCCACCGCGTTCATCGCGTCGTTCCACACCCGCCAGGTCACGTGGCCGGTTGCGTCTTGGTCGGTGAGGAGCCGCGTCGTCGCCGAGTCGTAGTTGACCGTCCGAATCGCGACTCCCGTCCCCGTCGTCGCTTGAGTACGGCCCTGCACCGTGGTCGTCGTGAGGGGTGCACCCGAATACGCGTAGGTGTGCAGCTGGCGCACGGTCTCGTCGGGCGTGCTCACCAGCGTGGGCGCCGGCTCCGGCGTCTTCACCGACTGCACTCGCCCGGACTCGGGTCCCGACGTGAAGTAGCTGATGATCGTATTGATTCGCGAGTCGTTCGGTATCTGGTTCGCGAGCTGCTTCTCGTTGGCCAGCGGGTCGCGGATCTCACTGATCAAGCCGTTGTTGTAGGCGAACGTCACGTCTTCCCAACCGACACCCGAACTCCCGAGGCCGCGGAACCCGGTCAACCGATTCGCCGTGTACGACAAACTCATGTGCCCGGCGTCGGGACCCCATGCCGTGAAGCTGATATCGCACAGCATGCCGATCGGCGTCTCGGACGGCGTCGCGCAGACCTCACCGCTCGATTGCCCTCGATACGAGAAGATTGCCTGCTTGCCCGACACCGGGTCGGTAATCGAGCGTAAGCGGGTCACGCTCAGGCCCGGTGGCGTGTTCCATGTGTAGACCAGCGATGCCGGATGGAACTCGTCGGCCACGGTCGACGACGTGCCGACCTCGCCCCTCGGGGTGAAGTAGATCGAGGTCCCGTTGCCACTCCACGTCCACCCGCACTGGGTCGGAGTGGCACACCCGTAGAAGAGGTCGCCTGATGCCGATCCCTCGGGCCGATAGACCGTGCCCGTCCAGGTGAACCGGTCCAGGCCGCCATCGGCTTGGACCAGCGACACCGTGTTGTTCGAGTTCGCCAGCCGAACGTAGGGCAGCGACCCATCGATGTCGGCGGAGAGCGCCCACTGGTCGGGCAGCGGCGAATCCGACTTCTTCAACAGACTCCCGCCCAAGGGTTGGCTCGACGTGGTCGACACGTTCGGATCCGCCGTGCCTTTGATCAGCCGGACATCCAACCCGGATGCCGTATTGAGGTTCACGAAATCGACGGTGATCTTGTGCCACGATCCCGGCGTCCACGACACCGGCCACGACGGATTGAACCATCCGAAGTAGCCCGAGTTGTACTGGGAGTAGATCGCCGAGGAGCCCCCGTCCACGTAGATATTCGTAGCACCGGCGTGGGAGGTCCAGATGGTGTAGTTCGAGAGGCCACCGGTGCCAGACGCCTGGACGTACCCGGACCATCGCGCGGACCACCCCGAGGTCGGGCCATTCTCGAACGGCGGGCTCGTGCCCCATTGGAACCACAGGGAGGGTGTGCGGCGCTCGGCCACCAGGTTCGTGTAGTTGTTCTGTCCGAAGTACTCGCCCTTGAGTCCTTGATCGGAGGGCGCCAGCGAGTTGTAGGAGAACGTCGCTCCCACGGTGCCGCCCACCGCGGGGAACGACTGGGTCTGAGTCTTCACGAACAGGTTGCCGGTCGCCAGGTTCACCGTTGCCGGGCCAAGCGAGTCGTACGGGCTCGGCCCGGATCCACCGAGCTGGAGATTGACCGTGAATTTTCGTGCGTTCGACGCAACGGACCAAATTTCTCCGTCGAACACGATTGCCGACCAGTAATAGGTTCCGCCGTTCTCCAGGATGTTCGCCGGAATGGTCGAAGACTTCGCTTGCCCGGTCGCCGGAGCCGACAACCAGCCCGACGACCACACCTGGCCACCCGAGTTGAGGTCCGGGCTCGTCCCGACTTGGAACATGATCTGCACCGGCCCGGGGTAGTTCGCGCCACCACCGCCCGCGGCCGGTTCCAACGGCCCGGGCAACATCGCCTGGAGCGTTGGCGTCATCGTCGCGACCTGCGCACCATCGGCCGGGCTCACCAGCGTCGTCTGGTATGCCGACCACTTCCACGTGACTCTGAGCACCGGCGCACCACCCGTGCCGGCATAGGCATGCCCCGGAGAGGCGCCCTCCACACTGATGAAGTCTTTGGCCGTCCCGGCACCGGATTGGTTGTTCCCCGATAGTCCGATCGCCACCCAGTCGAGGCCCTCCTTCTGACGGACGCCCGTAGCATTCGAGACATCAACGCTGGTCCACCCGGATGCGCTGCAACCCGGTACCCAACCCGGAGTCGTGGCTTGGCCCGGCATCGTGCCAGTCGTGGCCGGGACTCGCCCATCCACCGAAGGGAGACCGTTGTTCGGCGCGCCAGGCTGATACATCAGCGTCGCGTAGTCGAACGCGTCGACACCGACCGCGGTGATCGGCTTCGGGTTCGCTTCTTGGCCAGGCGTGACTCGGAGGCAGAGTTCGCTCTGACGAATCGCGACGTGAGCTCCGAAAGAATCCTGGGGAAGACCCCAGAAACGCACGTAACCCAGCGCCTCGTATCCAGTCGAGGACACCCCGGTCTTGAACCAGTCTCCCGACCCGTAGGGCGCCGACTGTCCAACTTGGGCGTAGGTGTCGGCCGCGTAGTACTGCGCCCACAATGCCCACGGGTCGATCGTGACCGGGAACTTCCGATCCGCGGCACCGAACCACTTCTCCGGGACACTCACGCGGATGCCAACGACCTCGCCATCCTGGCCGACCAGATCGGTACTCACCGCGACCTGATCCTCGGCGGCATCAACACCGAACCCACGCCCGAACGACAGGACCACGGCACCATCGCCGTCGACGAAGTCGACACCTAACTTCGTCTGCACCGCCTTGATGCCCGCGGGAACCAGGACCTGCCGCTCGTACGACGATGGGCCATCGGGGCGCTCGACGATCAGTGACTCCTCGAAACCACCGATGCCCTGCGAGAGGACCAACGTCGTACCCTCCGCTTTC
>JANLRZ010000189.1:0-7809 GCA_031362155.1 Acidimicrobiia bacterium | reverse complement strand
CCTGCGACTCGCCCGATCGTGGCGGAGTTGGTCGAGGAAGGGTTGCTCCGGTCGGCCCGCGTGGCCGGTTGGACCAAGCCCGCGGTCATGCATCCCGGGGCCCGGAGGCCCCGTCGGGTCCAGGCGCGGGCCTTGCTGTCGCCGTTCGACTCCTTGATCTGGAACCGTGACCGGGCCGAGCGACTGTTCGGTTTCCGCTACCGGATCGAGATCTACGTTCCCGCGCCCAAGCGCGTGCACGGCTACTACGTGTTGCCCTTCTTGCTCGGTGACCGACTCGTTGCTCGCGTAGACCTCAAAGCCGACCGCGCCGAGAAGGCACTCCGCGTGCGCGGCACGTTTGGTGAGGACCCCATTCCGTCACCCGAGGTGGCCGAGGAGTTGGCTGAAGAACTGAGGTTGATGGCCGCCTGGCTGGGCCTCGACCGAGTGACGGTCGACCCCCACGGCGACCTCGCCCCCGCCCTCCAAGCGAACTTGCGTCAATAACCCCCTCGATTGGGCGGGTTATTGACGCAAGTTCGGGGGTTAGACGACGGTGCCGAGCAGGTTGCCGATGACGGCGGCGAGACCCATGGCGATGCCACCGATCAGCGTCACCCGGATCGCGGCCCGGGTGACCGGTGCCGCGCCGAGCCGGGCACTGGTCGCGCCCACGACGGCAAGGAGCACGAGCGCAGCGATCGCCACGCCGACGATCCGCGCGCCGGACGGCAGGAGCACCGCGAGGAGGACCGACGGCACCGAGCCCAGCAAAAAGCCGACCGCGGACACGACGGCGGCCTGCACGGGGCGGGCCGAGCCGCCGTGGTGAATGCCGAGTTCGTCACGGACGTGGGTCGCTAGCGCGTCGGCCTTGGTGAGCTGGATGGCGACCTGACGGGCGAGCGGACGGTCGAGCCCGCGCTGTTCGTAGATCTGGGTCAATTCTTCCAACTCGACGGCGGGGTAGTCCTCGAGCTCGGCCGTCTCGCGAGCGATGTCGGCCTGCTCGGTGTCGCGCTGGGACGAGACCGAGTTGTACTCACCGGCCGCCATCGACATCGCGCCCGCGACCACGGCCGCCACTCCCGCGATGATGAGTGCGTTGCGGTCGCTGTTGGCCGCGGCAATGCCGATCAGAAGGCTGGCAGTCGACGTGACGCCGTCCTGAGCACCGAGCATGGCGGCCCGCAACCAGCCGATGCGATCGGAGCGATGAACTTCTCCGTGAGTGCGGCCGGGCATCTCCCTATCCTGCCCGGTTCGTTTGGAGAATGCCGTACTCGCGGGCCGAGGAACAGTGATACGAATGGGTGATACCTAGCGCCGACGAGGGAGTGGGCAGTGATTGTTGGTGTGCTCGTAGTGGTGTTCCTGGTGGCGGTGCTGTTGTACAAGTCGGTCCACCTGATCGGACCGGCCCAAGTAGGTCTGGTCAACAAGCGCCTGTCGTTTCGTAAGTTGAACGAAGACAACCCGATCGCGTTTCGCGGTGAGGCCGGGTACCAGGCCGAACTGCTGACGCCGGGCTTGCGCCTCAAGCTGTGGCCGGTCTTTGCGGTGCAGAAGTATCCATGGGTCCAGGTCCCCGCCGGCGAGATCGGAGTGGTCATCGCGCAGGTCGGCCAGGCGTTGCCGATCGGGGCCAAGAGCGGTGTGTACAAGTCCGAGTTCGGCAACTTCTCGAAGCTGCGCGCGTTCATCGACGGCGGCGGCCAGAAAGGCGTGCAACGCCCGGTGCTTCCGCCCGGCACCCTGGTGCCGATCCACCCGGTCGCCTTCCTGGTGTTGACACCGGGTCAGGTGTACGGCGTCCCCGTGTCGCCCGACATCGCCGCGCAAGTTCGGGGCAGCGGTGGGATGCTCACACCCGCCTCCTTCGGGCTGGCGGCCGAGGCGCTGCGCGTCGTGGTGATCTCGCCGGAGGGCCCGGTCGACATGATCGGGATCGTGACGGTGCTCGAAGGTGAGCCGTTGCCGTCGGGAGATATCGCGAGCCGCCTGATGGGCTACGAAGACGTCACCGCGATGGAGCAGGACGCCGTCGAACGGGGTGCGTCTACGAGCGAGACCGATGCGCGCATCATCGAGGTGCTCCTCGGGAACAAGAACATCCAGCACAACAACTACCAGGACATCCAGGCGTTCCTCGCGGCCGGCGGCAAGATCGGTCTGCAGCACGACCCGTTGCTCTACGGCGCGTATCTGTTGAACCCGTTCCTCGTCCGGGTCGAGATGGTTCCGATGCTGGTGGTCAACCAGGGCGAAGTCGCGGTCATCAAGGCGTTCGTGGGACTGCCGACGCTCGACACGTCCGGCAGTGAGTTCAAATTCGGTTCGATCGTGTCGCCCGGTCATCGCGGTATCTGGCGGGAGCCGTTGCGGACGGGCAAGTACCCGATCAATCCGCGCTGTTACGCGCCCGAGATCGTGCCGACGTCGATCTTGACGCTCAACTGGTCGAAGGAGGTGAGCGCATCACACAATCTCGACGCGCACCTCGCACCGATCGAGGGCAAGAGCCGCGAAGGGTTCGTCTTCGCGATCGAACTCCAGGTGCAGATCCACGTGCCCGACACCCGCGCGCCGAAGGTGATCTCCATGGTCGGCACGATGCTCAATCTCGTCAACGAGGTGTTGCAGTCGGCCGTTGGCAACCACTTCCGGAACACGCTGCAGGATCAGCCCGCGGTCACGTTCATCGAGACTCGGATGCAGGTGCAGCAGGCCGCGCTCGTCCACGTCACCGAGTACCTCCAGCTCTACGACGTCGAGACCAAGGGCGTCTACATCCAGGACGTCCACTTCCCGGCCGAACTGGTCGAGGTCCTGACCAAGCGAGAAATCGCGAACCAGGAGAAGGCGACCTTCGAAGAGATGGAGCGGGCCCAGACCACCCGCATCCAGATGGAGAAGGCCAAGGGCACTGCCGACATGCAGGCCGAGCTCGCCAACGCGCAGGTCAGCGTCGATATCCAACGCAACCGCGCCGATGCGCGCCAGGCCGAAGCCACGGGTGAGGCCGCCTACGTCGAACTGACGGGTCGAGCCGAGGCGACCAAGATCGAGGCCGTCGGGCTCGCCGAGGCCAAGGCGGCCGAAGCCTTGGGCGTCGCTCGGGCCACCGGATTCGAGGCGCAGAAGGAAGCGCTCGGCGAAGCCGCGACGGCGCTGGTCGCGGTGGCCAATGCGGTGGCGGAGGGACACATCACGGTGGTTCCCGAGGTACTCGTCACCGGTGGCGGAGGCGGCAGTCTCGACGGTCTCGCCGCGAGCCTCATCCGCTACCTCGGATCCAATGGTCGAGGGCCGGGCCGGCCGGAGACCGTGGTGAACGAGGCCGCCGCCGCGTCCTCAGTGGGCGGCGCGGGCGATGGCGAGAATGACCCGATGAGCGGTGGCGGTGTCTGACGCGCTCAAGCGTCGGACCTCGATGACCTGACCGCCGCGGATCGCGATCAGCAGTCGACTGCCGCGGATCGACCGTCGGTTCGCCACTCGCTCGATGTCGGTGATGGGGATCCGACGGTCGCCGTCGTCGGTCGCGAGTTCGAGCCGGTCACCGAAGACGAACAGTGAGCCGCGCGAGGAACCGAGCCGAACGTTGCGCAGCATGAGCCGGGCTTCGTCTGCCATCCGCCCACTCTTGCATCCTCCGCGCTGCGACCGCGGACGGGCGGCAGGTGCGTACCTGACGTGAGCGTCATACGCTGGGCCGATGCGCGCACTCCTCTTCGGAACTGAGCCCGAGCCGGTTCCCGTCCCCGACACCGAGATCCGGAATCTCAAGATGTTGGCCACCGCCCCGATGCGGCTTGTCGACATGGATGAGCCCACCCGGTTCGGCCCGGACTGGGTCATGACCGAGCCGCGACTGGTCGGCATTTGTGGATCGGAATCGAAGCAGGCCTTCTTCGATTACGCGAGTTTTACGTCGCCCGAGCGATCGGGATCGTTCGCCGACAACCCGATGAAGAACTTCGTCTCGTTTCCCCACGTCATGGGGCACGAGGTCGTGGCCGACGTGGTCGACCTCGGACCCGAGGCGAAAGGGTTGGCGGTGGGGGATCGAGTCGTGTTGAACCCATGGCTCTCGTGTGGTCCTCGCCAAGTCGCCGAATGGTGTCCCGCGTGCCAGGCCGGCGACCTCAGCCAGTGTTGGTCCTTCGGCGTCGGACCGATCGGGCCCGGGATCCACACCGGCATGTGCAAGGACGTGCCTGGCGGGTTCGGCGAACGCATGGCGGCCCACGACTCGATGCTCTTCAAGGTGCCCGACTCGATGAGCGACGAGCAGGCGGTCTTCGCCGACCCGTTCGCGGTCTCACTGCACGGCATCACTCGCCACCCGCCCCGACCCGATTCCAAGGTCTTGGTCTACGGCGCCGGCGCACTCGGGACGAGTGCAATCGCAATTCTGCGGGCCCTGTACCCAAGCGTCGAGGTGATGGCCGTCGCTCGCTTCGCGACCCAGACCGCGCTGGCGGAGTCGTTCGCTGCCGTGACCGTGGTGCCCGAACCTCGGGACCAACTCATCGATGCGATCGCCGCGTGGTCCGGTGGTGTCCTCCAACCGGCCGACGGTCTTCCGATGGCCTTTCCTGGCGGCGTCGACGTCGTCTACGACACGATCGGCGCGGCGGAAACCCTCGAAGTGGGCGCCCGGGTTCTGCGGGCGCGGGGCACGCTGGTCAAGCTCGGGATGCACGGACCGGCCCGGTGGGAGGACACGCCGGTGTATTTCAAGGAGATCACCCTCACCGGGTCGAACGCCTTCGGGTTCGAGGAGGTCGAGGGCGTTCGCAAGCACGGCATCGCCCACTACCTCGACATGGTGGAGTCCGGGCGGATCGACCTCACCGGGATGCTCACGCACACATTCCGGTTGGAGCAGTGGCGGGACGCATTCGGTGCGCTGGCCGATCAGGAGACGTCGGGGGCGATCAAGGTCGCGATCGACTACCGCTGATACTGATGCCGACGAACTCGGCATGCCGCCATTCGCTCGGACATGCAGACCTCCGTCGCTGACGCTCCCTCGATCTGAACTCGCTCGGTGACGACACACCGAGCCCGCCCGCGCGACCTTGGCGCGGGGATGTCAGTTCCTGACACGTTCCGCGGAACGCATCGAGTCGAGTGACGTGACCATTTGGTGTGCCAACGCGCGGCGCCGAGCCGCTGGACGCAGCGTCTGTTCAGCGTTGGTTTGCATCTAGGACAGCGTCTCGGTGCTCGGTCGGCGTCTCGATCCCAACACGCACCGCTACACGACCCACCCACCGGGCCAGATCGAATCCCGCCGACGTGGGGATGTCGACGAAGCTTGACCCGTGCTAGGACGCGTGAGCCAGTCGCCTGGCACGAACGAAGAAAAGGCCTCCCAGAATGGCAGCAAGTCCGACGATCGCGGCCGTGGGACCCGCCCAGCGCATGTCGGACGCCTCATGTAGGCCATGACCGGTAACGCGCAGCTCGATCGGCCGAGGGATCGCCTTTCCGTCGACGACGGTGCTGGTAAGGCCTGTGATGAGGTAATCCCCGGGCTTCCGCGTCGAGAACTCGCCGAGATACTCGTTCGTACCAACCCCGTGCATCGGAACGTCAACGTGTGGGCCCCGGCGCGGCAGACCGCGTGCGTTTCGACGGCCGTCGTCCCGGTAAACGCTGACGAATCGCATGCGTTCCACTGCGATGACGTTGGCCGGATCGAGGACGACGCGGATTTGTACTGGCTCCCCTGGACCGACGCGCCGGGCGGACGCCTGGAACTCGTAGGGAAGGACCTTTGCAATCGCGGCGCCGTGGACCAGTGAAACCGCGACGAACGCCGTTCCGACGATCAGCAGAACCTTGGACCTCATTCTTCCCCCCTCTGACGGCATCCGCTTGCGGAATCCGTGACCAAAGTACCGGGCGGCGGTTGGAATGGTTCCGCACGGTCATTGCCGGTCTATGACCGGCACGGGGACGCCGTCTACGGGTCGAACCTCCTGAAAGCTTCCGCGTCGGCCTCGGAGGACATCAACAACGCCTGGGTACACGGCAAGCCGTCGCCCGAGTCGGGCATGATGGGTGTGGCCAGGATCCGCGATGACTTGGCTGCAGGGAACACGGGGTGGGTGAAGTGCGTCTGACCGATGTGAAGCGATGCTTGGTTCCGTTGCTTCTGGTCTGGCTCGCGGCCTGCAGTTCAGGAACCAACGACCACGCGTCTCGGCCTCGGCCGGTCAACGTCGTCGGTGTGTGGCAACCGGAGTTTGTCCGGGGCTTCGATGGTGTCCTCGCGCGTCCGGATTCACGCTTCCCACCGCTCCTCACCTTCACCGCCCGACGGTGGTTGACGTCCGACGGCTGCAATAGCCTTTCGGGTTCTTACCAGCTGGGCGCGGATGGCGGGTTGGTCGTGCACACTCGTGGCATTTCGACTTTGATCGGTTGCGACAACGTCCCGATTGCGAACGCGGTCCGGAAGGCGTCGACGCTTCGAGTCGAAAACCACATCCTGACCTTGTCGGGCAGCAACGGTAGAGAACTTGCCCGATTTCGACGCGGGGCCTCGACGCGCCTCACCGGCCCCGCGTGTCACCGATCTGCGTTTCCGGTCGTCGTCCGGCTCAACCAAGTTGGTGGTCCTGCGCCGGGGCCTCCCGTTCCGCTCCCGGGCACCGTCATCGCGACATCGACCAACTCGGCCCGATGCTCGGTCCGGGTCGGCGCCGACGGTGTGGCCCGCGTCGCGCTGCGCCCCGGGGTGTACCGAGTCACCGGCCGAAGCCCGCAATCCGGTGACGGGAAGTACGTCTGCACATCGCCTCAACCGCTGACCGTTTTCGATCCCGGCAGCGTGACCGATCCAACCTCGATCACTGTCGAATGCAGCGTCAAGTGATCCGGCGCTCGCGCTCGCTCGAATCGAAACTTGGGCGGGGAATGACCGCTGTTCGTTCCGGCGCGTCACGGGCAGTTCTGGTGCTCCTCGTCACTACTGCGTGCGTCTCATCCCAGGACCTCGCCGGAAGCGTCGCTCGATATGCGGAGGGCACCTGGGACTGCGGCATCTCGTCGGTGCCGCCGAGCAAGCTGGATCCGGAGTTGGCAATCACCGCAGTCATCACCGTCCGATCGGGCACTGCTGGCCGGGTTTCGATCGCTCTGGAACCCGGTGGACCGCACTTTGATGGCCGATGGCGGCTCGACTCCGGCCGCCTGATGGTGCGGTGGGATCAACAGACCGGCAAGGTGCAGTCGAATGCGGGGCCAGTTCTTGGTCGCGACATCCGTCTCCGTTCGAAGCGGATCGAGATGCGGGGCGACACCAGGAACCCGACGATTCGTGGCGACTGGCTGGAGGTGTCGGTCGACCGCCGAGCTCGTTCGGTTGCGTTCACCTGGGATGGAAACGTAGGGACGGTCTCGCCGCCCTCGAACGTGCAGGAACGCCGGAGTCGTAGCCGACTCGAATGTGAGAAGCGCTGAAGCAGCGATCACCGGCTCGGAGCTGAGGTGGGTCTGGATCGAAATCGGCCGGAGCCGATGCATGACGGCACGTCGGGCGACGGCGGTGGTCAATCGCCCGGTGGCGTTTCGTCCCGGCGTCAGTTCACGTTCTTGTCGCGGCCTTCCCAGTACGGGGCACGGAGTTTGAACTTCTGGAGTTTGCCGGTGGCGGTGCGGGCGAGTTCCTCGCGGAACTCGATGGAGGTCGGGCACTTGTAGTGGGCAATGCGGTCGCGGCAGTGGGCGATGAGCGTGGCTTCGTCAACGTCGTCGGTCCCCGGGCGGAGTACGACGAGTGCCTTCACGGTCTCGCCCCACTTGTCGTCG
>JANLRZ010000179.1:0-23419 GCA_031362155.1 Acidimicrobiia bacterium | reverse complement strand
AGGTGGAGTTCGTAGTTCCCGGAGGTGTCGAGCGTGAGTTTCGCGCCGGGAGGGACGACCACGACGGTGAACGGCTCCTGCACGAGGGCCGGGCCGCTGATCTCCACCCCGGGGCCGAGGCGCGGGCCGTCGTAGACCGGCGTGCTCACGTACTCCACGCCGAAGTAGGCGTCGCGCGTGCCGATCTGAGCCTCGGCGGCGTTCGTGGTGGTGCCGAGCGCGGCGAACCGTTCGGGCTTGGGCGTGGTGGCTCGCGCCACCAGCCGGACGCCCCGGATCAGCGGCGGCTGATTCCGGAAGCTGAAACCGCGGTCGCGTTCGTGTTGGGCGTGGAACCGCTCGGCCAGACCGATCAGGTCGGCTTCGGCCACCTCGGGTGCAGTCGGCACGCTCATGTCGAAGTTCTGGCCCGGGTAGCACATTTGCACGAAATGCTCGGTGGTGGTGGCGGCCAACCCGGTCGGTTCCAGTTCCTTGGTCGCCTCGCCCGTGACCTCGGTCATCAGGCGATGGAGTCGGTCCAGGTCGACGTGGGCGATGGGAGTGACGTACGAGCGGACCAGATCGACCAACGAGTCGGCAACCAGGACCCCGAGTGCGGAGAACGCGGGCGCGGCTTTCGGGATCAACACCCGGCCGACGCCGAGTTCGTTGGCGATCGCCCAGGCATGGACCGGCCCGTTCCCGCCGTACGCGATGAGTGCGAGCGTGCGGGGGTCGGCGCCATGACTCGCGAGCACCCGACGGGTCGCATTCGCCATGTTGGCGTTCACGATCCGTTCGATCCCCCATGCGGCCTCGGTGACGTCGGTACCGAACGGTTCCGCGACGTCGCGTGCGATGGCGGCACGGGCCGCGTCGATATCCAGTTGCATGCGGCCACCCGCGAAGCCTTCGGCCGGGAGGTAGCCGAGCACGGCATCGGCGTCGGTGACGGTCGGTCGATCACCGCCGCGGCCGTAACTGGCCGGACCGGGGCTGCTCCCTGCCGATTCGGGCCCGACCAACAGCGCGCCTTGCCGGACCCGGGCGATCGACCCGCCACCCGCGCCGACGCTCTGGACGTCGACCATGGGCAGGCCGATGTAATAGCGGTAGCGCCAGTTCCAGTCGGTCTTGATCTCGGGGCGTCCGCCCCGCACGAGGCAGAGGTCGAAGCTCGTGCCCCCCATGTCGACGGCGATGAAGTCGTCGACGTCGGCACGACTCGCGGCGAGTGCCGATCCCATCACACCACCGGCCGGTCCGCTCGCGAGCAGCGTGACCGCTCGGCGCGCCACGTAGTCGGGCGGCATCACGCCACCGGTCGACTGCATGATCAGGAGTTGACCCGCGTACCCCGCCGTACGAAGTTGGTCTTCCAAGCGGCCGACGTAGTGGGCGATCTTCGGGGCGACGTACGCGTTCACGAGGGTGGTCGAGACCCGCTCGTACTCGGGCCCGCGGGCCATGACCTCGTGGGACAGCGAGACGTGTTCGACCTCGGGGAACTCCTCCCGCACGATCTCGGCTGCCCGGAGTTCGTGAGCCGGGTTCACGAACGAGAACAGGAACATGACGGCAATCGACTGCACGTCGAGCAGACGCAGGCGGCGGACCCCGGCTCGGACTGCGTCCTCGTCGAGGGGCCGGAGGATTTCGCCGGTGTGGCTCATGCGTTCCGCGATCGCGATCCGGGCCCGCCGCCGGGCGATCGCGGGCGGCGCGGGATACGACGGGTCCCAGATCATCTCCTTGTGGACCCGGCGCATCTCAATCTCGTCGCGGTGGCCCTCGGTGACGAGCAATCCCGTGCGCGCACCATTCATCTCGATCATGGTGTTGTCGGCGGTGGTGGTGCCGTGGACGACCACCTCGAGGTTGACGCAGAACTCGGAGAGTGACACGCCGATGTGGTCGGCGAGTTGGCCGATGCCGGTCATCACGCCCTGGGACTGATCGTCGAGCGTCGTGGGCGTCTTGTCGAGCACGACATCGCCGGTACTCGTCACGCAGATGAGATCGGTGAACGTGCCCCCGACGTCGACTCCGACTCGGTACGTCACGTCGGTCATCGCGAACGCCTCGTTGGGGTCATCCGCGGCGCTGCGCGCGGAGGCGCTCGGTCGCGGCGGTGTCGACGGCCAAGCTGAGGTCGGTGAGCGAGCCGGTGAACACCACGCCGTAGTCGCGTTCGGCGCCGGTCACGCTCACGTACTCGTCGAGCACGTCGTCGAGCACCGCGTGCGGATCCCGATCGAGCGGGTTCCCCCAGCCGCCGCCACCGCCGTAGTCGTACATGATGCGTTCGCCGGCCGAGATCGGGACCCAGTCGGCGGTGTGTTGCACCACGAACTCGTCGTCGGAGCCGTACCGGATCACCATACGGTTGGGCGCGCCCGGTTCGCCGCCGCAGATGCCCGGCATCGGATACTTCATGCCCACCACGTAGGTGTAGACCTTGGCGTCGACTCGCACTTCCTTCTCGTAGTGGCTCCCGCAGAGGCCGCGCCATTGGCCGGGCCCGCCCGAGTCGGTGCGGTAGTCGCGGCTCCACTGCACGTGTGGGTAGAGGCTCTCGTTGATCTCGGCGGTGGCCTTCCACAGGTTGCCGAAGCTGGCGTTCTGCGCGCCCCAGGCGTCCATACCCTTGGCCGCGTTGCACCAGCCCGCGTAGACCTCGGCCGAGTGGTCGGTGAAGCTCTGGCCGGTCGTCGGATCGATGCCCACGATGATGGTGGGGATCCCGGTCTTGTAGGTCTGCGGGACGGCCTTGTCGGGGAGCACGTGTTGCAATGCGACGGCGATGACTTCCCCGACGTCGGCGCCCGGGTGGTGGGTCCCCGCACTGACCGGCTTCCCCGGTACGGGGTTGAGCACACAGCCCGATGGCACGACCAATCGGATCTGATCGAAGAAGCCTTCGTTCTTCGGAATCTCGGGATCCATCATCGACGCGATCTGGCCGACGGTGTATCCCCGGGTGTTGCCGAAGGTGGACCACGCCTGGATCTCGGGCCGGGTGTCCGAGCCGGTGTAATCGATGGTCAACTCGTCGTCGGCGACGGTGATCTTCACGTGCAGGTGGATGTCGGGATTCCCGAGCGGGTCGTGGTCGACGTAGGCGTCGGCTTCGTACACGCCGTCGGGCCATGCGGTGACTTCCTCCCGGAAGCGCCGCGCCGCGTAGTCGATCATGAAGTCGACCGACTCCTCGACGGTGCCGGATCCGTGCAGGTCGAGCACCTCACCGAGGCGTCGGACTGCGAGCTGCGCGGCACCGATCTGGGCGCGGATATCGCCGATGTAGCTGGGAATGCGGTTGTTGGTCGCGAGGGCGAGCAGCACATCGCGTCGTTCTTCGCCGCGGTCGATGACCTTGAGGACGGGCCAGCGGACGCCCTCGCCCCAGATGTCGTTCGCGGTCACGTTGTACCCGCCGGGTACGCCACCGCCGGTGTCGCCGTGGTGGCACTGGATGCTCGCGATGAGCACCATGTGTCGCGTGCCGGGGCGGGCGGGGTCGTCGGCGAAGACCGGCGCGAACACGTTGTAGTCGGGGAGGTGTCCACCACCGTGATAGGGGTCGTTGGCGACGAAGACGTCGCCTTCCCGGAACTCGTCGACGCCGAGGTAGTCGAGCGCGAAGCGGACCGGCAGGGTGGACGTGAGCATGAACTGCGGGATCCCCACCGAGAGTGCGGCGAGGCGGCCCTGGGCATCGAGGATCGTGGCGTTCCGCTCGTTCGACTGGTTGAGAATCGGTGTGGTCGCGGTGCGGGAGACGTACGTGGCCATCTCGAAACAGATGGTTTCCATCGCGCCGCGGACGACCTCGGCGGTGACCTGGTCGACGGTCGGCAGGGCGCGGAGGCGGCCGCGGCTCTCGGCCAGCGCCACGAGATCGACGTTCGTCATGGGTGACCCCCCGGAAAACCTGACGTGAGTGTCAGTGATGGTAGCCCCGACCGGACCTGATCGGCTCAGGTCTCGCCTCGTTCGGCGATCTCGTCACGGAGCGCCTCGAGGATGGGGAGGACCGCCCGATCCTTGGCCCGGTCCGCCGTGCGCTTCGACTCGATGATGTCGTCGAGCGACGCGACGGGGACCACGAGGCCATCAATGTCGAAGCGGACCGCGTGCTCGACGAGGGTGTCGTATCCCTCCGGAAATGCCGATGGCGTGAAGCTCAGATCGAACGCGCCGCCGTCGGTCACGAGGTTGACCATTGTCATCTGGGCAAGGAAATGCTCGTCCAGCGTGACCGGGAGTCCTTCGGGCTCCGATGCGGTCCGGATCTTGGCGTGGGTCTCACGCAGTGCCTCAGCCAACCGGCGGAGGTTGTCGCGATCGCGCCCCGCACAGATATCCGCGTCGGCGGTCACCGTGGGGGAGCCGTGGAGGACCGCAGCATACCCACCGATCACGACGTAGTGAACGCCGTGATCATTGAGCGCACGGAAGACGAGCTCGGGTTCGAACTTCAGTTCCTGGGTCACGTCACGATCCGTGCTCGTTGGGCGCGATCGACCGCCTTCACTGCGCTGCGGTGGTGTCGAACTCGCTGGGCCGGCGACATCGCGAGGTGGAGTGCGAGCTGGCTCCGGTCGACGTCGTCGTGTGCGCGCAAACTGAGCTCGGCCGAGAAGCCGCACGCGCGGAGGATGCGATCGAGCGTCGAGAGCCGGGGCTCTTCCGCGCCGTGCTCCCAACGCGACACCACGGACTGACGAGTTCCGAGCCGCGAGGCCAACTCGCTCTGGGTCAGCCCCGCTTTCTGGCGGGCCTCACGGATGAGTGATCCGGTGCGAAGGCGGCGGAGCGGCCGGGCGACGATACGGGACGTTGTGGACATGATCCAAGTATATCGTTGATATGCTATCGCTATATAGCGTATAGGCTATATCAGCAGGTCAGCAAGCCGATCATGGTGGTCGGCGGTCGTGCCGAGGAGTGACTCCGAGCCGTAGGCCCGGCGCAGGAACAGGTGGAGATCGTGCTCCATCGTGAACCCGATGCCGCCGTGGATCTGGATGCCGTCCTTGGCGGCGCGTCGCGCCGCTTCGCCCGCGGCGGCCTTGGCCACGTGCATCGCGCGGGCTCGATCGGGATCGCCGGCGTCGACGGCCATGGCCGCGAAGTACACCGCGCTCCATGCTCGCTCCACGTCGAGACTCATGTCGGCGAGCTTGTGCTGGATCGCCTGGAACGACCCGATCGGCACGTCGAACTGGACCCGTTCCTTGGCGTAGGCGAGGGTCATGTCGAACAGGCGCCGGGCGGTACCGACCATCTCGGCTGCGAGGGCAACGGTGGCCCGCAGCAGTACCACGTCGAGGGCGGCGCGAGTGATCGTGCCCGCGGACGTGCCGGGGACCGCGGTCTCGACGTCGTACAGCGGCCGGGTCGTGTCGAGCATCTCGATGCGCTGGACGGGTGGTGCGGCGAGCAAGGTGACGGCGCCCTCGGCATTGACGGCGGCCACCAGGTCGACCCGCGCCGCGTCGGGGACGAAGGTCTTACGGGACTCGGCGTTCGGATGCCAGACGCCGTCGGATCCCGCGAGCGCGACCGTCCCGGTCGCGTGGCCGTCGAGCACGGCGTCGAGATCGTGTTCGCCGATGGCTTCGAGGAGCGGCGCGTAGAGGCAGGCGGTCGCGAAGAAGGGGACCGGCGCCGCGACGGACCCGAGCGCTTCCATGAACACGCACAGGTCGACGAGGGGGCCGATGCCGAGGGGCACGAAGTCGTCGAGCTGGTGCCAGAGGTCATCGGCGGCTGCCAGGTCGAGGGTATGGGCGCGGAGCAGCCCCGGCGGGCATTGGTCCGTGAGCAGATGCCGAGCGCTGTCTCGCAGGAGTTCCTGGTCGTCGGTCAGCGAGAAGTTCACGTCGATGGGCTCCCGGGCTCGGCGCTGATCGCGCCGAGTGACCAACCCTCGACCTCGGAGAGCCGGCCTCGCCAGCGCACGTGCTCGCCGAGAACGGCGCTTCCGCTCCGGATGGTGGCGTCTTCGAGGTGGAGATACAGCGGCAGGTCGTCGACGGGGCCGGATGGCGCCTGACCCGCGGGAGTGGGTTCGTCGGCGATCTGACCGAGGTAGCGCAGCGGCTCCGAGAGCACCGCGGCGTCGGTACCGCCACGGGACTCGAGTTCGGCCGCCATGTTGTGCATGAACTCGGCGACACCGACCGCGGTCCCGGTGATGACGAGGCCGCCCTGGGCCACGGTGACACCGAAGCTGAGACTGCCGCGGTTGCACACGCTCACGAGCACCCGCAGGATCGGGTCGGGGAGCTGGCCTTCGGCCACTTCGGTCTGGAGCCGGGTCAGTGGGTCGGGCGCCGGCGCCGGCGGGTCGGGCATTCCCTGGTCGGTCATGTCATCCCCTCGGGAGTCCGAGCACGCGCTGGGCGATGATGTTGCGCTGGATCTCGCTGGTCCCACCGGCGATGGTGTTCGCGAAGCTGACGAAGTAACTCAACGGCCAGCGCCCGGCTTCTTCGCCCCGTTCCTCGTCGATCACGGTCCCGTACGCGCCCTGGATTTCCATGCCGAGTTCGTACAGGTCTTTGCCCAGCTCCGAGGTGGCCAGCTTCATGTAGGAGTGCTCGGGTGCGCCGGTGCCCTGGGCGAAGCTCGTGAACCCTTTGTACCCGAGGGCCCGGAGACTCGCGGCGCGTTGGGAGCCCTCCGCGATCCGGCGGCGGATGACGGGGTCGTGCGCGCGGCCGCGTCGGTGCGCGAGGTCGACCAGGCCGGTGATCGTCTGTTCGAGGCGGGCGACACCTTCTACCCAAAGCCCGGCGCGTTCGTGGGCGAGCGAACCCTGGGTGATCCGCCAGCCGTCGTTGAGGTCACCTACGAGATTCGCGGCCGGTACTTCGACGTCGGTGAAGAACACCTCGGCGAAATCCGCGTTGCCGTTGATGTGGGTGAGCGGCCGGATGTCGATGCCGGGGGTATTCATGTCGACGATCAGCAGTGAGATGCCCTTGTGCTTGGGCGCGTTCGGATCGGTGCGGACGTAGAGGCAGCATTGCTGGGCCACCATGGCGTAGGAGGTCCACACCTTCTGCCCGTTGACGATGAACCGATCACCGTCGAGCACTGCCCGGGTCTGCAGCCCGGCGAGGTCCGATCCCGCGTTGGGTTCGCTCATCCCGATGCACCAGACGGTGTCGCCGCGGATCGCGGCGGGTGCGAGCGCTTGCTGTTCCGGAGTGCCGAACTCGAGCAGGCTCGGCGCGACAATCGCGTATCCGGGAAAGTGCAACGAGCGCGGGATGCCACGCGCCGCCATCTCTTCCAGGTAGACGAGCGTCTGGATTGGGGTCGCCTCCCGGCCACCGAGTTCAGGCGGATACCCCGGAATCATCCAACCGTGGTCGAAGAGCGTGGCTTGCCACTCTCGTGCCCACGCGGGGATCGGGTCGTCGGTGTCGCTGGTCGCGAAATCGTGGCGTGTACGTGTCTGGCGCGGCGCGTGCTCGTCGAGGAACGCGACCAGTTCGGAGCGGAACGCGTCGACGTCGGGACCCCAATCGAGGTGCACGGTCAGTCAGCCCTCGAACGGCGGCATGAACGGAGGCACGCCGGTCGGGTGGCCCGCGAGGAGACCGTCGCGCGCCGCGGTAAGCGAATCGAGCGACCAGACGTCGGTGGCGTCGACCTGCGAGACGGGGTGCCACCCCTGGAGGAGCTGCGCCTTGCCGCCGCCGACGGCGAAGACCTGACCCGTGATGCCTTCGCAGTCGGCGGATGCGAGCCACACCGCGAAGGCCGCAGCATTCTCCGGCGCGAAGCGATCGAAGTCGCCCTCCTTCTGGTTCATGAATTCTCCCGCGACGGCTTCGGTGAGCCGGGTGCGCGCGACCGGCGCGATGGCGTTGACGCGCACGCCCACGCGTTCGAGTTCACGCGCCATCACGATCGTCATCGAGGCGATGCCGGCCTTGGCGGCCGCGTAGTTGACTTGCCCGCCGTTGCCGTACAGGCCCGACTCGCTCGCGGTGTTGACGATCGCGGCCGGGGTGGGCGCGCCGGTCTCCTTGCTGCGCTGCCGCCAGTACGCCGCGGCGAAGCGACTGGTCGTGAAGTGGCCCTTGAGATGCACGGCGATCACGGCATCCCATTCGGCTTCGTCCATGTTGAAGCTCATCTTGTCCCGCAGGATCCCCGCGTTGTTGACGAGCACGTCAAGACCGCCGAAGGTGTCGATGGCTTGCGCGACGAGCGCCTGCCCGCCGGCCCACTGCGCGATGTCGTCGTAGTTGGCCGCGCCCTGACCGCCGCCGGCCACGATCTCGTCGACGACCTGTTGCGCGGGTCGCTGATCGGCGCCCTCACCGGTGGTCTCGCCGCCGAGATCGTTGACCACGACCGCAGCACCTTCGGCTGCGAGAAGGAGTGCCTCGGCGCGCCCGATTCCGCGCCCGGCGCCCGTGACGATGGCGACCTTCCCGTCGAACCGGCCCATGGGTGTCCCCTCCTGTACCTGACGTGAACGTCAGACCCTAGGACAGCCTGCGTACTGCTTGCCGGTTTGCGCGCCCTCTCAGCGACCTTGGAACTTCGCGTCGCGTTTCTCGCGGAACGCCGCCATGCCCTCGACCAGATCGGCTGACGCGGTCGCGAGGGATTGGTACGCGCCCTCCAACTCCAGGGCGGTCCCGAGGTCGGTCTCGAAGCTGGCGTTGAGGAGGCGTTTGGACAAACCGAGTGACCGGGTCGGTCCGGCGGCGAGTCGCACCGCGAGCGCATCGGCCTCGAGGGCCAACTCGTCCGGGTCGGCCAGGCAGCGGTAGGCGAGCCCGAGATCGACGGCGTCGGAACCGGTGCAGCGTTCGCCGAGCATGATCATCGCCTTCGCCCGCGGGAGCCCGACGAGTCGCGGGAGGAGGTACGCGCCGCCGGCGTCGACGACGAGTCCCCACTTGTGGAACGACCACAGGAATTTGGTCTCGGGGCTCACCATCACGAAGTCGCACGCCAGGGCCAGGTGCGCGCCCGGTCCGACCGCGGCGCCGTTCACCGCGGCGACGGTCGGCTTGTCGAGTTCCCAGAGTTCACGAATGAACGTCTGAACTCCGACCCGCAATGCTTCGGCGGTGGTGCGGGGATCGAAGTCCGGTGTGCCGGCCTGCGCGACGGTGGAAGCACCGAGATCCATGCCGGCGCAGAACGCGTCGCCCGTCGCCCGGATGAGGAACGCGCGAACGTTGGCATCGCCGCGGCCCGCACGCAGGGCGTCGACGATGCCATCGCGCATCTCGACGGTCAGCGCGTGTTTCGCCTCGGGCCGGTCGAGGGTGATCCGACACACGCCGTCAGGACCGGTTTCGACGTGCAGCTGGTCGGTCATCGGACCCGTCTCCTGAGGTGGTGGGGGATCAGCGGTTGGTGGTGAGGATGTTGACGACGCTCACGCCCGAACCGCGGCCGCCGACGTTGTGTTGGAGGGCAAAGCCGTTGCGCATCGGGACCTGGCGATCGGCGGCGTCGCCTCGCAGTTGCCACCAACACTCGGTGAGTTGTGCGATCCCGGTCGCGCCGATCGGGTGACCCTTGGCGAGGAGGCCGCCGGAGGTGTTGACCGGGATGCGTCCGGTGAGTGAGGTCTCGCCATCGAGGGATGCGATGCCGCCTTTGCCCTTCTCGAAGAATCCGAGGTCCTCGATGTCGAGAATCTCGGTGATCGTGAAGCAATCGTGGACTTCGCACATGTCGATGTCGTTCGGACCGACGTCGGCCATCGCGTACGCGCGCTTCGCGGCCTCGACCGTGGCCTGGAGCCCTACGAAGCTCGTCTTCTCGTGGAGGTACGGATGGTCGGTGGCCACGCCGAAGCCCGCGACGAACACCGGTCGATCCGTGAACTCGTGCGCGCGGTCGGCCGGCGCGAGCAGGACCGCGGCGGCGCCGTCGGTCTGCGGGCAGCAGTCGAGCAGGTGGAGGGGTGAACACACCGCGGGTGATGCGAGGACCTGTTCGATGGTGATCTCGTCTTGGAAGTGCGCGTACGGATCGAGCGCGCCGTTGTGATGGTTCTTCACCGCGACCGACGCGAGCATTTCGCGCGTCGTGCCGAACTCGTGCATGTGGCGCGTCGCGAAGGGGGCGAACAGCACCGGGGCGGTCTCGCCGCGAGTCAGGATCGGGTGGCCGGACGCGGCCCGGGAGAGCAGACCTTCCTCGGTCGACTTGTCGCGCATCTTCTCGATGCCGATCACCAGCACGAGGTCGTAGACGCCGGAGGCCACCGCCATGGCCCCGACGCGAAACGCGTCGGACCCCGAAGGGCATGCGTTCTCGATGCGGGTGCACGCGATACCGGCGAGTCCGATCGCGGTGGGCACCGTGTTGCCACTGATGCCTTCCTGGCCCCACAGCGTGCCCCGCTGCGTGGCGACGAACGCGGCCTCGACCGCCGCCGGGTCGAAACCTTTGTCGACCGACGCGACGGCAGCGTTGAACGCGCCGGCCGCCATGGTTTCGTAGGACTGGTCGAACAGTTCGCCCATCTTGATGAGCCCGGCCCCGACGACCGCCACCTTGTTCCAGCTCATGATTGACCACCGCGGTTCGAGATGACTCTTCTTGCCTTATACCCGTAGACGGGGACGCCGCGTTCGTGGGCGTAGCGGCGCAGGACGAGGTCGACCTCGTCGTCGATGGCGAGATCGGCGCCATCGCCCACGACCTGGAGCATGATGCGCGCACCGTCGTCGAGATCGATCACCGCGATCGGCAGTGGCGCCACGAACGGTGCCGGCATGGTCTGGTTGACGACGAAGGTGTGGACTCGGCCGTGACGGTCGAGTGGCACCGGATCGAGTTTGGGGCTGCCGCACGTGATGCAGGTGGGGTGGATCGATGGTGGAGTGTTGATCGTGCCGCACTCGGCGCACTTCCCACCGAGGAGTTGGAGCATCTCGTCGGCGCCGCGAGCGAAGAGGGCACTCTCCGGAGGCACACCCATCGGTATCTGTTCCCCCGACGCCTGGAGTTGCCCTCGGCTCCGGAGTACCTCGGGGTAGGTCGCCGACCGGGCGTCGGCGGCGAGGGTGGCGGCGACCGACGCGGCGCCGGGGACGGGAGCGCCGATGTTCACGAGCACTCCGGTAGTGCGTCCGCCGCCCGTCGCGACGATGGCCACGATTCCTGCGACATCGAACGCGCCGACTGCACCGAGCAGCGCAGCGGCCGCGCCGGTGTCGCCCAGCGTTGCGTAGATGTCGGCCGAGCTGGTGGTCGACGCGCCCACCTTCTTGGCGACGACACCACCGAGCCGGCCGTCGGGGTCGGGGAGTGACCATGCCCGCACGTCGAGTGGCGCGAGGTGTTCGGCGACCTCGACCACGCTGGGCAGGAACATCTCCTCGCGAAACAGGCGCGCGTCGTAGAGATCGCGGGTGGTGAGCTCGTCGGTGCCGCGGTATCGATCGAGGAGGGGATGACTCCGCGTGACCCGCGTCGACAGGGTCGCCGGGCCGCTCGGATCGTTACTCAGTACCAACGCCGCGGCCCCGGCACCACACCGGGCCTCGAACGTGGTACCGAGCCCGGGCACCAGCGCATCGGACACGATGACGAGCGCTCGTTGGGCGGTACCCGCCGCGACGGCGTCGGCCGCACCGAGCAAGGCTTCGATCCCGGCGTGTGGCGATCCGCTCATCAACGCACCACCGGCGTGGGAGTTCAACCCCAAGGCGGCGCTCAACACCGCGTGGCTCGGGCCTTCGGCGAAGGGTGGCCGGGTGCAGCCCCACCACAATCCGTCGATGAGGCCGGGAGCGGTCGCGGCGTGATGCAGTGCATCGAGGCCGGCCGCGGCCGCGAGCGTGAGTGGATCTTCATCGGGGGCGCAGACGCCGCTCACGCCGCGGCCGCCGCGCCGTCCCCACGCGCCGCCGACCTCGGCGGCGCTCAAACGCAAGCTGGGTGCCGCCACGCCGACGGCACCGAGAGTGACCGGAGTGCCCATAGAGGCGGGACTCTACCGGGGTGGGTCGATCCCGCGTTTCGTCGGCGGGGCGACGATCTCCGGCGCCAACCAGTTCGCGACCCAGTCGGCGCCGGCATCGGAGAAGTGGAGGCCATCGGGCCGGGCGTCGTCGACGGTGCCCAACCGATCAGTGAACGCGCCGCCCGGGCAGACCTGAGAATTCCAATCCACGATGGTGGCACCGGCGTGGACCAGGGCCCGGTGGTAGTGGGTCGCGGCGTACTGCAGATCGGCCGACTCGTCTGGTCGACGGGAACACGGTGGCACCAGCCAGACGACTCGGGCCCCCGTCGCTCTCGCCACTCGAACCGCCGTCGCCCACTCGGACGAGATGAACGCGTCGAATCGTGGGTCGCCGGGGCGCAGGAAATCGGGCCCCCACTCGTCGCGATGGCGGGGGGTGATGTCCCAGACCGTGGTGAGGACGACGATCACGTCGGGATGGAAGGCGTTCGCGGCCTCGGTCCAACGCGTCGGCCAGTCGGTGCAGGAGTCGAGGGTGTGGCCGAGTGCCATCGCCAGGTTGCCGCCGCGCGCGACGCCGCACGAGGATCGCGCCACGTTGAGGACCGAGACGTCGTGGGCGGGTCCCCAACGCTCCAGTCCGCGTCCGAGGGTCTGCGCGACGGAATCGCCGACGATCATCAACCGATGGGCGGGCGGCGAACCCACGGCACCGACGTGCGCGGCCCGGGCCGCGACCGGTTCGTAGCGCGCTTGCAAGGGGGTGTCGCCGGTGGCGGGACCGACGGGCGCGAAGACCAGGCGCGTGTCACCGCTCGCGGAACTGCCGACGGCGAACAGCACACTGCCCACGGCGATGGCCGTGACCGGCGCCAAGAACTGACGGGTGCGGCGGCGGACTCCGGGTCGCCATCCGATCGGAGTCCCGTAGCGGATGGGGCATTCGACGAGGTGGTAGGACGCGGCGGCGACGCCGAGCGTCACGACGGCGCGGAGCATGAAGAGCGGACCGGTACTCAGGCCGGTGCGGGCGGCGGACAGCCACAGAAAGATTGGCCAGTGATAGAGGTAGACGCCGTAGGAGACGCGGCCCAGGGCCTGGAGCGGCGACCAACTCAGCGCCACGGTCAACGGACCCGGCGCCAGGATCGCGGCGATGATCCTGGCCGTCAGGACCGCGTTCAGGACGAGTCCGCCTCGGTACAACCACGAATCGGACTGGCTCGCGGTGGCCCAGAGCACCACCAGCGCCCCGGCACTGGCCACGCCGATCCAGGTTCGTGCCGTGCGTCGGCCCTTGGAGCGCAGCCGCGGCCGCAGGGCGATTCCGGTCGCGAGAATCGCGCCGACGAGGAGTTCGGCGGCCCGGGTGTCGGTGCCGTAGTACACCCGAGACGGGTCGAGGCCGGGCGACCACAGGACGAAGCTCAACGAGATGGAGCCGAGCGTCAATGCGATGAGGAGGGCACGGAACCGGCGTATCGACTTGAGGAGGCTGAGTGCGCCGATCGTGACGATCGGGTAGAGGAAGTAGAACTGCTCCTCGATTGCGAGTGACCAGAAGTGCTGGACCGGCGACGGCGCCGCGAACAGCGCGGCGTAGGACTGGTGACCGAAGATGAAGCGCCAGTTCGCGACGTAGAGCAGCGCACTGATGCCGTCGGACCCGATCCGCGCCGCGTCGCCGCTCGCGGCGATCACCGTGGCATAGAGGGCGATGCCGAGGAGGGCGAGCAGGGCCGCCGGGAGGAGACGCCGGAGGCGCCGGATCCAGAACTGGCCGAGGTCGACCCGGCCGGTGCGGTTCCACTCGGCGAGCAGCAATGACGTGATCAGGAATCCCGAGAGCGTGAAGAACGTGCTCACGCCGAGGAATCCGCCGGTCGCCCCGGCGAGTTGGCCGTGAAAGGCCAGCACGGCGGCGACCGCGACGCCGCGGAGCCCGTCGAGCGCGGGCACGTGCCGATGATGCGCCTCTCGGCGAGTCCCCCCAGACATGAGGCCGAGCAGGATAGGGCGCACCAGGAATCGGGGCCAGGGGTCATCGGACCCGGTCGGGCGAGGCCCACCGGGTAACCTGACCCGTTCCTGGTGGCGTAGCCGAGTGGTTCAGGCAAGGGCCTGCAAAGCCCCGTACGTGGGTTCGATTCCCACCGCCACCTCCAATTTCCGATCGCGATCGCGGCGGGAGTTTTGTTACGCGACCGCGCTCGCCGGGTAGTGGGGAACCGTCAGACTGTTCGGCCCCTGAGCGAGAGGAACAAGGTGACGGCTCCGCGTTGGACGGTGCGAGGAATCGCAGCAGCACTCGTCGTGATGGCGACGATGGGCGGTGCGTCGACGGGCGCCGACGCATCGGCGGTCACCCGGACCGGCCTGGCATCGGCCGCCGCGTGCCTCGATCGGGCCCAGCAGGTGCCGGTGCGTGGGGTGCAGCCGGACCGATTCACCCAGGACGTCCAGGCTGACGAGGCCGTCGATGCCCAGACGGCGATGTGGCTCGACGTCGACAACTGGCCGATCTCGTTCGGCGGCGGTGCGAACGCCTGTTGGTTGGGCGGTCGGATCTTCGGGACGTTCGCCCAGGACACCCCGTGGACCGAGTTCCACCACACGGGGGGTCTGAACTTCCAGAACCCGGACCTCACGGTGGTCGGACTGCGGGTCCACAACTACGGCGACGGCATCCGCGTGCGCGAGGGCGCATCCGACTTCACCATCTCCGGGGTACACCTCTCGTTCATGCACGACGACTGCATCGAGAACGACCAGCTGTACTCCGGCGTGGTCGAGGACAGCCTGCTCGACGGTTGCTACGTCGCGTTCTCGGCGCGGCCGTCGAAAGGGGATGACCTCGACGGCCACACGAACACCTTCACGATCCGGAACAACGTGGTCCGGCTGCAGGCGACGCCAACCGTCTACAAGGGGCGCGCGCCCGGGCACGGTGGATTCTTCAAGTGGGACGAGCGCGCCAAGAGTTCCCCGAAGCTCGTCGTGCGCGACAACGTCTTCCGGGTCGACTCGCGCCCGAATCACCAGACTCTCGGCCTGCCGAAGGGGTACGACCTCACGTGCTCGAACAATGTGGTCGTGTGGTTGGGGAAGGGCCGCTACCCCGACAAGCTCCCGAAGTGTTTCACGGTGACGCGGGACCGACGGGTGTGGGACCGCGCCGTTGGGCAGTGGCGAGCCGCGCACCCATTGAACCCGTAGCCGGTTCGCGGTCGCGTACCGACCCGGTGGCGCTCGAACCGATCGTCGGGTTGGGGGCGATGAAGGTGAAGCCGCGCGCCCAATCTTCGCCGGGGGCGTAGGGGGCGTTGGGTCCGGGTCGTGGTGGCCCGGGGTGGTTGCCGATACCGAAGGGGTGGACGCCGCCGAAGCCGTCGAGGATGTAGCCGCCGGTGCCGTCGGGGAGGATGCTCACGCCGCGGACGATGTCCCAGCCGGTCCAGTACGGGCCGCCGTGGACGCGAGGTGGCAGCGGGTGGCCCGGGGTGCTGAAGGGATGCATGCCGCCCCAACCGTCGACGATGTAGCCACTGGTGCCGTCGGGCATAAGGGCGATGCCGCGAGTGATGTCCCAGCCGGTCCAGTAGGGGCCGTTGGTGATTCGAGGCGGGCGTGCGTGGCCGGCGGTGCCGAAGGTGTGGAGTCCGCCCCAGCCGTCGAGGACGTAGCCGCCGCTGGCGTCGGGGGTGGCGGCGATGCCGCGGGTGATGTCCCAGCCCGACCAGTAGGGCCCGCCGACCGGGTTCGCGGGCCTGGGGTGTTGGAGGCCGATCGAGAACGGGTGGAGTCCGCCGTAGAGATCGAGTTCGTACCCGCCGTTCCCGGGAACGGTCGTGATGCCGCGGACGATGTCGGCATCCGGCCAGTAAGGGGTGTCGACCGGGCATTCCGGCCCCGGGTCGTTCCCGAACCGCGTCGGCCACGCGTCGCCGTTCCACCCCACGATCAACCCGGCACCTTGCTTCAGCGGTTGGGAACTGGTTTTGACGAGTACCGATGTCAAGGTGTCGTACTCGCCGATGTAGGCCCCGTACACCGTGGAAGCCGCAGTCCACGAAGTCCCGCGACGCGCCCAAGCCGAGACGGCCGAGGAGCCCATCTCGCCGTAGGTGTCGTCGAGTTGACCCGACCTCGTGAGCCGCGTGATGACTTGGGTAGGGGCGCCGGTGTCGTCGGCGATATCAGCGATCGTTGCGACTTCGCCGCCTGGTGATACGTGGATCTCGTGGTCTGACGGTGTTCTGAAGACTCCCGGAAGCACGGTCACGCCGTTGGACCCGAAGGACAGGTCGGGTGATCCGTCGCCGTGGAATCGAGCGATGATGCGGTGGAGTTGTCCGCCGGAGAATGCGTAGCTCACGGTGCTCACGTCGCCACTGAGGCCGACATGGATTGCGCCGAAGTATGCATTCGTGGCAAAGGGTGTTGCGGGCGGCGGGATCGGAGCGAAGGTGGAATCGAGGGAACCGTCGAGGTTCCATCGTGTCAGCGCTCCGCTCGCGCCGTCCACCGCGACGACGGTGGTGCCCGATGCGCCGATGGGCGCTTGGACCAAACGCACAGTGCCTCCGAGGCTCAGCGTCGTCGCGATGGATCCGTCGTCGCTGAGGTGGACCGGAAGTCCGGCGCCAACGGCGCCGGGTGGAATCATCAGCGCGAAGATCGATCCATCGGCCATCGGCTCGATTGAGGCGACCGCCCGGAGATCGATGATGGTCGTTCCGCCGCTGAAACTGGCGTCGACGATGCCGTCCGGCCGGAGTCGAGTGACGTAGCCGAGCGTCGAAGATTGAGTGTTCATCGTGATCGGGATCAGGAACCGGCCGAATGCGTCTTCCCGCATGCCGTTCGGTGATGCCCCGTCGGCTCGGCCGATCAGGTCGAACGTGGTGACCCCGTCCGTACCGAAGGTCGGGTCCGGCGCTCCGGACAGCGTGAGGCGCCAAACGTGAACACGGCTTGACTCGGAGGTGAGCGCGTCGATCCGGACTACGACTGTCTTCCCCGAAAGGGTTCCGACGCCGACAGGGCTGTCCTGCGGGAGGTATCCGCACACGCCAAAGGCGCCGTCCAGGTCACCGGGTTCGGCGCCGGCGGGTGGCGCGACGGCGACAACGGCAGTCGCGATGATGCTGAGTGTTGCGAGAATCGAGAACACGACCCGGCGCATGCGAACTCCCTGCCGCGTGAGTGGACGGGTCAGTATTGATGCAGTTGCGCCTGGTGTCGAGACCAACTCCAAAATGGTTCGAACGACCTGTCAGGTCACCAGTCGCAATGCCTCGCGGCGGGAGAGGGGCGACAACTCGGCCTCGTGGTGGTGCACGAAGGCAACGACCGCGGGCGGATCCGACTTGGAGTACTCGCGGAGCGCCCACCCGATGGCCTTGCGGATGAAGAACTCCGAGTCGTCGGCGCGCCGGACGCAGTAGCGGAACAGCCGCTCCGCGTCGGTCTCGGTCTTGAACCGGAGTTGATGCAGGATGGCGGCCCGGGCCAGCCAGAAGTCCTCGGACTCGATCCACTCATCCATCCGCCGGGCGAGCGCGGGGTGGGATCGCACGACGGAACCGACGCCGTGCGCGAGTGCGTCGACGGTGTCCCACCACGATCGATAGGTGATCCACCGGCCGAGGTCGTCGATGAAGGCGGGCGACATTCGCTTCGCGTTCCGGTCGATGAGATCGCACGCGGCGTACTGCAGCTCGCGTTCGGGCCGGCTCCACGCGGCATCGGCGAAGGTGACGAGTTCGGCCTCGGTCGGGGCCCACCGGCCTACGACGTCACGTTGGATCGCGCGACGGGCGGGCGACGGGATGCCGAAGAACTGGAAGTGGCCCTTCATGTACTTCGCCATCGGGACGGCCCGCCCGGGATCCGCCGCCCGGGCGAACGCGGCGGCGAGTGTGTCGAAGCGGGTCAGTTCCGAGGGACCTGCGTCCACGGCAGTTCCTTGTCGGTGCGCGGCTCACCCGGAAGGCCGAGGATGCGTTCGCCGAGGATGTTGCGCAGGATCTCGGACGTGCCCCCCTCGATCGAGTTGGCGCGCGCCCGCAGGAACATCTTGCGGATGTCGAGTCCGCCGGTGAGGTTGGCCGATTCGGGCCGCACGAAGTCGTAGTGGTCGATGAGGACGCCTTCGGGGCCGAGCACGTTGATGGCCTCGGAGTAGATGCGCTTGTTCACCTCCGCGAACGCGAGCTTGCTGACCGAACCTTCCGGTCCCGCGATGCCCGCCTTGCGGTTCTGGCTGGCGCGGATGTTGGTGAGCCGGAGCACTTCGGCCTCGACCCAGAGCTTGGTCACCGCGTCGCGGGCGACGACGTCGGATCGACGCTCGTCGGGAAGACCCCGCCAGACTTTCATCAGGTCGCCGATTGGTCCCGACTCGCGCGCCGCGACGGAGCCACCGATGGTGACCCGCTCGTTCATCAACGTGGTCATCGAGACGCGCCACCCGTCGCCCACATCGCCCACGCGATCGGCATCGGGCACTCGCACGTCGGTCAGGTACACCTCGTTGAACTCGGCTTCACCCGTGATCTGGCGGAGCGGCCGGACCTCGACCCCGGGCGCGTGCATGTCGAGTGCGAAGTACGTGAGGCCGCGGTGCTTCGGGACGTCGGGATCGGTCCGGGTGACGAGCATCCCGCGGTCGGCCATGTGGGCGAGCGTGTTCCAGACCTTCTGCCCATTCACGACCCACTCGTCACCGTCGCGCACGGCGCGGGTGGCGAGCGACGCGAGGTCGCTGCCGGCGCCGGGTTCGCTGAACAGCTGGCACCAGATCTCCTCGCCCGTGAACAAGGGCCGCAGCAGGCGTGCCTTCGTGTCCGGCTGGGCGTGCGCCCCGATCGAGGGCGCGGCCAAGAAGAGTCCGAATCCGTTCCAGCCGACTTCCTTGTAGTTGACCCCGGCGGCGCGCAGCTGCTCTTCGACGATCCGCTGCAGTTTCGGGTCGGAGTCGAGCCCGCCGAAGCCGGTGGGGAAGTGCACCCATCCGAGCCCGAGGTCGTACTGCGCACCGCGGAACGCAACCCGGTCGGCCGGATCGTGATCGGCGAGGAGTTGTTCGGTGAGGGCGGTGATCTGGGCAGCGTCGGTCATGACCGCCGAGACTAGAAGGCCGCGCCAATCCACGCAGTCTCGGGCGTTGGTCCCCAAATTGCTCAGTGTCCGTCGGTACGCTCGAAGCGGTGAGTTCCGAGTCCGCCGCCGGTCGGCCATCGACGCGCCGGGAGCGTCGAGCCATTCGCCGCCGCCAACGCCGCAGACGCCAGCTGATGGTCGGCGGTGCGGTCGCGGCCGCGGCGGCGGTCGGTTTCGGGGTGCTCCAACTCGGCGATGGCAATGCCAACTCGGCGGAACGGGCGTCCACGACGACGGTCACCACCGCGCCGAGTACCACGACCGTGGCGACGCTCCCACCGCTCGAACGACCGTTCAGCGATGCGGTGCGGGCCGAGAACGCCAAACCCGGCACCGCGAACTGGCGGCTCACCAACGATGGCGCCGCGCACGACATCGAGGGATACCTCAATGTCACGAGCGCCCAGCGGGGCGAGTCGGTCGACCTCTTCGCCACCACGGTCGCGCCGGAGTTCACGATCGAGGCGTATCGCATGGGTTGGTATCAGGCCCTCGGCGCCCGGCTGGTGTGGACCTCGGATCCCGTCCCCGGGAAGGTGCAGGCGTCGGCGACCCTCATCAGCGCGACGAACACCTACGAAGCCCGTTGGGAGAAGTCGACCTCGTTCACCATCGGGTCCGATTGGCCGGACGGTTCCTACTTACTGAAACTGGTCGCGTCGACCGGTCAACAGCGGTGGGTGCCGCTGACCGTGCGCGACGATGCGAGTACGGCGCCCTACGTGATCATGAACGCGGTGAGTTCGTGGCAGGCCTACAACCGGTGGGGTGGGTGTTCGCTCTACAACTGTCCCGGTGGCCCGGGCGACCGGTCGAAGGCGGTCTCGTTCGATCGGCCGTACGACATCGTGACCGACGGTTCTGGAGACTTCATCGGGAACGAACTCCCGCTCATCATGCGGTCGGAGGAGGCCGCGCTCGACGCGACCTACATCACGAGCATCGACCTGCACGAGCGACCCCAGCTCATGCGTCAGCACCAGGCCATCATCTCGCTCGGCCACGACGAGTACTGGTCGAAGACGATGTTCGACGGGGCCGAGGCGGCGCGTGACGGCGGGGTGAACCTCGCGTTCCTGGGGGCGAACGCCGTGTTCCGTCAGGTGCGGTTCGACGCGACCTCGGTGGGTGCCGACCGGTTGATGATCAACTACCGATCGACCGCCGATCCGATCCGCAGGATCGACCCGTCCCAGACCACGGTGAGCTTTCGGGACTCGCCACTCAATCGGCCCGAGGCGGCGCTGATCGGGCAGCAGTACCAGTGCAATCCCGTGCGTGCCGACATGATCATCTCGCAGGCCAGTTCGTGGATCTGGGCGAACACGGGGCTGGCGAACGGCGACCGTCTCGAGATCGGCGTGGGCTCCGAGTTCGACCAGTACATCCGCGGTCAGGGCGGGCCCGCCAACGTGGAGATCGTCGCGCATTCGCCCGTGACCTGCCGCGGGAAACCGGGATACTCCGACGTCACCTATTACACGGCGCCGAGTGGCGCGGGCGTCTTCGCGACCGGCACGAACTACTGGGTGAGCAAGCTCATGCCGCCGGAGTTCCCCGAGACGGCCTACAACCCGAAGGTCGTCCAGGCGACCGTCAACGTCCTCACCGAGTTCGGCAAGGGCCCGGCGGGCCAAGCCCACCCCTCGGTCCCCAACTGGCAAGGCCTCCCCGGCACCGGCGGCTAACTCAGGGTTTGGCTGAGGCACGTCGCTCGGCCTGGTTACCAGGAGTCTGGGACCGCTGGTCGTCTTGTTGCTGGGGACTTCCGGGCGCCTCAGGGTGTGCAGGCGCGTACTTCGACGGGGATGCCGTTGACCGCGGCGTTGTTGGAGAGTGGGTCGTAGAACTCCGGCAGTGCGAGCAGGTTGTTGTTGACGCCCGCGTGTTCGCGGGCGATGGCCATGCGGGTGTCGGGCCTGTCGTGGCCCCAGCCGTGGGGTATCGAGACCACTCCGGGCATCATCTCGTCGCTCACCTCCACGGTGATCTCCACCTCACCGGCCTCCGAGCTCACTCGGGCCAGCTCGCCGGTGGCGACACCCGAACGAGTCGCGTCGTCGGGGTGGATGAGCAGCGTGCAGCGGTCTTTGCCCTTCACCAGGATCTTGACGTTGTGCATCCACGAATTATTCGAGCGCAGGTGGCGGCGCGACGTGAGCAGCAGACCATCCGTGGCGCGCTCCATGCGCTCGCGCAAGCGCGGAACGTCGGCGAGGACGAGGTCGGGTGCGAGGTCGATGCGACCGTTCGGTGTTTCGATGATCTCCCGAACGCGCGGGACCATCGGTCCGAGGTCGATGCCGTGTTCGGCGTCGCGGAACGATTGCAACGTGAGTCCGTCGGCGACCGCTCCGTACCGATCGCCCCAGGGTCCGGTGCGGATCTGGAGGTCGAGGAGCCGAATCGGGCCGGAACCTGCGGACTCGCGCATCGCCACCGCCGGATCCGCGCCCTTGGCCTCGGCCAACGCGGCGAAGAAGGCGTCGTCGAACGCAGCGACGTCGATGTCCGCGTTGCGGATGCCCGCGCACATCGCGCCGAGTCGGGTCAGGATCTCCCACTCGGCCGGTCGGTCGCCGGCATCGAAGACCGTGTCGGTGAACCGGGCCGCGCTACGGACCTGCCACATGGTGATGAGGTCGTCGAAGTGCGGTTGTTCGAGCGCAGAAAGTCCGGGGAGCAGGACGTGGGCATGACGCGTCGTCTCGTTCAGCGCGTTGTCGATGCTGATCATGCATTCGAGATCGCCGAGTGCCGCGTCGAGGCGGGCCGCGCCCGGTGCACTGATCACCGGATTGCCGGCAATGGTCACGAGCGCGCGGATCCGGCCGGGCCCGGGAGTATCGATCTCTTCGGCCAGGCACGAGACCGGCACCTGACCGAGCACCTCGGGGATACCGCGCACCCGCGACTTCCACTTGCCGATCTGTACACCGTCGGCGAGTTCGGGGTTGGGGAGTGAGTTCACCCCCCAGGCGATCGGCTTGCCGAACATGATCCCACCGGGCGTGTCGAAGTGGCCGGTGAGAATGTTGACCACGTCGACGAGCCACGAGGTCAGGGTGCCGAACTCCTGGTTGCACGTGCCGATGCGTCCGTAGAGCGCGGCGCGCGGGGTCGACGCGAATTCGTGGGTGATGCGACGAATGGTCTCGGCGGGGACCCGTGTCGTCGCCTCCACGGCCTCGGGGGTGAACTCGGCCGCTACCGCGCGAACCGCCTCGACGCCGTCGAGCAGGTCGGCCACATCACCGAGCTGTACGAGATCGTCGGCGAAGAGGACGTTCACCATCGCCAACAGGAACGCGGCGTCGGTCCCGGGCAGAATCGGAACCCATTCGTCGGCGCGGTCGGCCGTGCCGGTGCGGCGGGGATCGATGACCACGACCTTGCCGCCGCGCTCGCGAATCGCGTCCAGCTCACCGAGGATGTCGGCGCACGCGAGCAGGCTGCCCTGGGAGGCCTGGGGGTTCCCGCCCATGATGATCCAGTAGTCGGTGCGGGGAACGTCGGGGGTCGGGATCGACCACATACCGCCGTAGAGCAGCGCGCTCGTGAGGTTCTTCGGCCACTGGTCGACGGTGCCCGCCGAGTACACGACGGGGAGCACCGACAGGCCGATGAACAAGCCGACGTACCGGCCGAGCGAGAAGTTGTGGGCCGTCGGGTTGCCGATGTAGCAGCTGATCGCCTCCTTGCCGTGCCGTTCGGTGACCCCGGCGAGGAGCTCATCGCAGTGGGTGAACGCGGTCGCCCAGTCGACCTCCTGCCAGGTGTCGCCGGTGCGGATCATCGGCACGCGGATGCGATCGGGATCGTGGTGGAGCGCGCCGAGCGCGGTGCCCTTGGGACAGAGATAGCCCTTGGACCACACGTCGTCGCGGTCGCCGCGAATGCGGGTGACCTGCCCGTCGGTGACCTGCACCTCGAGGCCGCACATCGCTTCGCAGAGCGGACAGGTGCGGTAGTGATTCGTGACGGTCATGGGGTGCAGCCCTCCGGAATCGTGTCGATGCCGAGCGTCGCGACTTGGCAGTAGGTCTTGGTGCTGACGAGCCACTTCCCATCGATGCGCTTCGCTTGGCCGGGGAGGGCATCGAGGACGACATTGCCATCGAGCAAGATCGAGAAGGTGACGTCGACGGTGTCCTTCGTGGCGGCGTCGAACGAGTCGATACGCACCGCGGTCTGATCCGCCAGCGCGCCGACCGACTCCTTGCGGGCGATGAACGAGTCTCGCAGTGCCGCGGCGTTCTCCAACGTCGAGAGTTGTGCGTCGGCGTTCGGATTCGGTGCGAAGAG
>JANLRZ010000165.1:0-2208 GCA_031362155.1 Acidimicrobiia bacterium | reverse complement strand
CAGCGTGGCGAACGCCTTCGACGCGCCGAGGAACCGGCAGAAGTCGGCGTACCAAACCCCGGCGTTGTCCTCGCCCGTGATGCGGTCCTTGCCGAGCGACTCGAAGTAGGTGATCGTCGCGTCCATGAGGTCGCGAGACTTCGCGTCGAGCTCGCCGGGCGCGTACGCGTGCGGGTTGAGCAGGATCCCGGGATGGGGCTTGGGGTTCATGGGACGTCCTCGTGGCGGGTACCGGAACCTCGGACGCTACGCGAGTCGAGACGCTACGCGAGTCGAGACGCCACGGCGAGACCCGCCGGCGCCCCGGTGCTGGGGGGTCATCATCGAACGCTCGGCCGACGCTTACAGTGCGCGGGACACCCGCTCGACCAATTCTGACGAGCGGTCTGTGGAGGGGGACGACATGGCAGGCGACACGCCGGCAGGTTGGTACGGGGACCCGATGGGCCGCTACGAGCACCGCTACTGGAATGGCTCTGTCTGGACCGAGAACGTCGCGACGAACGGTCAACAGGCCGTCGACCCGATCGCATCGGTTCCCACGGCGGCGGCCGCGATCGCGCCGAGTGTGACCGCGCCAGTGCCGCCGGTTCCGCTGAAGGTGTGTCCGCACTGCTACGCGCAGAGCACGACGGCGGGTGCGGTGTGTCAACACTGTGGGAAGAACTTCGCCAAGAAGAAGAAATGGCCCTGGGTGCTCGGCGCCATCTTCCTCCTCATGGTGGTCGGATTCGTCGGGTGTGTCGCGGTGGTGGGGACCGTCGCGTCTAAGGCCGTCGACGCGCTCAATGCCGAACAAGCCCGTCACGCGATCTCGGCCCGTCAGTTCGCGTCCGTGCAGCTCGGCTCATCCCGCACTGACGTGATTCAAGAGCTCGGGAAGTCGCCTCAGAACGCGCAGGAGTTCGCCCAAGAGGGCGTGCTCGATGGCAAGCCCATCAACTCGTCCTGCATCTACTACAACAAGGTCAACGGGAACTTCGGCGACATCTATCAGTTCTGCTTCCAGAACGACGCGCTGGAATCGAAGAACTCGTATTAGCTGATCGAACCACGGGCAGTGGACCCCGCCGCTCCTCCAGGTCGGCGCAATGTTGGCCACCGACCGAGCACAGCACTCCGGACTACGGGCTCGCCGGGTGCTGGAGTGGGAGGCGCACGCGCATCACGGTCCCAACCGCGTCGGCATCGATCACGATCTCGCCCCGGTGACGCTCGACGACGATCCGTCGCGAGATGTCGAGGCCGAGGCCGGTGCCCTTTCCTACGTCCTTGGTGGTGTAAAACGGCTCGAAGGCGCGTGCTCGCACGTCGGGTGACATCCCGGGGCCGGTATCGGCGATCTCGACCACCACATGGTCCGGCTCCGCACTCGTCGAGATCCGCAACTCGCCGACACCCTCCATGGCGTCGACGGCGTTGTCGATCAGGTTGGTCCAGACTTGATTGAGCTCGCCGGGGTTCGCCTCGATGTGCGGTATGTCGTTCGCGAAGTCGCGCACCACGACCACACCGCTGCGGAGCTTGTGGCCGAGCATCACGAGGGTGCTCTCGATGCCTTCGGTGACATCGATGAGCTGCAGCGACGCGCGGTCGAGTTGCGAGTAGGACTTCACCGCCGCGACCAGCGCCGAGACGCGTCCCGTCGACTCCTTGACCTCGGAGAGCAGCGCCGCAGTCGCGAGGGTGCCGCCGACCCAATCGAGGCCGAGACCCAGGGTTTCGTGGTCGAGCACCGCCGCGGCGCGCTCGCACCAGGCAATATCGACGCCCGCGAGCGCAAGCGCGGGTGCAATGCGCCAACTGTCGTGAACCTGGTGGGCATCCAGCCAGGTCAGCAGCGCGTCTTCGCGGTCGGCGACCGCCAGCGGATCGACGCTCGCGATCGAGGGATCGATCTCGCGCCGCAGCACATCCAGCGCCATGAACTGCTCCGCGGAGAAGGACCGTTCGGCGAGACCGACCAGGGACGAGAGCAAGGTGGTGCAGGTGTCTTCGAGTGCATCCACGGCGCGGGTCGCCGCGGCCGCCGGATTGTTGAGCTCGTGGGCGAGGCCGGCGGCGAGCGTGCCCAGTGCCACGAGGGCCTCGCGTTGGCGAGACATCGCTTCCATCGTGCGCACGGTCTGGAAGAACCCCTCGATCATGTGAACACCAAAGGGGAACCAGGCGCGGGCGCGTTCGCCGAGCGCGGCGGCCGGGACCCGC
>JANLRZ010000105.1:0-1680 GCA_031362155.1 Acidimicrobiia bacterium | reverse complement strand
CCGGCGCGGCGCATGGTTTGATGGCCGAAGCTCCCAATGGGTTCAACGACGCGGTGCTGCGTTTCCTCAACGAGGTCGACGCCGCGGAGCGGGCCTTCGAAACTCGCGCCGAATCTGCCTGAGTCGCGGTCCTGATCGGTGGGGACGCGCCAACTCGGTCGGACGATCACCCGGCTCGCCGATGCCACACCGCCATCACGTGACCGCTACGTCGACTTTTTGCGCGCGGTCGCGATCCTTGCGGTGGTCTGCGGTCACTGGTTGATTGCCACGATCCAGCGATCACCGCACGGGATCGAGATCGGCAACGTGTTGAGCGGTGCTCCGGGTCTGCGCCCCGCGACGTGGGCGTTCCAGGTGATGGGCGTGTTCTTCGTGGTTGGCGGGTTCTCCACCCGCCGCACCATCGAGGCGAAGGTTGCATTCGATTCGGGCGCGTTCTTCGCGGCGCGCGTCGAACGTTTGTTGCGCCCCACGCTGGTGTTCGTCGTGGTCTGGATCGTCGGCGCGGCCGCGCTCCTGGCGGTGGGGGTCGACGCTCGGCTCACGCACGCGATCGCTCGGATCGCGGCGCAGCCGCTTTGGTTTCTCGCCGTTTACTTGGTCGTGACCTTGATCGCGCCGATGCAACTCGCGATTCATCGTCGGTGGCCGATGGCGCTCCTCGTCGGGTTGCCGCTCGCGACCGTCGTTGGCGACGGGCTGCGGTTCTCCGACCACGCGCCGGGAGTCGCCGTCCTCAACTATCTCTTCGTGTTCGCCTTCGCTCAAGAACTGGGCTTCCATCTGGCCGCGGGCTGGGACCGGGTCACGCGCCGGGGCGCGGCGAGCGTGGCAGTCGGTGCCTTCGCCGGCCTGCTGGTCGCGGTCACCGCGGGTCCCTACCCACTGTCGATGGTGGGGCTTCCCGGAGCACGCGTGTCGAACATGAGCCCTCCGACGGTCTGCATCCTCCTGCTCACGGTCATGCAGACCGCAGTGTTCACGCTGCTGCGGCCGGCCGCCGGGCGGTGGCTCGCGCAGCGCCGCCCATGGATCGCGACGGTCACCGCGAATGCGGGCATCATGACGATCTTCCTGTGGCACCTCAGCGCCGCGGCGATCGTGGGCGCCGGCTTCTACGCGATCGACGTGCTTCCCGCACCCGGGTCGGCGCAGTGGTGGCTCCTCAAGGTCCCATGGTTCGCGGCGTGTCTGATCCTCCTGGTGATCCTGGTGGTGGTGTTCGTCGGGTTCGAGCGACTCCCGGCATGGACGGGGCACGAGCAGGGCCGTGCCGCGGTTCGGGCGGTCGGGATCATCCTCGCCGTGCGAGGTTTCGCGGGTTTCGCCCTGACCGGATTCGACCGACCGTTTCAGACGGGCGGCTCGGCCTTTCTCGGGACGCGGTTCAGTCCACTCGTGGACCTCGCGTTCGTGGTCGCCGGCTACCTGTTGGCGTGCGGGGTCCCGTCCATCGCCCGCCGGGCCCCCGCGTCGCGCCGGGCGAGTCTGTCCGATCGACGAGACCAAGGAGATGCCGATGGCTGACGCGGATCTGAGCCTGGCCGACGTGTGGCGGTGGTTCGCCGACCACGAATGTGGATCGTCGCCGCTGTACACCGAGATCGCCGGCGCGGTGGCGGACGACGCCGAGCTGCTCGACATGGTGCGCCGGACCCCGCCCCAGTGCCACCTGCC
>JANLRZ010000149.1:0-3620 GCA_031362155.1 Acidimicrobiia bacterium | reverse complement strand
CCCCGGCGCTGCTTTGTCCGCTTCGCGCCCCCCCGCCCCCCCCAAAACCTCCCCCCCCCCCAACACACCCTAACTCTGGGTGGGCCCCCCCCCCCAGGGGCCCCCCCCAACACTCGTGCAACTCCTTGACCCACTCGCAGGTCAGTACCGGTAGTGCTCCGGCTTGTACGGGCCGTCGGCCGGGATGCCGAGGTAGTCGGCCTGGGCGTCGGTCAGCCGGGTCAACTTCACCCCCAGCTTGTCGAGGTGGAGCCGAGCCACTTCCTCGTCGAGGTGCTTCGGTAGCGTGTACACCTTGCGCTCGTAGAAGTCCGGGTGCCCGAAGATCTCCATCTGGGCCATCACCTGGTTCGTGAAGCTGTTCGACATCACGAAGCTCGGGTGACCGGTCGCGCAGCCGAGGTTCAGCAAGCGACCCTCGGCCAGGATGATGATCGAGTGACCGGCTTGGCCGTTGGCGGCCGGGAACTTCCACTCGTCGACCTGGGGCTTGATGTTGATCCGCTCGATGCCCGGGGTTTTGGCCAACCCGGCCATGTCGATTTCGTTGTCGAAGTGACCGATGTTGCCGACGATCGCGTTGTGCTTCATGCGACTCATCTGATCGGCGGTGACGATCATCGCGTTGCCGGTCGTCGTGATGACGAGGTCGGCCTCACCGATGACGTCTTCCAGAGTGGTGACCTCGTAGCCCTCCATCGCCGCCTGCAACGCACAGATCGGGTCGATCTCGGTGATGATCACGCGGGCACCCTGACCGCGGAGTGACTGCGCGCTCCCCTTGCCCACGTCGCCGTACCCACACACGACCGCGACCTTGCCCGCGAGCATGACGTCGGTGGCGCGGCAGATGCCGTCGACGAGCGAGTGGCGACAGCCGTAGAGGTTGTCGAACTTGCTCTTGGTCACTGAGTCGTTGACGTTGATCGCGGGGAACAGGAGCTTGCCCGCCTCCATCATCTGGTAGAGCCGGTGCACGCCGGTGGTGGTCTCCTCGGTGACGCCCTGAATGCAGGTGGCCATCTTGTGCCAGCGTTCCGGATCATCGGCCAAAGCGCGCGTCAACGTCGCGAGCACGACTTCGAACTCCTCGGAGTCCGCGGTCGACGGGTCAGGAACCGCACCGGCCTTCTCGAACTCGACGCCCTTGTGGACGAGCAGCGTGGCGTCGCCACCATCGTCGAGGATCATGTTGGGGCCGTCGTGGTCGGGCCACTCCAGCGCGCGTTCGGTGCACCACCAGTATTCCTCCAGCGTCTCGCCCTTCCAGGCGAACACCGGGATCCCGGCGGCGGCGATCGCCGCAGCCGCGTGGTCCTGGGTGGAGAAGATGTTGCAGGACGCCCAGCGCACCACGGCGCCGAGCGCGGTCAGCGTCTCGATGAGCACCGCAGTCTGGATGGTCATGTGGAGCGAGCCGGTGATGCGCGCGCCCTTGAGCGGCTGGCTCGCGCCGTGACGTTCCCGCAGGGCCATGAGGCCCGGCATCTCGTGCTCAGCCAGCTCGATCTCCTTGCGGCCGAACTCGGCCAGGGTGAGATCGGCGACCTTGAAGTCTGCCGTTCGTTCTTCGGTGATGGTCATGGGACTCCTCGAATCGTTCACGGCGCGACGAAGCCGACCGTGAAGTTGGGAGTCGGCCCGGATCACCGGATGACAGCCCGCGCATTCGGGGCCCGACCAACCATCAAGGCTAGCCGATCGATTTCGGCGACCGAACCCGGCCGTTGCCCGGCCGATCGTCGGGCCGTATCCTGGTTCAGGAGGGGGGCTTGCCATGAGGATCAGGTTCCGCTCGACGATGCTGGTGGCGGTCGCCCTCTGTCTGGTGACGACCGGGTGTGCGTGGGGGACCGAACGCTTCGGTCGCACGAACCCGGGCGCCAACCCGTTCGAGTCCACGATCAGCACCGCGAACGTCGCGACACTGACTGCGTCGCTCCGCACCGACCCCGCAATCACCTTCGGATTCCCGCCGGTGGTCCTGGTGCGGGGCAACCGGTTCTACGTCAGCCGCTTCGGCGGCGCCGAGATGTTCACTGCCGATCCGTCGTCATCGTGTGCCGGAAGTCCACTGACCTGTGCACCACTGGCCACGGCGGTTGGAGCGCCCGATCCGGTGCAGATCATCGGTGACACGCTGTTCGGCAACGACAGGGCGTTCCCGGCCGCGTTGGAGAGTTGCGCCGGCGGTCCGCCCGCGTGCGCGCCGTCGTGGACCGAGAACCCCTTCGCCGGCCCGATGTCGAGCGATGGCACCCTCGCCTTCGACCAGATGCACTTCCAGCGGCACTACGTGCACACGGGCACGCACATCCAACCCGAGTACCTCGTCGGCTACGACGCGGCAGGCCAGAAGAACTGCACCGGCTCCCCGAAGCACTGCGACCCGGTGTTCGCGATCCTGGTGACCCCGGTCGGTCGCCAGTGGAGCGCCGGAACCGCCGTGACGCACGACCGCGTCTACGTCCGCGACCTCTACTCCTCCGTCCAGGGGTACGACGCGTCCGGCGCCGTCGTGTGGCAGTCGACCGGCAGCTACACCACCGGATTCGAACGATCGATCATCGTCGACGGCGATCGGATCATCGTCACCGCCCAGTTCGGCGCTGAGAGTGAGTCCCGCCTGATGGTGTTCGACGCCACCGGCGTCCAGGGGTGCAGCGGCTCGCAACCGGTGCTCTGTCACCCGATCTGGATGAGCGAACCACTCGATGAGTTCGACACCCAGCCCGCAGTGGCCGGCAACCGCGTGTTCGTCGGGTCGCGGAACCTGCTGCTCGGATTCGACCTCACGGCCACCTGTGCCGACCCGGCGTCCGCATGCGCTCCGGTCTGGCAGGCCGACTTCGGTACCGCGTTGACCGCGGCCCCCACCATCGCCAACGGCATCGTGTTCGCGGGGTCCGAGGACGGTGTGCGTGCCTTCGACGCCGCCGGCGGCGCCGGTTGTACCGGCGTACCGGCCGCCTGCACGCCCCTGTGGAGCGCCCAATCGGGCGAGACAGTGGCATCACCGGTGATCGCCAACGGTCATGCGTTCGTCAGCAGCGCCGACGGCACCGTGACCGTCTACCAGCTCCCGATCTGATCAGCCCGCCCAGCCCCGGCCGGGTGCGGTCCGCACCGCTTCGGTCTCGTCGGGGCGGGCGTAGTCGTCTTCGAGTCGGTACGTGGTGCCGATCTCGGGCGTCGACACCTCCAGGACGTCGCAGTCGGTGATCCCGACCAGTCGGTGGCGCTGGCCGATCGCGCACGAATAGCCGAGCCCCGGTTCGAGTTCGGTCTCGATCATCGAACCGGTGCCGTCGTCCCACACCACTTTGGCCCGCCCCGCCACGAGGAACCACGACTCCAGCTTCTCGTCGTGGACCTGCAACGAGAGCCGCTTCCCCGCCGACACGTGCAACACCTTGCCCACGTAGGGCCGATCGTTCGGGGTCCAGTGGATCTCCCAGCCCCAGGGCTTCTCGACCCGGCGGGCGGCGCCGGTGGTGGTGAAGGTCGAGGGGTCAGCGGAGAAGGGAAGCTCGGTCACGACGTCAGCTTCGCGCCAGAAGCTCCTTCAGCGTGGCGATGGCCGGGATCGGGCCGGGGTCGACGTCGTTGTCCAACGCCAG
>JANLRZ010000080.1:0-1576 GCA_031362155.1 Acidimicrobiia bacterium | reverse complement strand
CGCCGCGCCATCATCGCCCGCGACCACAACTGTCGATGGCCCGGCTGTGAGACCCCCGCCGGCTGGTGCGACATCCACCACCACCAACACTGGCAACACGACGGAACCACCAGCGCCACCAACGGAGTCCTGCTCTGCCCGCACCATCACCGGTTCCTCCACCGGAACCCCACCTGGACCACCACCTTCGACGACCAACACTTCCGCGTCTACCGACCCAACGGCACCGAACTCGACCCCCACCCCTGGGCCCAACTCGCCGCCTGATCCGAGCCGTTGCGCAGGTGACGATCGGGGCAATCCAGCGGGGTCGCTCCCGGCCACCGTCACCAGTTCCCCGTGTACCGTGCCGAACATGCGACGGTTCGGGCTCCTCCTCGCGACGCTGATGCTGGCCGGGGTCGGGTGCAGCAGCGGTTCGACCCGCGAGGCAGCGGTCACCAAGACCACCGGGACGACCACCGCCACGGTCCGGGTGGTGAACCAGAACCTGCTCCACGGCACCGCGTGCTCAGCCGAGAGCAACCGCTGCGACCTGCCCGGACGGGCCGCCCTGTTCGTCCGCCAACTCGAGCGCGCCAAGTGCCCCGAGATCGTCGCGGTCGAGGAAGCGAACACCACGACGGAACGAGCGCTGCGCGCCCATCTGCCAGGAACCTGCAAGTACGAGATCGTCTACGACGGCGACCCCAGCCAAGACCGGGAATTGTTTCTGACCACCTTGCGGGTCGGGTCGAGCGAACGCCTGCGCCTGGCCGGACCGCTCCGCACCGCGTACCGAATCTCCCTGGGTTCGAGGGCCGGTCCGGTCGATGTCGTCGCGACGCATTTGGCCAGCAGCAGCGACGACCGGCCGTGTGACTCGACGACGTGTCCGAGCCCGTGTACGCCGGCCGACTCCATCAACACGTGTCAGGCCCGCCAGATCGTGGTCACGCTCCAGGAAGACCCGCCATCGGCGCGCACGCTCACGATCGTGATGGGCGACCTCAACGCCCAGCCGGACGAGCCCACGATCGCGGTGCTCACCGACGCCGGATACATCGACACCCACCGGGCCGCGGCGAGGAACGAATGTGATCCGGCAACCGGACTCGAATGCACCAGCGGGCGGATCGACGATTCGCTCGTCGATCTGACCAACCCCAGCAGTCGACAGACCGAACGCATCGACTACGTCTTCTCCCGACCCATCCCACGGTGCCGAGTCGTTCAACCGACCGGGATCTTCGCCGCCGTTGGGGGACCGACCACGCGCGATGGTCTCGTCTTCCCTGCGGACCACAGCGGCGTCGAGGCGACATTCCGCTGCCGGGCGAACGCGGCTGACCGCACCGCACCGAAACGGTCGCCGGCCACTCCTTCGTCGACCGTTCCACGCGGCCCCGAGCTCACCCGCTCGACCCGCGCGGCGGTGACCGCCGCGTTCACCAACCTCTTCGCACCGAATCCGAACGCCGACGCACAACTCTCGACGTTGGAGAACGCCGCGGCACTGCGAGACTCGTTCATCGCCCGCAAGGAGTCGGTCGGCGCGCTGGCGGATCAGACCGCGGTGCGTATCGACTCGTTCGAC
>JANLRZ010000145.1:0-11553 GCA_031362155.1 Acidimicrobiia bacterium | reverse complement strand
TCGTTGCTTCTGTGTCCGCGCGGCCTAACTGATGGAGACGGTGTGGGTGTTCGGCGATCAGCTGAACCGGGCGATCGGTGCCCTCGCCGCCGCGTCGCCAACTCGCCATCGAGTGCTCCTCGTCGAGTCCCGCTCAAAGCTCGGTGGCCGACGCTGGCACGTGCAGCGCGCCCACTTCTTGCTCACGTCCATGCGCCGTTTCGCAGATGAGCTGCGCACCGAAGGGTTCGTGGTCGACTACCGCGTCGGCCAGACGTTCTCCGAAGGCTTCCGCAATCACGTCGACGAGTTTCATCCGACCCGCGTCGTCGCAACCGAGCCCAACAGTCACCACGCCCGCGAGCTCGTCGCGGCCCTCGGCGTCGTCACGGTGCGCTCTGATCAGTTCCTGTGTCATCACTCCGACTTCGCGGCGTGGGCCGACACGCGGAAGGCGCTTCGCCTCGAGGACTTCTATCGCCGCCAGCGCGCCGGGCTCGGGTATCTCATGGATGGCGACGAACCGGCCGGAGGAACGTGGAACCACGACGCAGAGAACCGCAAGCCGCCTCCGCGAGATGGCTCGCGTCCATGGCCGGCACCACCCCTCGAAGAACTCGATGACCTCGACCGGGCCGTGCTCGCTGATCTGCCGAACTGCATTTGGGGCGAACCGCCTCAAGGGACATGGGCCACGTCTCGCGCGGGAGCCCTGCGTCGTCTCGACCATTTCGTGACCAACGTGCTCCCCATGTTCGGCCCCCACGAAGACGCCATGCTCTCGGACAACTGGCACCTGGCCCACTCGATGCTGTCGCCCTACTTGAACAACGGGCTCCTGCTGGCCGACGAAGTCTGTGACGCCGTCGAAATCGCGTACCGCGACGGTCGAGTGCCGATCGCGTCGGCGGAAGGATTCATCCGCCAGGTGATCGGATGGCGCGAGTACGTGTGGGGCATCTACTGGTATTGGGGACCTGAATACCGCAACGAGAACGCGCTCGAGGCCCACCGCGATCTCCCCCGAGCGTTGACGACCACCGGTGCCACCCGGATGCGTTGTGTCGCATCCTGCGTCGGAGATGTCGAGCAGCGCGGCTGGGCTCATCACATCCAACGGCTCATGGTGCTCGGCAATCTCGCGCTCCTCGCTGCCGTTTCACCGCGCCAGATGACGGACTGGATGTGGGAGGGCTTCGTCGACGGTGCGGAATGGGTGATGGTGCCGAACGTGGTGGGCATGTCGCTCTATGCCGATGGCGGCCGAATGTCGACCAAGCCGTATGCCGCGGGCGGCGCCTACATCGATCGGATGAGCGACTACTGCAAAGGGTGCACCTACGACCGCAAGGCGCGTACCGGTGACACTGCGTGCCCGTTCACCACGCTCTATTGGGATTTCCTACTCCGGCATGCCGATCACTTCGCTCGCAACCCGCGGATGGTCGTCCAGGTACGGGCGGCGCAGAAACTCCGCGACGGAGACGCCATCGGGCACCGGGCCCGCGAGGTTCTGCGAATGCTGGATGCCGGCACGCTCTGACCAACTCCGGCACTGGGAACTGAAACACGTTCTTCTACGTTGTGGCGATGGTGAATGACCTCCGAGTCGCCGATGCCGTGGACCCCAGTCCCACGTGCCCACATCCGATCTCCAGGCCTTTCATGCGTCAGCAGTGGGCCGACGTGGCATTCGCGCACTGGCCGGTGCCGTCCGAGATGGTCGCCCGGGTGCTGCCGCGGGGACTCGTGCCGGACTGTCACGCCGGATCCGGTTGGGTGTCGCTGGTCACGTTCCAGATGCAGTCACTCACGATCACCCACCTACCCCCCATTCCAACCACGCGCGACTTTCCCGAGGTCAACGTCCGTACCTACGTCGTCGGCCCCGACGGACCCGGCGTCTGGTTCTGCTCTCTCGACGCCCCCTCGTTCCTCCCTGTCCTCGCCGCCCGCACGCTGTACGGCCTGCCGTACTGCGTCGCCGACATCCGGCGAGACGAGTCCCGCGACCACGACATATGGAAGGTTGCGCGGCGATGGCCTGATCGTGCCACCGGTAGCCTCGCCGTCGAACCCCTCGACACCGTGGCCGACGATGACCTCGCCCGGTTCTTGACCGCGCGCTGGCGTCTCTACGCAGGCAACCGAGTCACTCGCGTCGCCCGCATCGACCATGAACCGTGGCCGCTTCGCCACGGACGCGTCCTCGACTGTGACACCGGCCTGGTGCGAGCAGCCGGCTTCTCGGTCGATCAACCTCCGGTCGCACATTGGGCGTCCGGCGTTTCGGTGCGGGCCGCGGCGCCGAAGCGCATCTCGCGCCTGCGCCGTGCGGCCGAGCCTGCCGATTTGGGACGCTGAGATGGCAGTCCGTTCCCTCGCGGAGGCGTCGATCGTTCTCGCCGGCGCCACCGGCGGCATCGGTAGCCAGATCGCACGCCAACTCGCGCAGCGCGGCGCTCGACTCACCTTGACCGCGCGCGATGCGGGCGCCATCGAGGCGCTCGGGATCGACGCGGCGGTCATCGCTGCCGATCTCCGCGACGCAAACTCGGGCCACGCGATCGTCGAGACCACCCTCGCCGCCCACGGCCGACTCGATGGCATCGTCAACGCGGCCGGGATCGTTGCGTTCGGGTCTCTCATCGAGACCGACGACGTCGTGATCGAAGATCTGTTCCTCACCAATGTTCTGGGCCCGCTCTGGCTCATCCGCGCCGCGCTCCCCGCGCTGATTGCGACCCGCGGTTTCGTCGCCAACATCAGTGCAGTGGTGGCCGAGCAGCCGCTCCCCGGCATGGTTGCCTACGCCGCATCCAAGGCAGCACTTACTGCCACGAGCCGGGGACTGACCCGCGAGCTGCGCTCGGCCGGCATCACTGTGACCGACGCGCGTCCACCGCATACCGAGACCGGCCTCGCCAACCACCCGATCGCCGGGGTCGCGCCTCGGCTCCCCCAAGGCCTCGAACCCGATGCCGTCGCTCGCCGCATCATCGCAGCCATCGAAGCCGGCGAGCGCGAAGTCCCCTCCGACGGATTCTGACGCTCAGCGGCGAACCAAGGGTGCCTCCACCGCGTCGGCTTCGCAGTGTGACCGGGAAGGCCGGACCGCACGGCGTCGCGAGGGATTGGTCAGGACTGAGCGACGCCGAACACGTCCAACAGCCCGGTGATTTCGAACAGCTTGCGAGCCGAGCTGGTCAGGTTGGCCACCGTGATGGTCGCGCCCTGCTTCCGGGCACGCTTCTGGGCCGCGACGAGGGCGCCCAGCCCCGACGAGTCGATGAACGACACTGCACCCATATCGACGGTGATGGTGGGTTCGCCCCCGTCGATGAGTCGGTAGAGGGCGTCTCGGAACTCCGGCGCCGTGGCGACGTCGATGTCGCCGGTGGCTCGAACTGTGGCCGTCGATTCCTCGACGTCGTACTGGACCTGGCCCCATTGCAGACTCATGGACACATCTTTGCACGGGCTCGCCTCAAGCATCCGGAGACCCACATTGCCGTGCCCTCCCACTTCCCCACTGGTTCGACACCGGCAGCCCGCCATCGGTTTCGTCGCCCGCGGCGCCGGGTATCTAGGCGATTGCGACGACGAGGAGCGCAACATCGTCGTCATGAGCGCCTGCGCCGACAAGCTCGGCCAGGAGATGATCCGCAAGTGCCTCGGGATCCGTCGGGCCGGAGCGAACGACATCTATCAGACGGTTCGTTCCGTCCGTAATGGATTCGCATCGGCGCTCGATCAGGCCGTCGGTATAGAGCACCAGCATGGATCCTGGTTCGAGCTGACAGTCCTGTCGGTGGTAGGCACCATCGAGCCCAAGCGGTGGCTGCGCCGCAGTCGCAATGAGCGACGTCGTGCCGTTCGCGCAACGGACGACCGTCGGACAATGGCCGGCGCTCGAAAACGACCAGACGCGATTTCGGGGGTCAACGATCCCGTAGAGCGCCGTGATGAAGGCGTCGTGTTCGAAAAGCCGAACCGCATCGTTGAGGCGGGTGAGAACATCCTCGGCGTCTGTCGCTCCCATCGCCAGTGCGCGAAGACTGAACCGAACCCCCGCCATCTCCGCCACCGCGGACAGTCCATGACCAGCGACGTCACCGATGCCGAGACCCAATCGACCGTCCGGGAGGGGCACAACGGCGTACCAATCTCCGCCGACAACCGTCGAACCCGCCGCTACGTAACGCGCCGCGACCCTGACCCCCGGGACCGACGGGATCTCTGACGGAAGCAGCGCTTGTTGAAGACTCGTCACCAGGTCGTGTTTCTCCTCAAGCTCAACTTCGACCATGGCATCACGGCGCTCGCGCTCGGTGACATCCAGCGCGACGCCGATCGTGCCGGTGGGCATCCCGTGATCATCGACGGTGACCCGACCTCGACATTCGATCCAGTGAATGGAACCATCCAGCCAGGTCGTGCGGTGCAGCAGCACGTACGGGCCGGGGCTCTCGAGCGCGCGCTGCACCCGCCGGACGCATTCGGCACGATCGTCAGGGTGCAAACTTGCCACCCAATCATCGAAGGTCCCTCCGAACCCACCTGGGGACAATCCGTGCAGCTCCTCGAGACGGACATCCCACTCAGTGGTCGCCGTTGCCATGTCCCAGGTCCAGGTCCCCAGCCCAGCCGCTTCCAGAGCAAGCGTGAGGCGTTGTTCAGCTACCGAAGCCATCCACGACCCCCCTTTCCGACACAGCGTAGGGAGTCTAAATCGCGCCTGATCCGCGGAACGCCCGCGGCTGCTTCGCAACACCTCGGAGCATGCATGCCCGGCTCGGACCGCTCAGTGCCCCCTCAGATCGGGATCATTCGGACGGCTGCCGCGCGCTCCCGTCAATCTCGCACCACACGAGGCGGCCCCAACGCGTCGACTCGGTCCCCCATCGGTCCGTCACGGCCTCTACGACGGCCCGGCCCACCTCGGTGAGCACCCGGCCGCCGGCTTCGTACTCGTCGGCGCCGTCGGCCACCTCGAGGCGGACATCGCCCTCCGTCTCCAGCCGGATCGAGACGCGGACGGGGCGGCCGCCATGTGCGAGCCCGCGTCCGACCAGCTCGCTGCCGAGCAGGACCACACGTTCGACGAGGGCCGCGTCGCACCGCCACCGCTGGAGAGCGGCTCCGAGGAAGCGCCGCGCCTGGGCCGCACTCGACGGCGTGGCCGCGAACGCGGCGCGGGCGACCAGCACCGGTATTCGAGGAGGGTCCGACGTCACTATCGGAGGTAGTACCCAGACTCATGCGATCCGAAGCGTCAACTCTCGCGCGGTGAATGGGATTGGCCGAAACCACACCGGGGTACACCTGGCCGGTATGCCCGGTTGCCGCGCCGTCCGGACCGGAGGACTGAGCCATGTCACGGAATGAGATTCGGATCTCGGCCCCGCCGAGCCAGGTCTTCGATGTGCTCGACGATCCCCAGGCCTATCCCCGTTGGGTCGTTGGCGCGCGCCGCATCCGGCGCGTGGACCCGGACTGGCCGGCAGTTGGATCCTGCTTTCACCACGCGATCGGCACCGCGGCGGCCGAATTGCATGACTCGTCGAAGATCCTCGAACGACAACGTCCCGACCGGCTCACCCTGGAGGTGCGGTTCCGGCCCACAGGAGTCGCTCACGTCACGATGACGGTGCAGCCCGATGTGAATGGGTCGAAGTTCCTTATCGAGGAACACCCACAGAGTGGACCCTTCGCAGTTGCGCCCAGGGTCCTCACCGAGCCGCTTCTCTGGGTTCGGAACGCCATCTCCGTCCAGCGCCTGCGTCACGAAATCGAGCGACGGAGTGCCACGCGTGAGCGTTCCTGATATCGGGAGGAAGTCGCGCTGACTCTGCAACGTATCGCCCGTTCGAGCGTATGGCCCGGCCGGGTCAGTGGTCGAAATGGAGGAGTAGCTCGGTGAACTCGGGGCTCGCGTCGGGGCCGAACGCCGACACCACGACGCCGCGCCGGCCGCACGCCGGGCACTCGACGCCGAGCACGATCGCCTCGTCGCCGGGGTCGGTGTCGCCTTCGAACCGGAACGTGTGGCGGACCACGAGCCGGGCCGGCGGGTGGTCCTTGCCGCAGGCCGTGCAGTGCGCGATGCCGTCGAGGAACGAGAAGTCCGTCCGGTAGCCCTCGGCCTCGAGGAGCGCGATGGCCTCGGTCACGGATTCGGCGGTCTCCATCGCGTCGACGTTAGACGGGCGTCCACGGCCTAGGGTCGGGTTCCGCGACGATTGTTGGAGCACAGAGTGAGCCAGGTCTTCCCGTACGCGACCGAGCTCCGGCTCGCACTGTTCTGGGCGCCCTTCGGGGTGCGGCCGAGCCACGACGGCGTGACCCTCACCGACGACGGCCGCTTCGTGGCGAAGTTCGGATTCCTGACGATCGAGACACCGCTCGCAAACGTCGTCGGCGCGCACGTCACCGAGGGCTATCGGTGGTGGACCGCGGCCGGCGCCCGCATGTCCTTCGCCGACGACGGCCTCACGTTCGGGACCAATGCCGACCGCGGGGTCTGCGTGCACTTCCGTGACAAAGTTCCCAGTGCACTCCGGCGATCTGGCCACTCGGCGTTGACCGTCACTGTCGCCGATGCCGAAGGTCTCGTCGCGGCGCTCGAGGCGCGACTCGATCCGCCGGCGGCGGGCGGGTGATGGAGCCCAACCTGCTGCTCCCGGAGCAACCCTTCACGTCCCTCGCCGACTACCGGGCCGCGGGCGGGGGTGCCGCGTTGCCAGCCGCGATGGCGCGCGGCGGCGACTGGGTCGTGGACCAACTCGAAGCCGCGGGTCTGCGCGGTCGTGGCGGGGCCGGCTTTCCGGCGGCGCGCAAGTGGCGCTCGGTGATGGCGGGCGGTGCCGCGCTCGGCGACCGCTACGTCGTCGCGAACGGCGCCGAGGGCGAGCCCGGGACGTTCAAGGACCGCGCGCTCATGCGCGCGAATCCGTACCAGGTGGTCGAGGGACTCTGCGTTGCCGCGCACACTGTCGGTGCACGCGAAGCGTTCTTGGCAGTCAAGGCGAGCTTCGCCCCCGAGATCGCAGCCCTCGAGCGCGCACTGCACGAGATGGCGGATGCCGGGCTGATCGCCGCGACGCCGGTGACGCTCGTGAGCGGTCCCGAGGAGTACCTCTTCGGCGAGGAGAAGGCGCTGCTCGAAGTGATCGAGGGCAACGAGCCGACGCCGCGCTGGTTGCCGCCCTATCTGCACGGACTCTTCGCGACTACCCCACAGGAGGGATGGTCGGCCGGGGTCGGTCAGTCCGACGAAGTCGGCGTCATCGGATCGAACCCCACGCTGGTCTCGAACGTCGAGACGCTGGCGAGCGTCGCGTTGATACTCGCCCGCGGCGCGGACTGGTACCGCAGCATCGGCACCGCGGAGACGCGCGGCCCGCTGATCTGCACCGTCGTCGGCGACGTGGAGCACGCCGGTGTCGCGGAGATCGAGCCCGGCACCACGCTCGGCGCGGTCATCGACCAGATCGGTGGCGGACCTCGACCCGGCCGGGCGGTCAAAGCGGTGCTCTCGGGCGTCTCGAACCCGGTGATGACCGCGGCCGCGCTCAGCGCGCCCGTGAGCTACGAGGGCCTGACCGGGGCCGGCGGTGGTCTCGGCTCTGCGGGCTTCATCGTCTACGACGACACCCGGAGCATGCTCGCCGTGGCGAGGATGGTGTCGCGGTTCCTCTACGTGGAGTCGTGTGGGCAGTGCCGCGCCTGCAAGCAGGGCTGCGGCGAGGTGACCCGCCATCTCGATGTGCTCGGCACGGGCCAGGGTGACGTGGTCGACGTCGACGTGATCGCTCGCCGCTTGCGTACGGTCACCGATCAGAACCGCTGCTTCCTCGGTGAGGAGGAGCAGCGGGTGATCAGCAGCCTCCTGCGCGAGTTCCCCGAAGACTTCGTCGCCGGGCTCGAACACAACGAGACGCTGGCCGTGCTCGAGGTGCCCAAGCTCGTCGACCTTCGCGACGGTGTCGCCACCTTCGACCCGACCAGCGCCCGCAAACTCCCGGATTGGACCTACGCACCCGGTTGACCCGGCACCGCGGCGCCCATCACCGTCACGATGCTCTCGCGGATCGCGGCCGGCATAGCCGGCACCGACGCAGGTGTGTCAACCCTGATCGCTCTCCACTAGGCGGCACGGCGACGGCGCTCCTCATCGAGGCGCAGAGACGTCAGGATCGCTTCGAACTGTGCACGATTCGCTACTTCGTTGCCCTGCTGATCGAAAAAGACGATCTGATACGCCACGCCGCGATGCGCGACCGTGACCCACAGGTGGTAGTACGCCAACTCCTCGGGACAGTCGTTGTACGTCAGCAGGATTCCGTTCGTGGCACCGACGGCGATCGGGTCTCGGTGGTCGGGCCGCGCGCACTGCTTCATCTCCTCGACGATTCCGACCACTTGATCGGCCCATTCGGCGCTACTCATGGGCCGGTCAAGGTGCTGCGCGCCGATCACGAGCGCGGGCGTCGACATTTCCGATACGCGGATGCTCGGGCGCGCGGCGATGATGTCGACGCCTCCGTTGGCGGTCCGTGGCGCGGCATCGCTCGCGAGCCAATGCTTCGCAGGAATCGCGCCCCAGCCGCTTGGCAGTCGTAACGAGTAGCCGTACTCCGCCGAGTGGTACTGGTGGGTTCGACTGTGTGGCGTCGGTCCGCATCCAGCGAGGGCGCTCCAGACGACGAGCACCGCCGCGAGCCGCCGTACGCCGCGTTGTCCATCCGCCGTGATCATCGACATCCATCGCTCCACAGTCCGATGACGATGCATTCATACCCCGGTCGGTCTGGCTCGCTTGACACCTAGGTACGCTATGTATAGCATGGCCAAGTATGAGAGCCGACGCCTTGAAGGGCCATCTCGACCTGCTGCTGTTGACGATCATGCAGGACGGGCCGTTCCACGGTTATGCCGTCATGGAGGAACTGCGGGCCAGGACCGACGGCACGATTGACCTTCCGGAAGGAACGATCTATCCGGCCTTGCATCGTCTCGAACGTGCCGGACTGTTGGTCAGCTCGTGGTCGGAGGTGAACGGTCGGCGTCGCCGCAGCTACTCGCTCACTCCGGGCGGAAAGAAAGCGGCGCAGGAGAAGCGTCGCGAGTGGTCGGCGTTCGCGCTGACGGTCCAGCGAGTGGTGGGGGCGCCGGCATGGCCGACGATGGCGTGATCGCGGCGTACCTGCGCGAGCTCGACTCCAGCGTCGCGAAGCTCTCCGAGCGCGACGACATTGTTTCCGAAGCAGAGGATCATCTCCGCGAAGCCGCGGAGCGACGAATGCGCGAGGGGCGACCTCCGGCTGAGGCCGAAGCCGAAGCGGTGGCCCGCTTCGGCTCGGCCGCGCTCATAGCGCGGATGTGTGTCCTCGAGGCGAAGCGAGGTGTTGCTGTCCCGACGAACCGCACCCGTGCTGCGGGTCTCGCCGCGTTGGTCACACCCGTGCTGCTCGTCGCCGGCCAATACATCAACCTCAATGTCGAACGAGGTTTCGTGCACGGGATCGGGGTGATGTCGCTGGTTGCGGCGATCCCGGCATTCGTCTACTTCCTCTGGGGGATTCGAGCCCGTCACGGCGGACTCGGCCGGCTCGGCAAGATCGCGGTCATCGGCAGCCTCGTCGCGCCGTGCGGGGCCTTCGCTAACAGCCGGTACGCATTCTTTGCGGCGGTCGCATTGTTCGCCCTCGCGGTGGTCGTGCTCGTCGTGGAGATGCTGCGCGCCAACGTGTTGCCCGTGACACCGCTCGTCTTGCTCGCGACTGGCCCAATCTTCCTGGTCGTGTTCACGCTCCGAGTCACCGCGGGCAGCGGTGATGCCGGCGACGAGTGGATGTGGTCGATGCTTCCGATGGCCGCCGGTTATCTCTGGTTGGGCTGGTACCTCTGGCGCGAGCCCGCCTTCGACTCCGCACCACGCCGCGGCCCGTTCGCTACCGCGTAACCGTCGATCGAAAGGAACCGTCGATGCCGACCAAGTCCCTGCGCTCGAACGGCGTCGTTGCGCTGACGCTCTTCGGGTCACTGCTGTTCGGCAACGCGTGCGGAAGCACCCAGAGTTCGTCGACAACGACGGACGGCAGGGAGTCGGCGCTGGCCGAGTTCGCGACTGCGGCCGACGTCGTCTGCGTCAGGGCAAGTCAGCGGTTCGTGACGCTCCCCGACCCTGACGGTCCAGGAAACGGGGCCAAGCCAATCGGCGTAGGCGGGTTCATGCACGACATGGCCGACGATTTGCGGGCGATCGACGCCCCACCGTCGATCGAGGACCATTGGATGGCAGGTCTGGCGTTGTTGGATCAAGCGGCAGACAAACTCATCGAATCCGAGGCCGCGGCGGCCGCCGGCGACCTGGCGCGCGCCGGAGCGGCCCAAGGTGGCGCGTTGTGGAGCTTGGAGGCGGAAGCGCAAGAGCACTTCGCCGCAATGAAAGCGCCCTTTCGCGCGTGCTTCGTCGAGTGAAGAACTGAGCCGGGAACTATCGGCCCACGTATCGCGTACTGCTTGGAGTTGGAGAATGGACGAAGGCACAGTCGTTGTCGACGGTGGCCGTCGTATCGGGTACGCGCAGTACGGAGTCCCGGACGGCATTCCGTTCCTCGAGTTCCACGGATTTCCCGGTAGTCGCCACTACCAACTCGACCACGAAGCGCTCGTGGCCTCGGGCGTTCGGCTGTTGACGCTCGAACGGCCTGGTTTCGGATTATCCGATCCTCTTCCCGGACGAAGCCTGCTCGACTGGCCACGCGACGTCGAGGCAGTCGCCGATGCGATCGGCCTGGAACGTTTCGCAGTGCTCGGCGTGTCGGCGGGTGGTCCCAGCGCCGTCGCGTGCGGCTACGCATTGCCGAACCGCGTCGCGGCAGTCGGGCTCTGCTGTGCGGTTGGCCCACACTTCGACAACCCGCAGTTCGACGGCCTCCTCGCGCCCGACGTCCAGGCGCTACTCCCGATTGCGCGCGACGACCGCGACGTCGCGCTCGCGCTGGTACGGGAGTTCTTCGGGCCGACCGCCGACGCGGTTCGAGCCGACGCCAGTGCCTTCTTCGACGGCGAGTTCCTCGCAAGTTGGCACGAAGCTGACCGTCCCGCCTTCACCGCCAAGCGAGCGCAGTGGCTCGCGAACCTGGGCGCGACCTGGAGTCGCGGCGTCGAGACGATGGTCGACGAGGTGGGAGCGACGTACGGGCCGTGGGGATTCGATCCCGCCGACGTGCGCGTGCCGGTGAGGGCGTGGCACGGAGCGCTCGATCCAACCCCCGTCGCTGCGATCGAGTTCGTCATCGATACCGTTGGCGACGGCGAGTTGGTCGTGTATCCCGACGAAGCACACGCGCTCTCCGATATCCACCATGCTGAATGGCTAGCCGCACTGACGAGATGGGCCCGTTGAGCGTCGCATCAGCGCATTGCGATGCGGCGGTCGAAGTCGGCAGCGAGGTCGATCAGCGCAGCGCGGCAGTCGCCCGTATAGGCCGGGGCATGCATCGGGGCGAGCGTGTCGATCTCGAGTTCGGCCAAGCGACGGCAGGTCGCACCACTCGACGGGTG
>JANLRZ010000004.1:0-3691 GCA_031362155.1 Acidimicrobiia bacterium | reverse complement strand
CAGCTAGCTCCGGCCCTGACGCGCGGCTTCGAACATCAGGATGCTGGCGGCGACGGCCACGTTGAGGCTTTCGATCTCGCCGGCCATGGGGATCCGTACGCGGCCATCGAGGCTCGCGGCCACGGCCGGATCCAGACCGTGAGCTTCGCTGCCCAGGACGAGCGCGCAGGATCCCGCCAGATCGGCGTCGAAGTAGGCCGGTTCCGCCGCGGCATCGGCACCGACGGTCCGCCAACCGCGGCCGCGCAGTTCGCCCAGCGCGCCGATCACGTCGTCGACCACCACGATCGGGATGCCGAGTACGGCACCAGCAGATCCGCGCACGACCTTGGGATTCCACGGATCGACGCCGCCACTCAGGACCACGCCGCTCGCGCCGGCGGCTTCCGCGGCCCGCACCATGGTGCCGAGATTCCCGGGATCGGAGATCCCCGCGCCGACGAGCACCAACCCGGGCCGGAGCTCCGCGACCGCCACCGGCGCCGGCATCCGGGCGATCGCCAGCACCGGCTGCGGAGTACGCGTGGTCCCAATCTTCTCCAGGACACCTTCTTTGAGATCGCGCACCGGCACCGACCGCTCGTCGAGACGGGCGACGAGAGACGCAAAGGACGCGCGTGCTCCCGGCCCGAGGAACACGCCCTCGAGGTCGGCGTCGCGCAGCAGCGCGTCGGCGACGACGCGCGGCCCTTCGAGGACGAACGCGTTCGCTTCGCGCCGCGCCGCCGGGTCGCGCAACAGCGACCGGAGGCGCACGGCGTCGTGGTGACGGTGGTTCAGCGGCGGCAGATCGGACATGCCGCGGGCTGGGAGACTCAGGCGGCGTCGAGCGCGGCGCGAGCGGCGCCGATCAGCGCGCCGAACGCTTCGCGATCACGCACCGCGAGATCGGCCAACACCTTGCGGTCGACCTCGACCTCGGCGGCCTTGAGCCCGGCAATGAACTGCGAGTAGCTCATGCCTTCCTCGCGGCACGCGGCGTTGATCCGGACGATCCACAGCTTGCGGAACTCGCCCTTGCGCGCCCGGCGGTCGCGGAACGCGTAGTTCCCCGAGTGCATGACCTGCTCGTGTGCGGCACGAAGGTGCCGACTGCGCGACCCCGAGTACCCCTCGGCGCGCTCGAGAATGGCGCGGCGGTGCTTCTTCCCCTGGACTGCCCGCTTGACGCGTGCCATGGGTGGACTCCTTGTGAGAATGGAACAGGAACGGTGGTACGAATCGCCCGACGCGGTCGGGCGGGTGGATCAGGCGCGGCCGAGCAGACGCTCGACGTGCTTCTTGTCGCCGCCGGTCACTTCGGCACCGCGGGCGAGCCGACGGGTGCGCTTGGTGGGCTTGTGCTCGAGCAGGTGGGCACGGAACGCCTTGCGGCGGCGAATCTTGCCGCTGCCGGTGACCTTGAACCGCTTCGCGGCTCCTCGGTGAGTCTTGACCTTGGGCATTTCAGGCTCCTGCTGCGGGTTCGGGCGTGGGTTCGGGTGCGGCTTCGGTGGCAGTTGCGGCCACCGCGACCGACGCTGGCGTTGGTTCGGTGACCGGTGGTTCAGTGACCGGTGGTTCGGTGACCGGTGGTGCACTGGCCTTGGGGGGCGCAGCCGCCTTGGCGGGCTTCGCCGGCTTCGGCTTCTGTTGCTTGAGCGGATGCAGCACCATGGTCATGTTGCGACCGTCCTGGCGAGGTGCGGACTCCACCATTGCGACTTCGACGACGTCGCCGGCCAACCGGTCGAGGATCTTGCGACCGAGTTCCGGGTGGGCCATCTCGCGGCCCCGGAACATGATCGTGACCTTGACCTTGTGACCCTCGCCCAGGAACTGCTGGACCTTCTTGGTCTTGGTCGTGTAGTCGTGGATGTCGATCTTCGGGCGGTACTTCATCTCCTTGACCACAACGTTCGTGGCCTTCTTGCGGGATTCCTTGCGTCGCTGCTGCTGCTCGTACTGGTAGCGCCGGAAGTCCATGATCTTGCAGACCGGCGGATTCGCGTTCGGAGCCACCTCGACCAGGTCGAGTTCGGCTTCGCGGGCGAGCGAAAGTGCCTGGGGTAACGGTCGCACGCCCAGCTGTTCGCCGTCTTCGGCAATCAGCAGGACTTCGCGGGCGCGAATGCGGTCGTTGATCCGGGCTTCGTCTTCAGCAGCGATGTTGGCATCACCTCTTCGGTTTCGGGACCCGTCGGTCAATGACCGGCGGCTGATTCGCGAGGAAGCTCCACTGCGCGGCCGAAACCATTCGAAGAGGACGACCCGGACTCGGCACCCTCCCCATCGCTGGAGATCGGCCCGGCCGGGTGGGGACTGCCCGAACTTTCGTGCGGACGATCCCACTTCCCAACTGAGTTGTCGTGGCACGATAACAAACTCATGAGCAGCCTCTGGACTCCATACGGCGAACAACCGGTCGAACCCGGCCAATCGGACGCCTCCGCCCCCCAATCCCCGGCCGATCCGGCCTCGGACGGATTTCCTGACGAATTCGGGGGTGAGGAGGAAATCGACCCGGAAGAGATGCGAGAAATGCTGGCCCGGCTCGCGGCCACGCCGGTCGAGGCGATCGTCACGCAGTTCGCGGTGCAACTCCAAGAGCTCGCCGTGTTGCATCTCGGCATCGCCCAGGAACGGGCCGAGTCGCTCCCCCAGGCCGCGCTGGCCATCGACGGCTTCGCCGCGATCGTCGAAGGGATCGGTGACCGGCTCGAACCCAACACCGCCGCACTCACCCAGGTGTTGGCCCAACTGCGCCTCGCGTACGTCGAAGTCTCGGGTTCGGCGCCTCCGGGGTGAGACGCACCTTCCGGATCGTTGCGAGCGTCTTCGTCGCGCTGCTGTTCACCGGCGGCATTCTCGCGGGCGTCTTTCTGCTTCCGAAGAAGGAGTTCTCGGTCCCGAAGGTTGCCATCGACGCAACGTTGGCCGCCGATGGTTCGATGCGCGTGGTCGAGCACATCACCTACGACTTCACCGGATCGTTCACCTACGGCACCCGGCCCATACCGGTCGGTGCTTACACGATCAGCGACATGGTCGTGACCGAAGCCGGCCAACCACTCGTGTCCACCGGCGCGCCGTACAACCTGCAGTGGTACTTCACGGCTGAGAACGAGACCCGCACGTTCGACATCGCCTACACCGTGACGTCGGCGGCGATCGGCGCGCCCGACGTCGCCGCGCTCTACTGGAAGTGGGTCGGTTCCGAACACCCGTCCATCGGCGTGGTGACCGCGACCCTCCACGTGCCACCCGGCGAGGGCACCCTGAAAGGCTGGGGGCACGGACCACTGAATGGTGTCGTCAAGGTCGGTGCCGACACGGTGTCGTGGCGCACCTCCGACGTTCCGACCGGGACCTTCGTCGAGGGCCGCGTCACCATCCCGACGAGTCGCATGCCCGGACTCCCCGTGAGTTCCCCACCGCAACTCGACCGAATCGTCGCCGAGGAAACCGCGTGGGCGAAGGCCGCCAACGACACCCGGGCCACGGCGGCGCGGGACGCCGCCCGTGAGCGTTCCGCTCGAGCCGCGCTCAGCGTCCTGGCCCCGCTCCTGACGGTGCTCGGAGGACTGGCCTTCTTCCTCATCTGGCGCAAGTACGGGAAGGAACCCGAGCCGCTCCAGCCCGTCGGCGAGTACTTCCGCGACCTTCCCGACGACCCACCGGCCATCGTCGACGGGCTGATGCACTGGGGCAC
>JANLRZ010000242.1:0-7639 GCA_031362155.1 Acidimicrobiia bacterium | reverse complement strand
TCATCGGAGTCGTGTCGTACGCGATCGCGATGTTCTGTGTGGTCGTGGCGGGCTACGACACCAAGATCGTCATCGGGACTGCGCTCGGCGGTCTCAACCTGATCATCCTCTCCGTCGCCTACGGACTCATCCTGTTGTTCGAAGCACGGCTGTGGCTCCGAGATGTCGCGATCTCGAATGTCGTGGGTCAGGTGGGGAGTTTCGCCCTCACCCTCAGTGTCACCGTGGCCGGTATCGGCTCCTTGTTCTGGTACGTGGGCGCCAACGTCGTCAACGGCACCCTGGTGTTGGTGTGGCTCGCGTTTACAGTGCGCCGCGGCACGGTCGTGCGGATCAACTTCGACCGTCGGCAGTGGGGCGTCTGGCTGAGAGAGGCCGCGCCGCTGGCACTCGGTGCCGCGCTCGACACGGTGTATTTCCGGATCGACATCTTGATGTTGTCGATCATCGCGTCCGACAAGGCCGCAGGGATCTACAACGTCGGGTACAAGTTCTCCGACCTCATGGGTGCGATCCCGATTGCCGTGGCGACCCCGGCATTGACGTTGATGGTCGCGGCGTGGCCCCAGGATGTCGCCGCGTTCCGCCGCACGTTCCGCCACACGTTCAACATCCTGCTGGTGGCGGCGGTGGGAGCCTGCGCCGGGTTCCTCGTGTTCGCCCGACCGATCATCTCGACGCTGTACCCCGGGTACGCAGTCGCGGCCGATGCGGCGCGTCTGCTCGTCGTCGGTCAGGCGCTGCACTTCTTCACGCTGCTCGCGTTCACCACCCTCGTGGCGGTGAAACGGAATCGGCTCTACCCGATCGCCATGTTGATCGGGGTGGTCGTCAACATCGCACTCAACCTGGTGGTCATCCCGAAGTACTCCTACGAGGGGTCGGGGTGGGCGACGGTGATCACGGAAGTGTTCGTCCTGGCGGCGCTCGGTGCCGGCGTCATGCGGATTCCCGGGATCGGGCGGCTCCCCTGGCGAGCGATCGCCAAGACGGGCTCCGCGGGTCTGGTCGCGGGTGGGCTGGGGCTGCTCCTGCTGGACCGCGTGGCCTGGCCGGTGGGCCTGGGTGCGGTGGGGTTGGTGTACGTCGGGTTGATCCACCTGGTCGCACCCAACGGCGAGGGCGGTCTCAGGGCCTTTGCCGGTGAACCCAAGGACGAACTGATGGCCGCGATCGAAGAGGGGATCGATCGGCCCGAACTCGGCGGCGCCTAGAACGAAGCGCCGGCTCAGCCGTCGTAGTACGAGGCGGTCTTCTGGACCGTGGCCCGGTTGACGACGACGCCGATGAGGTTCGCGCCGGACCGCTCGAGCGACTCGAGCGCTTGGCGTACGGCCCGGCGCCGGCTGGTCTTGACGTCCAACACGAAGATGGTGGCGTCGCACTGGGACGCCACGGCGCTGGCATCGGCGAACAGGTTGGCCGGGGGAGTGTCGACCACGACCAGGCGAACGGCCCGGAGGGCGTCGAGGACGTGGCGGAACGAGCGGGCGCCGAGCATTCCGGAAGCGTCCTGCACCGCCGCGCCACTCGGCAACACCCGCAGGTACGCGTTGTCGGGCACCTTGGTGAGTGCCGCGGTGAGATCCCCGCCCTGCAAGACCGAGGAAAGCCCGGGGGCGCGAGGAATGCCGAGCCGCTCGTGCACGGTGGGCTTGCGCAGGTCGCCGTCGATGAGGACGACCTTCTCTTCCAGGGTGGCGGCCGACTCCGCGAGGTGGGTGGCCGTGAAGGTCTTGCCGGCCGCCTGATTGGCGCTGACGATCGCCACCGTGCGCGGGCGCCCCGCGCCTTCGAGCACCATGAGATTGGTCCGCAGCACCCGGAACGCCTCGATGACCTCGATGCCATCGCCCCGAGGGATCTTGGCGAGGATTGGGAGGCCAGTGAGATTGGCGATATCGGCGCTGTCTTCGGTGCCGGAGAACCGGTCGCCGAAGTAATGGGCGAGCACGGTGAGCTCACTGACCACGACGAGGGCGATCAGGAAACCGAGCAGGGCGTCACGGGCCGGCTTCGGTGCGACCGGATCGTCCCCGGCGAGCGCACCGCTGAAGATCTTGACGGTGTCGCCCGGGATGCGCTGGGCCTCGGCTTCGCTCCCGATCAGTGACTGGATCCGGAACTGCAGGCTGTCGCGGTTCGGGTCGTCGAGGGCCGTGGTCGCCAACTCCCGCTCCAACTTGTCCCGCTCGACCCGGAGGGGTCCGACCACAGCTTGGATCTCTTGATCGCGAACGGCGTTGACCGTGACGATGATCTGGGACGAGACCTTCTGCGCGAGGATCTCCGCCTCTTTGCGGGTCGGGCCTTCGGCGGTGATCTTGAGAAACGGGAGATCCCCGACCGGCGACGCCGACATGCGGTCCTTAGCCTCGGACAAGGACAGTGGCAGCTTCGACGCTCGGATCGCGGGTGCGAGCACCGCGGGGTTCTTGACGTACTGGGCGAAGGTCTGGGCGAGGAACGCGCCCTGCTCCTGGAGGGAGTTGTTGCCTTGGACCTGGCCCGGCCGCACGCTCAAGGTCTCGCTGGCCGCGTAGGTGTCCGACTGGAAGCTCGAGGCGAGGAAGACCACTGCGGCGAGCACGGCGGAGATGATGACGATGCGCAGCCAGTTGTGCGCGATGACGCGAAAATGTGCAGCCAGATCCATGGGGCGCTCATGATAGGGGTGGCGCGCACCCATTTCGGTGACGCCCGGCCGTTTCCGAAGCCAGGGAGAATGCGGCGCGCCCTCCGTGGCCGTCGCCGGTCCGATTCAGGTGGTTTCGGCGTGTCCGAGGGATCGGGCGGCCTCGCCGGCGACGGGCGCGCCGGGTGCTATCTCGGGAGCCATCGTCGCGACGATGGAGATCATCAGCCAGAACAGTGGGTCCATGGGCGAGAGCTCGAAATACGTGGCGACGATCGCCGCCATCATGATGGCCAAGAGCTGGGCGGTCACGCCGTTGATGAAGTCGCGGTCGATGCCGTGAGATCGGCGCTCGGCGGTGCGGGTCGCGATCAGGATCGACACGAGCATCACGACGAAGATCCAGACGCCGAACACCCCCATTTCGAACATGACCTTCAGCCAGGAGTTGTCGGGCACGTAGGTCGCGTCGGGGTCGGTGAAGTTGAGCTTGGCGGCCTTCTCGGCGGCCGCGCCGGTGGTGCCGATGCCCGTGCCGAACGGGTTCTCGGCGAAACGATCGACTCGGTCGCCCCATGACAGCGTGCGATCCTGGAAGCTGCTGGAGCTGAAGACCGCGGTGCTCACGTTGGTCCCTGAGGGGATGAAGATCGCCGCAAGCAGTACGAGCGGAATTCCGTAGACCAGGATCTTGTAGCGGTGAAACGCGAGGTACAGCAGGCCGACCGCGAGACCGAGCATCGCTCCGCGGACAAAGCTGAACAGCAACGCGACGCTCAGGAGTGGGAGCGACAAGAAGAACAGCCGATTCCGTAGTCGACCCGGCTCGGCCAGCGCCATCGGGAGCCCGATGAGGATCGTGAGCATCAGGTAGAAGCCGAACGCGAATGGGAGGTCGAAGGTCGAGAACGATCGCAGGGTCAGGCCGGTGGTGAACCGGATGTTGTCGTCGTACGCGTACCCGAGGGAGTGGAGGTATTCGTGCCCGACGGCTTGTTGCCACAGGCCGACGACGGCGGTGACGGCTCCCATCACCATGAAGACCGTGACGATCCAGTCTCGTTCGCGCCGGCCGAGTGGGCACCGCCAGACGACGTAGCCCAGGACCGCACTGAAGTAGGAGAGCCGGAGGCCGACGAGCGCCGTGTTGCGGTCTTGGAACACCGCCGAAATGAGACCGAGCCCGAGGAGCGCCGCGAAGACGAAGACCCATTGGGGGTACCGGCGCTTCTGGGCGGCTCGGGCCGAGGCCGGGCACACGAAGGTCGCGACGAGCAGACCCAGGATGATGATTTGCTTCCACGGGGCGGCCCACCCGGGACCGAGTGAGCGGACGAGCCCGTCGAACGGGAGCAAGGCGCTGAAGATGATGACCCCGACCTGCGGGCGGAGCAGGATGGCGACGGCGGTGGGGATCACGATGGCAGCCGCGAGGACCCACAGGCCGTAGCCGGCCACGAGCGCGATGGTCAGCAGCGCGATGCCGCCGCCGAAGATCCACGGCGCGCGTACCGGCGTGCGGCGCAATTCCTCGAGGACGTAGGTCATGGCCCGGGTGACATTACCGGCGCGTCTGGCCTGGAGTGTTCCACTGCGAGCCCGATCAGGCGATCGACCGGGCGAGCGCGACCAGGCGATCAGCGTGTTCAGCCCACGAGATGGCCCCGGCGGGGAGGCTGGGTGCGCGAGTCTCGCGGTTCGTGGTCGCAGCGGCGGCAATTGCATGACGCCATCCGCTCGCGTCGGTGGGGTCAAGATGGATCACCGAGGGATCGCCGCCGGCGACCTCGCACAACGCACGATCCGTGCTGGCGATGACCGGCGCATGAAAGGCCAGGGCTTCGAGCAGCGGGAGGCCGAACCCTTCCTCGAACGTGGGAAAGAGCACGATGCGTGCCTGTTCGTAGCACCATCGCAGTACCGAGTCGTCGGCGTCGCGTATCCAGATGGCGCGGCCGGCGAGTTCGAGTTCGATGAGCTCGGTGCGCGCCCGGTGGTCGCCACCCGAGTCGGGGCCGACGACGACCAACCTCAGGTCGGCGGGCGGCGCCTCGGACCACAGGCGCGTCAGGAGCCCGAGGTTCTTCCTCGGGGAGAGGTCGCCCACGACCAGGGCGAACGGTCCGGCATCGGGAGTGAGGGCGGCGGGCGCGGCGGGGGTCGCGTCGAGCAGGTGCGGACTCATGCCGTTGGGGATGACCGAGCATTTGGCGTTCCACGCCGGTCCGATCTCGGCGAGCCGGGCGCGGGTCGCCGCGCTGACCGCGACGAGCGCTGTCGCGTCGGTGAGCGAGTTCCGGTATTGGCGGGGCAACAGCAGACGTTTCGGAAGGGCGTTCTCGCGGGCGCGAGTGATGGTCAACATGTCATGCACGACGAGGACGGTCGGCGTCGTGGCGCGGGGGAGCAGATGCTTCGTGCCGATCACGACGTCGGCGTTCCAGGCCTCGAACGCGGAGCCGGACCGGTACCGGTTCCAGAGTGCGAGCGAGACCTGATCGTCCCGAGGGGGAACGGTGACGGCATCGAGCGCTTCGCCGCCGAGCCGCTCGACGGTCGCCACGGCCGAGCGGGGCGCGAGCACGTTGAGGCGTACGTCGGAGCGGGTCCCCAGCGCCGCGAGCACCTCGCGCACGTACCGGCCGATGCCACCGGCGTACTCGACGGTGTCGGCGAGAAGGCCGATGCGCAGTAACAAGGAACGATCAGTGATGGGGTGTCTCCCGTCCAGCGAAGGCCCAGTAGCCTACGGCCTCTTCATGCGTGTCTTGATGGTCTCGAGCCTCTGGCCTCCGGAGATCTTGGGCGGCGCGGAGCAGTACGCCGCGGCGCTCACGAGCGCGCTCCAAGACCGGGGCCACGAGGTGTCGGTCATCACGTTGGGCATCGATGGCGCCGACGTCATCGGCCAGGTCCGGTCGTGGCCGTACGCGATGCGCGACTACGAGCGGCAGTCGGGTGTCCGGCGGGCGTTGTTCCACGCGGCCGACGTCGCGCGCCTCGGCACGGGGACGGTGTTCGACCGGGTGCTCGCGGAGTTCCGGCCCGACATCGTCCACAGTCACGTTGTCCAGGGGATGAGCGCGACGGCGCTGACGCGACCACACCTGCGCGGGGTGGCGCACGTGCACACACTCCACGACTACTGGCTGTTGTGTCAGCGGGATTCGCTCGTGCGTCGCGATGGCACCGCGTGCGCCACCCGGTGTCCGTCGTGCCGGGCGGTCACCGGAGTTCGCAATCAACAGATCTCCCGTCATCCGCCCGAGGTAGTGGTCGGCGTGTCCGAGGCGATCGCCCATCGGCACACTGCCGAGATTCCGTGGATGCGCGATCGGACGCGCGTGATCTACAACCCGGTCGCGCCGCCGTCTCCTGGTCCGCCGCGGGCACCAGGTGCGCCGGTGACGTTCGGATATTTCGGTCGGTTGGGTGCCGACAAGGGGATCCTGACGTTGTTGGCCGCCTACGAGCAGGTGCGCCCCACCGGAGTGCGCCTCGTGGTCGCGGGGCAGGGTGCCGAGGCGGAGGCGGTACGCAACGCGCCGGGCGTCGATTTTCGAGGCTGGGTCTCGGGCGCGGAGAAGGACGGCGTGTTCGACGAGTTGGACTGCCTCGTGGTGCCATCGGAGTGGGCCGATCCGGCACCCTTGGTGCTGAACGAGGCGCGCAGTCGGGGCGTGGCCACGATCGGGTCCGCGGCGGGAGGTATCCCCGAACTCGTCGCACCCGAGTGTGCAGGGCTGATCGTCCCGCCGGGCGACGTCGGTGCCCTCGCCGGCGCGATGGGACGTTTCGCGAGCGAGCCCGCCGCGTTTGCGCCGATGCCGGCCGCGCTCCCGATCGATTGGCCGGACCATCTCGACGCGATCGAAGCGGCCTATCGGGACGCGCGTCGTCAACGCGACGACCACGAAGCGTGACCAGACCGGCCCGGGTGACGACTACCCTTGACCGATGGGTTTGGAGGTTTCCCCCCACTCGGGGACGGCCGAGACTGCCGACGCGCAGCCGGCTGGGATGCGGCGGACCTGGAACGACTCGCCGCTGCTGATCCTCGCGATCGGCGGCGCGCTGGCGTTGGCCATCGCGTTGCGATTCGCCACGCAGTCGGACCTCTGGGCCGATGAGGTGTTGTCGGTCAACATCGCTCGGCTCCCCCTCACGCGCATTCCGGAAGCGCTCCGTCACGATGGTGCGCCGCCCCTCTACTACTTCCTGCTCCACGGGTGGATTCGGATGTTCGGGTACGGGCCGGTGTCGGTGCGTGCCCTCTCGGGGGTGATCGGTATCGGCACGTTCGTGCCGCTGTGGTTCGCCGGTCGTCGCCTCGACGAGCGGCGTATTCGGCTCGGTGCAGCCATCGGGGGCACCCGCACGATTGCTTGGAGTGCGCTCCTCCTCTTCGCGCTGTCGCCCTTCGCCATCCGGTATTCCACCGAGACTCGGATGTACGCGCTGGTCATGCTCGGCGTCGTCCTCGGGTACCTCGCGATGCAGCGAGCACTCGAACGATCAACAGTCGGGCGGCTGGCAGTCGTCTCGTTGATCACCGGGCTGTTGCTCCTGACCCACTATTGGGCCTTCCCGTTGTTGGCCGTGACGCTGGTCGCGATCGTGGTGCGGGCGGTACGGGCCCGTCCGGAGTCGGCGCGCGCCGAATGGCGGGTTGTCGGCGCGCTGATCGTCGGCGGACTGGGGTTCTTGCCGTGGCTCGCATCCTTCCGTTTCCAGCTCGTCCACACGGGCACGCCGTGGGGAGCACCGGTGAGCCCCTTCGGGAGTTGGGCGACCGCCTTCAAATCCTTTGGCGGCAATGCCCACCTCGCCGGCTGGATGTTGGTGGTGCTCGTCGTGGCCGGTCTTTGGGCTCGGGGTGTCGATGCGCGCCATATCGAGATCGACCTGCTGACCCGGCCGGGTGTGCGGTGGGAGGCCGGACTCGCGATCGCGACCTTGGGTCTTGGTCTGGTCATGGCTCGCGTGTCGGGAACGACCTTCGAG
>JANLRZ010000211.1:0-2659 GCA_031362155.1 Acidimicrobiia bacterium | reverse complement strand
CGCACGTGTCCACATGGATTGGCCTCCAATGCGGGACTCTACGTGCGGTCGGTCCATGGGTTACCAAACCCGGTGACCAGCGACCTCAGTTCAGCCCGACCGTCTTCCGTGCGTCCTTCATCAGGAGGACGAGGTGCAAATCGTCGGTCGGGCTGACTTCCAACTCCGGCACCAGATGCAAGTAGAAGCTCCGAGCTTCGGTCGACTCCGCGTGAATGAGGAGGCCACGACAGCCGATGGCTTCGTCGATGCTGAGTAACCGCATGATCACGTCGCGGAACAGGCCGGCGCCCAACCCGTGGCCCTCGTGCGCGATGTCGACGCCAAGGCGCGCGAGCAGCGCGACCGGTTGCGGATACCGACCGGCTCCTTTGCGAACGCGTGCGGGTGCGTCATCGATCGCGAGTTGTGCCATGCACCACGCGTAGTAGGCGACCACGTGATCGTCGCCGACCTCGGTGGCCGCGAAGACCTTCGTGGTGCCGCTCGCATCGGACTGGCGCGCATAGCGATGGAGCCACTCGGTTTGTTCGACCGATCGACACGTGAAGTTCTCGACGGTGTGTTCGGGCCCGAGTGGTATCGGCTCGCGGTATCGCCGACTCACGCGGTGAAGGGAGTCGGTCGTTCCAGGAGTCCGCGAAGGCCGGGAAGGTCCCGAGCCGGTCGGCTATTGAGTTCGTCCCACTGTCGCTGTGCGTCGGGTGACAGCACGAAATGATCGCGATCCGCAAGTACACGGAGCGCGGCGTCGGTGACATGCGTGACGACGAATGTGGTGAGGTCCATGCCCGATTCCTCGACGGCTCGATCGATGATCGAACGCTCCTCCGCGGTCGTTCGGACTTCGAGCCTCTTGCTTCGCGTGCGGGTGGTTGGGCTTGCCATGGGTCCTCGAATGCTCGAAGTAGCTGTACGGCCATTGTACGTCCAGATTCAACTTCGTCAAGTTTTTTGGAAGTGGCTCGGATACCGCGGTGGAGAGCGCCCGTAAGCCCAGGCCCCAGGTGACCAAGGCCTCTGTTCCCGAGCACCGGGGTGCTCTTCACTAGGGCTCGATGTTCGACGAGATGGAGGTCAGGCCATGCCGACGATGAAGGAGGCCGCAGCCGAGTTCCTGGCGAACCGCCGGATCGCGGTGACGGGCGTGTCACAGAGAAGCCCGAAAGATCACGGGGCCAACACCGTCTTCAAGCGCTTGCGGGACCGCGGCTACGAAGTGTTCGCGATCAACCCCAACGCCGACGAAGTGGAAGGCGCGCCCTGTTACCACGACCTGAAGAGCGTCCCCGGCGGGGTCGACGCCGTGGTCATCGCCACCCGCCCCGAGGTCGCCGACGACACGATGCGCGAGTGCGTGGACCTCGGGGTGAAGTCCGTCTGGATGCACCGGGGCCCCGGCGGCGGCAGCGTGTCGGCGACGGCCACCGCCTACGGACGCGAGCACGGCGTCACCGTCATCGACGGCGGCTGCCCGCTCATGTTCGATCCGACGGCCGACTTCGCCCACAAGGTCATGCGGGTGGTCTTCCGGAGCCACGTACCCAAAACGGTGTGATCGCCGACCTAGCGTGGCAACGGTGAGCCACGACCTCGAGTTGTTCGGACGGATCGCACTCGCGGCCCTGCTCGGTGGAGTGGTGGGGTGGGAGCGGTACCTGCGCGGCCAGTCGGCCGGCGACCGGACGTTTGCCCTCGTCGCGACCGGGGCAGCTGCCTTCACGGCTCTCGGTGTCGATGCCTTCCCGACCACTGCCGAGAAACTCATCGCCGGGATCGTCACCGGTATCGGCTTCATCGGCGGGGGACTGATCCTCCGCTCCCAAGGCGGAGTCGTCCATGGCCTCACGACGTCGACGGCGATGTGGGCGGTGGCCGCCGCCGCCGTGTTGGCGGGTGCCGGCTACGCAGTGCTCGCGATCGCCGTCACCGCGCTGGTAATGCTCATCCTCGAGTTGCGCTACATCCCGCTCCTCGACCGGCTCGACGCACACAACTGGGTCGACCGGGCGCGCTCGGACACGGATCTCAATCCACCCGACGAACGATGACGATCGCCGTTGTGAACACGTTGACGAGGTTCCCCGACAACGTGATCGATGGATCGCGCTCGGTATCGGCCTTGCGGCGTTGACGGCGGCCCTCGAACTCCCTCGCGGCCAGGGCTGAGGGACCTTCGGCTCTGGGAACGCCGCCTGGATCCGTGGAGACTCGGGCGACACGCAACGATCCCCACCGAAGGACCATCGAAGATGAGCCAGCCGGACGAAGGCGAGATTCTGGATGCCGAGACGCTCGGTCTGGACGACACCGTCGTCGAAGAAACGCCGCCGGGTGACACCCACCTCCACGGACGTCTCCTCGCGCCGGACCAACTGCTTGCGGATGACGTCGCGGAGTTGATTGCGTCGGAGAAGCCGGCGGAGGATCCGTTGACCGCCGAAGAAGCGGCCATGCATTACGAGGAACAGTGACGAGGATCAACCTCAATCGCTCATGCGAGCAACGTTGCGTGAGTGCCGCTCCGACACCGAAGGAAGTCGAACGTCGTGGTCAACCACACTGAAGTCGTCGCCGCCCACCGCGAACTCGTCGAGGCGAGTGACGCAGTCCGCCACCTTCTCGTCGTCGAAGACCTCACCACCGAGAAGATCAAGAC
>JANLRZ010000206.1:0-85991 GCA_031362155.1 Acidimicrobiia bacterium | reverse complement strand
TCCACGGCGGGGTCAATCGGTCGTTGCAACGAGTGGGGCGAGTCGTTCGGCTGGGGTTTGCCAGTCCAGAGTCTCGCGTGGTCGGCCGTTGAGTTGCACGGCAACTGCGTCGAGGTGCTCCTGAGTGAAGTGCCGCAGGCTCGTGCCCTTCGGGAAATACTGGCGGAGCAGCCCGTTCGTGTTCTCGTTCGAGCCTCGCTGCCACGGGCTGTGCGGATCACAGAAGAACACGTCGATCCCGGTGTCGATCGTGAAGAGCTGGTGTTGAACCATCTCGCGGCCCTGATCCCAGGTCAGTGATCGCCACAGATGATCCGGCAACGTCGCGACTCGTTCCAGCAGCGCTTGTCGGACCGTCTCGGCGCGTTGATCAGCAACGCGGGCAAGCATCACGTATCGCGTGGACCGCTCGACCAACGTCGCGATCGCGCTCTTGTTGTCCTTGCCGATGATGAGGTCACCTTCCCAATGGCCCGGCACCGCGCGGTCGTTGACCTCGGCTGGCCGCTCCGAGATCATCACCATGTTCGGAATGGTTCCCCGCCGCTCTACCCGCCCTCGCGGACGACGTTGCGCCCGACCCGAACGCAGACACCGCGCCAGCTCCCGGCGGAGTTCACCCCGACCCTGGACATAAATCGACTTGTAGATCGTCTCGTGCGACACCCACATCTCCGGCCGGTCCACGAACTCGGCCCGCAGCCTCCTCTGGATCTGCTTCGGTGACCACCACCGCTCCAGATCCACGATCACCCGTTGGCAGAGCTCACTGTTCGCCACCAGCTTCGTTGGTTTCGGACGACGCACACACTCCGCCGCCCGCCGATGCGCCGCGATCGGCCGATACCCATCACGGCCACCATTCGCACGGACTTCCCGACACACCGTCGACGGTGCCCGACCCAACCCCCGAGCGATCACGCTCAAGGACCGGCCCACCTCGATCCCGACCCGGATCTCGAGCCGTTCCTCCAACGACAGGCGCTTCGGTGACGGCTCCCACACCACATCACGCCGAGTCACACCGCCCCAATCACGGAGTGCGATCGTGATCCCACCCTGCGACGTGTCGACCTGTTCGACGATCTCCCGGTAGGTCGCCCCCTTCGCCGCCAACCGGATGATCTGCCGTCTCAGATCACGATCCAACCTTCGCCACGCTCGCTTCGCCACCACAACCTCCTCGTCGAGCCAAGCCTCACGGCTCGACGACCCCGTTGCAGTGACCCCTTGACCCCGCCCACTTCTCGGGTGGAGCAACGTACGAACGTGAGAGCGCAAGGGACATTGCGTGACACGCGGCTGGGTCGCGCGCCGCAGGAGTGCGATCGGCTGCTGTGCGCTGCGCTGCCCGGCTGATCGGGTCGATCAGTCGGTCGTCGGCTGCCAGAGCGGGAAGTTCAGGTACTCGACGCGGTCGACCGTGGTGAGTCGGCCCGCCTCGCGCAACGCCGGAAGGTGCAGGCGGGCGGTCGGGAAACCGACCATGCGCTTGTAGTCGGCGACGCTCACGAGGAGCGGTCCGTCGGCGTCACCGTCACGGAGCACCGCATCGACCTCGAGGGTCGGCCGGCCGGGATCGGACACGTCATTGCAATGGCAGTGGTACACGATGCGTTCGAAGACGGAGAGGGCGACGATCCGCATGGCACCATCTTGACCGTGGACGACCCCGAGATGGTGAAACGACTTGTCGCGACGAGTGCGGAGATCGTAGATCGGGTCACCGTCGCGCTACCGGGCTGGGTGGAGCGGTCCGTCGATGGAATCGTCTCGGCTTGGGGCCGGCTCGACGCGAACCAGATGCAGCGTGTCGAGCTCGAAGGTCCGGCGCTCGGCGCGACGGTGCGGGATCGGGTGGTGGCAGAACTCCTCGAGCTGTTCTCGCGTGATCCGGCTGTCCAAACCACCACGCCGCTGGCGATTCTGCGCCGTGCATACCGCGAACCCACCGATTTCATCGCGGAGTTCGACGTGCCGGGCGTCGTACGGGACCCGTTCGACGAGCGGACCTTTCCGGAGGACGTCTACGACCTGGCCCCCAAGGCGGCCGGGGATATCGGTGACACCGACCTCGGTCCGGTGTTCCTGGCGTGGGGGTTGACGAAGGCCAAACTCCTGCAGGCCCGGGTTTTCTCGTCGGAATAGGTCGTTCGCCCCTCAAGGCGGACAGTGGTTGCGCCGAGATTGAGGCCGTGGAACCCCTGCCGTCGTTGTCACCCGATGAGACCATCGCGCCTTCCGTCGGCGACGGTGGATCACGGGATCCGTTGGACGTCCTGACCGAGTTCGACGTCCGCGCACTGAGTTGCCCGGTCGGCGTCTTCCGCGGGACGAGCGCCGACGGGATCCTCAGGGTCAACCAACACTTCCTCGAGATCACCGGTCTGACCCCGGGCGCCGCACGCGGGTGGGACTGGCTCATCGCCGTGCATTCCGAAGACCGGGAACGGTTGCGACGAGCGTTGGACGCCGCCGGAGAGACGGGTGCGAAATCGGCCTTCCCGATCCGTATGCAGGTCGCAGTCGGTGTCGTCGAGACCTTGCGCATCAATGTCGGCGCGACTGCAAGTCCCGACCGTGGTTGGGTGTTCGTGGGTGCGGTCGAATCGGAGACGAATCCGCCGCCCCCGCCGGAGGCCGCAAAGCATCCCGTCGACGTCGATGCCACGGACCCGTTCGAAGTGCTGGTCGCGTCGCTTCCCGTTGCCTTGGCCTACGCCGCGCCGGACGGCATCATCGAGTATTCGAACGACACCTGGAACCTGATGACTGGGGTCGGAGTCGATGGCCGCATCGCCGACGCGCTCGATGCCGATGCTACGGATGGTGACGCCCCGTTGATCGCGGCGATCAACGGCGACGCCGCAGTCACGGTGGTCGACACGCTGGGCGATCGGGCGGTTCAGCTCTCGGTCGCAATCATCGCGCCGCGTCTCGGCGGCGGTCGCGTCGTCACGCTGACCGAACTCCCGGTGCCGGTGCAGCCGGAGGTCGTCGACGACCCGACCCAGCCCGAGCCGCTCGTACGCCCAGAACCCGTCGATCACGGTTCGACGGCGTGGGACGACAGCGAGACCGCATTGCGAACCGTGGTCCGGGCGGCGCCGGCCGCGATCTTCGCGGTCGACATGGACGGCAGGATCCAACTTTGGAATCCCGGATGCGAAGAACTCTTCGGCTGGCCTGCCGACGATGTGATTGGCGAACGTCCGCCGTTTCTCACCGACGATCAGCGCCCCGAGGTCACCGGAGCCGGCGCGGAGCTCAAGGCCGGCCGGGACATTGCCGGACAGGCAACCTTCCGCCGTCAGGACGGATCCCTCGTGGTGGTGGCTCTGGCGGCCGCCCCGATCATGGCGGCGGACGGCACGGTGACCTCGGTGGTCACGGTGGCCGTCGATGTGACCGAACGAGTCGACGCGACCGCGGAACTCGAACGACATGCCCAGGTCGAGCAGTTGATCGGTTCGCTGTCGCGGTCGTTCATGGACGCGACGCCGTACACCATCGCCGATCGTACCGTCGAGGTGCTGGGCGCCCTGGCCCGCAACTACGGGGCACGACTCGCCGCAGTGTTCGCGTCTGGTGCGGACAGCCCCGACTATCAATGGCCCGTGACCGGGGACGCGCCGGCGCTGAACGCCGAGGCGCTTCCGACGGCCGGTGGATTCCTCCAACGCGATGAGGATCCGTCGGCGCCCGCAGTGGGTGGCTGGGTCATCGCCGGTGACGACGGGCCGCTCGCGGTGATCGTGCTCGACTTCGAAGACGCTCATGACCTGGCGCCGGCCGATTTCGCGCCGGTGGAACGAATCGGCGGATCGATGCTGGCCGCGATCCAACGGGTGCGCGCTGAGCACGAGGTGCGGACGAGCGAGTTGCGATTCCGTCGGTTGGCCGAACACGCCAGCGATTGGGTCGTGGTCGTCGGTGCGGAGCTCGAGCGGCGCTACCTGAGCCCCGCGGCGGCTCGGTTCCTCGGACTGGCCGAAGACGCAGAGTTCGATCCGACCAACTCCGTCGTTCACCCGGACGATCGAGACGAGACCATTGCGCGGATGACCGAGATTGCGACCGAGCCGATTGGGTCGCAATCCGAACCGTTCGTGTCGCGATTCCTACGAGCCGATGGCGAGTATCGCTCGGTCGAGCTGCAAGTCACCAACCTGCTCGGCGATCCGATCATCGACGGACTGGTCATCAACGGGCACGACGTGACCGAGAGCTACCAGGCTGAGAGCCGCCTGCGCGAGTCCGAGAGCCGATTCCGTTCCTTGGTGCAGAACTTGGCCGAGGGCCTGATCGTTCTGGCGCCCGATGGGAGCGTGAAGTACTCCAGCCCGTCGGCGGCCAGGATGATGGGCTTTGCGGAGGACTCCGGCCACGGGTCGATGGGGTTGGAGTTCGTGGTCGAGGAGGATCGCGAACGCGCCGCGGCGATCGTCGGCTCCGCCTTCAGCGAACCGGGGATTCACGGACCGATCAAGCTCCGAGTCCGGGGCGCGGCGGGCGAGGTTCGCGTGGTCGAAGCCATGGGCCACAACCGACTCGACGACCCGGACATCGAAGGGGTCGTGGTGACGGCCCGAGACATCACCGAGAGTGTCGAGGCCGAAGCCGCGGCCCGCCGGAGCGATGCCCGACTGGGCGCCCTGGTCCAGAACCTCTCTGACGTGGTGACGATCGTGGGCACCGACGAGCAGATCGTCTACACGAGTCCAGCCGCGGCCGAACTCTTCGGGTACGAGGACGGCGACACCAGCTGGACCGACCCGACGTCTCGGATCCATCCTGAGGACCGCGATCGAGCGGTCGAGGCGCTGTCCGCGCACGTTGGCGCCGGCAGTCTGGAGCCGGTGCGGTTCCGGCTGAAAGGCAATGACGGTGTCTGGCACGATGTCGAGGCCATCGCCCGGGACCTGACCGGCGATCCCGACATCGCCGGAATCGTCGTCACGACGCGCGATATCTCGGCGCGAGTCCGGGCCGAGACCTTGGTCTCGGACCAGGCCCGGATCCTCACGCTGATCGCTCGCGGCGCCCCGCTCCAAGCGACCCTCTCCACGTTGTGCGAGGTGCTCGAACGGCATGTCGACGGTGCAACGTGCGGCGTGCTCCTCGTCGATCACGAGCGCAAGGTCCTTCGGGTCGGGGCCGGGCCTCGGATTCCGATGGAACTCGCGCAGGCGTGCGAGGGCATTCAGATCGGGGGGACCGAGGATGCCTTCGGATCTACCGCCGCCCTGGGCTCGACCGCAGTGGTGCTCGATATCGACGCAGACCCGCGCACCACGTCGTTGCGCGACGTTGCCCGTCGGGTCGGCGTGGCCGGCGTCTGGTCGACGCCGGTCTTCGATTCCAACGGTCAGCGAATCATCGGGACACTCGCGATCTTCTTCGATCACTCCCACGAGCCGTCGCCGCACGAGCGTGAAGTCGTGCAGATGTTCTCCCAGACCGCAGCAATCGCGATCGAGCGTCAAGTGGCCGAGGATCTGCTGGCCCACCGGGCGAACCACGACTCGCTCACGAGCCTGCCCAATCGGGCGCTGTTCCTCGAGTTCCTGTCGATGTCGCTGGCGCGATCCCAGCGCGACGGCGGCACGCTCGCGGTGCTGTTTCTCGACCTCGATCGCTTCAAGCACATCAATGACGGACTCGGTCATGACGTAGGGGATGAGCTGCTCGCGGAGTTGGCCCACCGTCTCCAGGACGCGATGCGTCCGAGTGATGTCGTCGCCCGTTTCGGTGGTGACGAGTTCACCGTGCTGTGCGACAGCCTGGATCCGGCGCGGGCCGAGGCGCAGGCGCGCGAGGTTGCCCGTCGGCTGCTTGACGTGATCGAACAACCCATCTCGATCGACGGTGAGGACCGCAAGCTCTCGGCGAGTCTCGGGATTGCCATGGCGGCACCGGACTCGACGGCCGAGGACCTCCTCCGCGATGCCGACGCCGCGATGTACAGCGCCAAGGAGCATGGCAAGGCGCGATGCGAGGTCTTCGACGACGCGATGCGTTCGCACCTGGACGCCCGCCTCGATCTGGAAAGTCAGTTGGAGCGTGCACTCGAGCGCGACGAGTTCCGGTTGTTCCTGCAACCGATCGTCGACCTCCGTACCGGCCGCTGCACCGGAGCGGAAGCCTTGTTGCGTTGGCAGCATCCCGACCGCGGTCTGGTCACGCCCGACGCCTTCATTGGCCTGGCCGAAGAGTCGGGTTTGATCATCCCCATCGGGGAATGGGCGCTCGCCGAAGCTTGCCGCACCGTGGCGCGGTGGGAAGAGGTCGGATTGCTCAGCCCCGAGTTCACGATGGCAGTCAACCTCTCGGCCCGGCAGGTGGCCCAGAGCGACCTGGCGGAGAAGGTGCGAGCGGTCATCGAGCGCAGCGGTCCCATGGCGTCTCGCATCTGTCTCGAGATCACCGAGAGTGTCCTCATGGAGGACTCGTCCGTCAGTGCGATGCAATCACTGCGGGATCTCGGGGTGCGGCTCTCCATCGACGACTTCGGCACCGGATACTCATCGCTCGGTTACCTCAAGCGGTTCCCGGTCGACTCGGTCAAAGTCGACCGCTCCTTCGTCGACGGGCTCGGCACCGATTCCGAGGACTCCGCCATCGTCACCGCCGTCGTCAGCCTCGGTCACGCGCTGGGCCTGTCGGTGGTGGCCGAGGGCGTCGAGACGAGTGGGCAGTTGCAGGAACTCTTGCGACTGGGTTGCGATCGAGCCCAGGGCTACTGGTTCTCGGGACCGCGCGATCCCAACGAGTTCGCCGGTCTCCTCCACGCCCAGCCCTGGATCGACGAACGCGGCGCGTGGGGGAGCTGACCCTCCTCCAAAACCCATTTGCGCGGCAGGGGCTCGGTATTGGCAGAATGCCGTCACCTACACGGGAGGGTGACGGTGAAGATCGATACTGGCGATACCGCCTGGGTCCTGGTGTCCGCGGCGCTGGTGATGTTCATGACGCCGGGGTTGGCGCTGTTCTACGGCGGCATGGTCCGGGCCAAGAACGTGCTGGGCATGCTCATGCAGAACTTCTTCGCGCTGGGTCTGATCAGCGTGTTGTGGGCGGTGCTTGGGTACTCGCTCGCCTTTGGTGGGACCGGCGGCTGGATCGGGAACTTCGACTTCCTGGGGTTGCGTCACGCCGCCACCGAGGTGGCACCCGGACTCGAACTGACGATCCCGCCCCTCGCGTTCATGTCGTACCAGATGATGTTCGCGGTGATCACGCCCGCCTTGATCACCGGCGCGATCGCCGACCGCATGCGATTCTCGGCCTGGGTGTGGTTCATGGGGCTCTGGGCGATCCTCGTGTATTCCCCGGTCGCGCACTGGGTCTTTGCACCGAGCGGCTGGTTGTTCAAGCGCGGCGCACTCGACTTCGCCGGCGGAACTGTGGTGCACGTCAACGCCGGCGTCGCCGCGCTGGCCGCGATCTTGGTGCTCGGCAAGCGCAGGGGTTGGCCGAAGCACCCCATGCCACCCCACTCGCTTCCGTTGACCCTCATCGGTACGGGAATCCTGTGGTTCGGATGGTTCGGGTTCAATGCCGGTTCTGCACTCGGCGCGAACGGGTTGGCGGCCCAGGCACTGTTGAACACGCACCTCGCCGCCGCGGCCGGCATGCTGGGATGGCTGGTGCTCGAGAAGATCCGCACCGGTCACGCGACCACCTTGGGCGCAGCCTCCGGCGCGGTCGCCGGGCTGGTGGCGATCACGCCGTGTGCAGGGTTTGTCGGCGGACTCGAGCCGATCATCATCGGTGCGGTCGTCGGTGGTGTGTGCTTCCTCGCGGTCAGCATGAAGTTCCGGTTTGGATATGACGACTCCCTCGATGTCATCGGTGTCCACCTGGTCGGCGGGATCCTCGGGTCGGTGCTGTTGGGACTGTTTGCCGACTCGGCGGTCAACGCCGCCGGGCGCGACGGCGTGTTCCACGGCGGTGGATGGGGACTCTTCGGTGAGCAGGTGCTCGCCGTCGGCGCCACGATGGTCTTCTCGTTCGTGGTGACTGCGCTGATCTGTCTCGTACTGAAGGCCGTGCTGCCCGGCGGAATTCGCGTCCCCGAAGAGGACGAGGAAACTGGCCTCGATCTCACGCAGCACTCGGAAGTGGCCTACGCCATGGACCGGGTCTAGCCCGGCCCTACGGATTCGATCGGAGAACCATGAAGCTCGTGACCGGAATCATCAAGCCCTTCCGTTTGGACGACGTCAAAGACGCGTTGAAGACGATCGGCGTGCAGGGACTTACGGTGTCGGAGGTGCAGGGGTTCGGTCGCCAGCGCGGCCACACGGAGGTGTACCGCGGCGCGGAGTATGAGATCGACTTCGTCCCGAAGGTGCGCATCGAAGTGCTCGTCGACGACGCCGATGCCGATGCGATTGCCCAGAAGATCGTCGAAACCGCGCGCACCGGCAAGATCGGGGACGGCAAGGTCTGGATCACGCCCGTCGACGCCGTGATTCGTGTGCGCACCGGTGAGGCTGGGCCTGACGCCTTGTGACGGCGACGCAGGGTGCGGCATGGATTCGTGCCCAGCGTGACGTGCTCGTCGCCGACCCGACCCGGCGGGGGCGCGCGTTCGGCGAAGCGTTCTCGGCGGTCATCGATACTGCCATCGCTGATGTACTCGCCGCGGTGGGTGGACACGATGTCGCGGTCGTCGCCTTGGGTTCGTACGCGCGTCGCGAGCTGTGTCCGGGTTCGGACGTCGACGTGTTGCTGTTGCACGACGGGCGCACGGACATCGCGGAGGTGGCCGATGCGCTGTGGTATCCGCTGTGGGACGCCGGAGTGGTCCTGGGACACGCGACGCGCACCCGGAAGGAGTCGATCAAACTCGCCGAGGGTGATCTCGACACGCTGACGGGACTGCTCGACGCCAGAGTGGTCGCCGGCGCCGCAACGGCCGATGCCCGGGACCTCATCGAAGGCGGGCGCCGAGTCGCGAGCCGGCGCGCCACTCTTGTTCGCGATCTGCTCAACGCAACGATGGTGCGACGGCGGCGACCGGGTCCGGTCGCGGAGATGTCCGAACCGAACCTCAAAGAGGGCGCGGGTGGCTTGCGCGACGTTCATGCATTGGTCTGGGCGGGCTGGAGCCGGGGTGGGGCCGGCGGACTCGTCGCGCTGATCGAGGCCGGGGCACTGCTCCCGGGCGACGGGGAGTTTCTGGATGACGCGACCACACGATTGTTGGACATTCGGGTGGGGTTGCATCGGATGACGGGCGGCCGTTCCGACGTCCTTGCGTTGCAGGATCACGACGGAGTTGCCAGGCTGCTGGGCTTCGACGACGCCGACGCGATGGTGCGCTCGTTGGCCGCCACCGCTCGGCGGGTCGCCTGGCTGGCCCAGGATGCACTCAGCCGGCTCGCGGACGAGCCGCCACCCCGTCGGAGGTTCGGCCGGGCGCGCCTCACCGGCGCGGCCAACGGCGTCGCAAGCGCGGCCCCGGAGCCGTTCCCGGTGGTCAAGGGTCGGCTGACGCTCGGTGACACCGGCGCGGCCGACGCGGCCACGCTGTTGCGGCTCGCCCGGACGGCGGCGGAACGAGGTCTCGGTATCGATCGCGCGACGTTGGTCGCGTTTCGTGACGTCGGTGAGCCGGAGTGGTCGCCCGTCCAACTCGAGGACTTCCTCGCGGTGATGCAATCCGGCCGGCGCGTCGTCGAGGTGTTCGAGGCGCTCGATCACGAAGATCTCGTCCGTCGGATCCTTCCGGAGTGGGGGGATGTCCGATTCCGACCGCAACGCAACGCGTACCACCGCTTCACCGTGGATCGGCACCTCCTCGAGACCGTGGCCGAAGCGAACGATCTCTTGACCGACGCGACTGGCGTCGAACGGGACGCGGTCGATGCGTTGGACCACCCGGAGCTGCTCGTGCTGGGCGCGCTCCTCCACGACATCGCGAAGGGACAGCCCGGTGATCACGCGGTGGTCGGCGCGCGCACGGCCTCAGACCTCGCGCGACGTATCGGGCTCGACGAGGATCGGGCCGAGACCTTGGGGTGGCTCGTCCTCGACCATCTCTTCATGGCCGACACGGCCACGCGGCGAGATCTCGCCGACGTGGTGACGATCGAACGCTGTGCGGAGCGTGTGGTCACGCCCGAGCGCCTGCGGTTGCTGACGTTGCTGACGATCGCCGACTCCCGGGCGACCGGACCCGCGGCGTGGGGGCCGGCGAAGGCGGCGCTCGTGCGCGAGCTCTACGAACGGACCCTGGCCCGGCTCACGGGCGCCGACGTCGGAGCGGCAGTGTCGGTGCCCGACGTCGACCTCCCGCTCGAGGATCTCAACGGCACGGCAGTCGTCGTCGTGTGGGAACAGCTCGAACACGGCCAGTTGCGGTGTTCGGTAGGAGCATCGGATCGGCCGGGTCTCTTGGCCGGAGTCGCCAGCGCGCTGAGCATCGAGGGGTTCGACATCATTGCGGCCGAGGGGCATTCGTTGGCGGGCGGTCGCGCGGGCGAGGTGTTCGTCGGGATGGACCAGTTCGACCGGCTCGGAGACGCCGCCGGCCGGGACCATGCCGAGCGGACCATCAATCGGGTGCTGTCCGGTGAGCTCTCCGCGGCCGCGGCACTTGCGGAACGGCGCGCCGTCTACACCGCGGTCCGGCCGGAAACCCTCGTTGATCCGGGCGTTCGAATCCGGATCGCCCAGGACGAGTCCGACGACGCCACCGTGGTGGAAGTCTTCGCTCCGGACGATGTCGGTCTGCTGGCCACCATCGCGTCGGTCTTCGCCGACCTCGAGCTCGATGTTCGGGTCGCGCGAGTCTCGACCACCGGCGAACAGGCCGTCGACGTCTTTTACGTTCAAGACGCAGGGGAGAAGGTCACCGACCCCGAACGGGTGGCCGGGCTCCGGGCCTCGCTGCTCGCGGCCCTCCGACGCGATTAGGTTCCGCGGCGATGGATGACGCGATCGCTGCCTCGGATGTATTGCGGTGGGCCGAGACACTCTCGGCCATCGCGCGAACCGGCCTGGGTTTCACCCAGAGTCTGTACGAACAGGAACGGTTCGAGGAGGTGCTCAAAGTCGCTGCCGACATCCGTGCCGCAGCCATCGAAGAGGCGGGAGCCGAGGCGCTCTACGAGGAATGGCTGAGCACCGTCGGCGAGGGCGTTGCGGGCTACGTCACCCCCAAGGTCGCCGTCGCGGCGATCGTCGGGAACGAGGCTGGCGAGATCCTGCTCACGCAACGGGCCGACAGCGGTATCTGGCTCTACCCCGTTGGGTGGGCCGACGTCGGGTACTCCCCGTCGGAGATCGCAATCAAGGAGGTCTACGAAGAGACCGGGATCGAAGTGGAGGTGCAGTCGCTGATCACCGTGCTCGACGGTCTCCGCCTCGGGTTCGCCCGGATCCCCATGTATTCGCTGGTCTTCCACTGTCGCATGATCGGCGGGGAGCTTCGCGGGCATCCGCTCGAGACCCGTGCGGTCGGGTTCTTCCCCCGAGACCGGCTCCCGCAGCCGATCGCCGGGATTCACCGGTGGGGCGAACTCGCATTCCGGGCGATCGATGGTGAGACCTTCCCCGCCGATTTCGACTTGCCTCGGACCCCACCGTGGCGGGGCGACTGACGACGCGGCCGCGGCCGGTGATCGTCAGCGAGCGGTGAGACCGAGCTGTTCGCCGAGCAGGCTGACGATCGAGATTGCGCCCTGGGTGCGCTCCCACTCGTTCCCGACCACCTCGTGGTCGACCAGGCCGCAGGCCGCCGGCGCGATGGTCAGGACCTCACGGACCCGCTCGGCGAGGGTCGCAGGTTCGAGTTCGTCGCCATAGGCCGGGAAGCATTCGAGGCCGTCCCAGAGACCGGTCAAGGCGCGTGCCTCCGAGCCGAGCGGAATCGCGGTGGGATCGTTGTCACGTTCGAGCGAACCGACGACGATTTCCCAGAGGTCGTACGGGGAGAGCCCGGGGGGCGGCTGATATCCCTTCACCGGATGCAGGCGCCACTCCAGGACTGGCTCTCCGGTGAACCAGGTCTGGGAACCGTTGACGTAGCTGTCGACGGGGAGGCCGAGGTCGGCGTCCATCGCGAGTACGAGCTCGGGAGAGATCTGCCAGAGTGCGGCCGCCGTTTGCATGAGGCGACGCTACTGGCACCCCGACCCGACTTCACCGCCGGCCGGTACGATCCGCCACGTGACGGTGTACCAACGGTTGAGCTCGCTCGACACCTCCTTCCTGCACCTGGAGTCCCCCGAGACTCCGATGCACGTGGGCACGCTCGCCACGTTCGAGGGGGCGCCGTTCTTCGATGCCTCTGGCCGGTTTCGACTCGCAGATGTCCGAGCGCTCGTCGCTTCTCGTTTGCACCAGATCCCCAAGTTCCGTCAGCGCCTGATGTCGGTGCCGATGGAACAGGGTCGCCCCATCTGGGTAGATGACGATCGATTCGACATCTCGTATCATGTGCGGTTGACCGCGTTGGCGCGTCCCGGCTCGTGGAGTCAACTGCTCGAGCTCACGGCCCGGGTGCAAGCGCACATGCTCGACCGCTCGCGACCGTTGTGGGAGCTGTGGTTCGTCGAAGGGCTCGAGGATGGGTCGGTCGGGCTCCTCCACAAGACCCATCACGCGATGACCGACGGGGTGTCGGGCGTCGACGTGGCCACGGTGCTGCTCGATATCACGCCGGACTTCGTGGTCGAACCGCCGCCACCGTGGACCGCCGAACCCGCACCGTCGAGTGCTCGGCTGCTGGCCGACACGCTGGTCGAACGCTCGACCGAACCTACCGAGATCGCGCGCACGATGCGCGGTCTGGCCCGCGCGCCGCATCGGGCCGTGGAGAAGACCAGTCGGGTGGGTCAGGGAATCCGCAGTCTGTTCGATCGATCGCCGATCGCCCCGCGTACATCGCTCAACGTGGACGTGGGCCGTCGTCGCCGTTTCGTCGGCGTGCCCATCCCGCTTGCCGAGGTCCAGACCATCCGGGGCACGAGTGGTGGCACGGTGAACGACGTGGTGCTGGCGATCGTGAGCGGCGCGTTGCGGCGGCGGTTCATCGACCGGGGCGACGACCTTCCGGAGCACCTGCGGGTCTTGTGCCCGGTGTCGGTGCGCGAGCCCGGAAGCGATGTCGAGCTCGGAAACCAAATCTCAGCGCTCTTCGTCGATCTCCCGATCGCCGAGCCCGATGCCGTGACGCGACTGCGCGAGATCAGTGTGTGCACCCGGGCGCTGAAAGATCGGGAGCAAGCGGTCGGCGCATCGTTCTTGCTCGACCTCACCCACTTCGCGGCGCCCACGCTCTTGGGTCTGGCCGCCCGGGCGATTCATCGCCAACCGTTCGTGAACCTCGTGGTCACCAACGTCCCGGGACCGCCGGTGCCGCTCTACTGCCTCGGCGGGCGCATGAAGGCGGCGTACCCCTTGGTGCCACTCACGCACAATCTGAGTCTGGGCATCGCGATCTTGTCGTACTGCGACACCTTGCACTTCGGGCTGTACGCCGACGCTGATGCCAATCCCGATCTTGATGAACTGGGCGACGATCTCCTTACCGCCCTCGCCGAGCTACGCCACGCCGATCAACCCGTCGACGTGGCCGAAGGAGCCGTCGGATGACTCAACTCTGGCAACAGGATGCGTGGCAGCTGGCTGACGCCGTTCGCAGTGGGGAGATCTCGTCGACTGCGATCCTCGAAGAGTCGCTGGCGCGGATCGCCGATCGCAATGGCGGACTCAACGCGGTGTGCTTCCTGGATGAGGAGGGCGCGCGGGCTCGCGCCGTCGAGATCGACGCGGCGGTGGCTCGCGGTGAGGATCCGGGCCGGTTCGCGGGTGTGCCGCTCGGCGTGAAGGAACTGGCCCAGGCGAAGGGGTTCCCGGACACGCACGCATCCGTCGTGTATCGCGACGAGATCGCGCCCGAGGATTGTCCCGAGGTGGCCGGCCTGCGGGGCGCGGGCGCGGTGGTCACCGCGTTGACCACGGCCCCGGAGTTCGGGATCCCGAGCTACACGGCGAGTCCACTCCATGGCGTGACGCGCAACCCGTGGAATACCGACCGTACGCCGGGTGGCTCGTCGGGCGGGTCAGCGGCGGCGATCTCGGCGGGCCTGTTGCCGCTGTGCACCGGGAGTGACGGTGGTGGTTCGATTCGGATCCCGTCGGCCTATACCGGATTGCCGGGCATGAAGCCCACGTTCGGACGCATCGCGCACGGCGGCATGCACGACCCGTTCGACACCGGCCTCACCTCGGTCAGTGGTCCCATGGTGCGGTCGGTCCGTGATGCAGCGCGCTACCTCGACGCGACGAGTGGTCCGCACGTGGCCGATCCCACCTCGCTGCCCCGGCCCGCGCCCTACGAGCCGCTCGTGGCCGACGTCGACCGTGCTCGCGATCTTCTGCGCGGTCGACGGGTTGCGTGGAGCTCCACCCTCGGGTACGCCGAAACCGATCACGCGGTGGAAGCCTCGACCCACGACCTCGCGATGGCGTTGGTCGAGGCGGTCGGCCTCGAACTGATCGATGTTCCGATGGCGTTCCCGAAGCCCGGCCGCGCGTGGGGGATGCTGGGCGCCGGCGACCTGGCCGCGTGGAAGCTCGATCGGTGCACCGAACAGATCGACGAACTCGACGTCCTGGCGCGGATCTCGGTCGAGGGGTTGCCGAGGCTGCGGGCGCGTCACCTCGGCGCGGCAGTACGGCGTCGCCAAGAGGTTCTGTGTGCGTCGGCCGAGGTGTTCGACCAGGTCGACCTCCTGTTGGTCCCGACCACGCCGACCACCGCGTACCAGGCCGAGGGCACCCTCGTCGGCGATCTCAACGGTCGCGAGGTCGATCTGTTGTACCTCTCGGCACCGTTCACAGTGCCGTTCAACATGACCGGTCAGCCCGGAATGTCGATACCGTCGGCGCTGGTTGGTGGGATGCCCTGCGGACTCCAGATCGTGGCCCGTCGGCACGAAGACGAGTTGTGTCTCGCGGCAGGCGCGGTGCTCGAGGCGGTCCGTCCGTGGCCGAAGTTCGCCCCGGGTACGCTCCCGGCGTGACCGACATTGCCAGTCGGCCGGGCGACCCGCGGGCGTCCAGGCCACCCAAACAGGAACAGGAACACGCTTCGGAGGAGATCACCGAAGTGGCACCGGGGGTGTTGCGCATGCAACTGCCGATCTGGCTGCCGGGCCTGGGCCACGTGAACATGTACGGCCTGATGGACGACCGCGGCCTGGCGGTGGTCGACCCGGGTCTGCCGGGCCCGTCGAGCTGGAAGGCGTTGAAGTCGCGTCTCGCATCGGCGGGTTACAAGGTGAAAGACATTCACACGGTGCTCGTGACCCACTCGCACCCCGACCACTTCGGGGCGGCGGGTCGGATCAAGAAGGAGGCGGGAGCGCAACTGATTGCGCACAAGGCGTTCACGACGTGGTCGCTCCAACGTCGCGGTGCGACGCTGAGTGAATCCGACGCCGAGCGTCTGGAACAAGCGGCGATCGCCGAAGCCGCGCACTATCACGGACCGTCACTCGACGAGTTGCCGTCGATGACCGACGACGATCACGCCGCGCTCGACGACATCACCGCCGAGACCCAGCGCATGTCGGTCCCGTGGGGCGGCACGACCCCTTGGGGTGGAAGTACCCACCCCAACCCGCCGCTCTCCCGACGCATGATGATCCGGGCGATGCGGCTGTTGTTCGCACCGCCGGATCCGACCCGCCGAGTTCGTCACGGTTCGCCGATCCGGTTGGGTGGTCGAGACTGGCTTGCGGTGCATACGCCGGGCCACACCTTGGATCATCTGTGTCTCTACGACCCCGAACACGGTGTGCTGCTTTCCGGCGATCACGTGTTGCCCACGATCACTCCGCACGTGGCCGGGTCCGGGCAGGGCGATGCGCTCAACTCGTACTTGGCCACCCTGGATCTGGTGGGCTCGCTCGATGGCGTTCGTTTGGGTCTGCCGGCGCACGGTCACCCGTTCGAGGATGTGCCCGGCCGGGTCGAGGCCATCAAGGATCATCACTTCGAACGCATGGAGAAACTGCGGGAAGCGTCCCTCGCGCTCGGAGCGGCGAGCGTGGTGGGCCTCTCCCACGAACTGTTCCCGGAACGCCACTGGGGTGTGATGGCCGAGAGCGAAACGTTCGCTCACCTCGAACATCTCCGTCAGTCCGGCCAAGCCGAACGATGGGATGACGACGGCACGTTCATGTATCGGGTTGCGGCCGCGAGCTGAACCCGGCCGGGGGGACTACCGTCCTTTCGATGGTCGACGATCTCACCAAGGAAGCCACGGCGCTCCTCCAGGACTTGATCCGGAATGAGTGTGTCAACGACGGTGCGGTGGAATCCGGCCACGAGATTCGCAGCTCGGATCTGCTGACCGGGTATCTCGAAGGCTGCGGTGCCGACCTCGAGCACTACGAGCCCCAACCGGGGCGGCGCAGCGTGCTGGCCAAGATCGAAGGGTCTGATCCTGCTGCTCCCACTCTGATGTTGATGGGCCACACCGATGTCGTGCCGGTGAACCCGGATGGCTGGACGCGTGATCCCTTCGGCGCCGAACTCGACGACGGCATGATCTGGGGCCGCGGCGCGGTCGACATGCTCAACCTGACGTCCACGATGGCCGTCGCGTTCAAGCACCTTGCCCACTCGGGCTTCACGCCGAAGGGCACGCTCATGTTCCTCGGCGTCGCCGACGAGGAAGCACTCGGCACGTGGGGTGCGAAGTATCTGATCGAGCACGAACTCGATGCGATGCGCTCGGATTACGTGATTACGGAGTCGGGCGGGTATCAGGTGCCCACGCCGATGGGAACCCGGCTACCGATCATGGTCGAGGAGAAGGGCACGTTCTGGTCCAAGATCGTCGTCCACGGGACGCCGAGTCACGCCTCACAGGCGTACAAGACCGACAACGCCTTGGTGACGGCGGCCGAGATCGTGCGCCGGATCTCCGAGTTCCGACCGGAGGTACAGATCGGCGACACCTGGCGTCGCTACGTCGAGGGCCTGGGGTTTCCGTCGGGGCTCACCGACCCGGAACAGATCGAAGGTCTCATCGCCGACCTGCCGGTCGCGCTCGGTCGCATCGCCCATTCGTGCACCCACACAACGATGGCGCCGACCGTCGTACACGGCGGCACAAAGACGAACATCATCCCGGATCGCGTCGAACTGCAGGTCGATGTGCGCACGATGCCGGGCCAATCCGGCGCGGCCGCCGAAGCGTTGCTCATGGAAGCGATCGGCGACCTCGCCGACCGCGTCGAGATCTCCTCGAACGACGATCCTGCTACCGCGTCGCCCGTCGACACACCGCTCTGGGAATCGCTGAGCCGGGTGACCGGCCGATTGTGTGAGGGTTCGGCTCTGGTCCCCACGATCATGACGGGCGGAACCGACAACCGGTTCTTCCGGCGGGCGGGCTCAGTCGGGTATGGCTTCGGACTCTTCAGCCAACGGATCGGTTTTGAGGACTACGCCCGGATGTTCCATGGCCATGACGAGCGGGTCGATCAAGAGAGCCTCGAGCTTTCGACCCAGCTCTGGCTCGCCCTCGCCGACGATGTTCTGAACTGATCAGGATCCCTGGTCGCGCAGGTACTCCTCGAACGCTTCGGCGATCGATTCGCCGTCGGGCAGTTCGTCAGGGTCGACCGTATCGTCGACCTGCTGGGCTTCGAGATTGTCGACGTACTCACGCAGATCGTCGTCGGCGGCCAGCGCGGCATCGACTCGGGTCCGCCACGCGTCCGAGGCGACGCGCAACTCGCGCAGATCCAGGTCGAGCCCGACCGTGCGGGAGAAGCCTTCGAGGAGGGCGGTGATGGCCGGAGGGTTGGGCGGGGCGGCCACGTAGTGCGGCACCGGCACCCACAGCGACGCAGAGACGAACCCGGCCTGGCGACACGTATCGTGCACGACGCCGACGATGCCGGTCGGGCCTTCGTATCGGGACCGAGTCAGGCCGATGCGATCCATGATGTCGGGATCGGTCGCGCTGCCCGTGATGCGGGGCGCGTGGGAATGGGGGCTGTCGGCCAGCAGCGATCCGAAGGTGACCACGGTGGTCGATCCGACGGTGCGGGCGACCTCCATGATGGCGTCGCAGAAGCCGCGCCAGTCGTAGTTCGGTTCCGGGCCGGTGATGACGACGAGGTCGGGTTGTCCGTCGGTCGTGGCCGCAGCGCGGATCGAGTACTGCGGCCAAGAGAGGTCACGCGTCACGCCGTCGATCAGCGTGACCACGGGTCGCTGCGCCTGGAAATCGATGTGGACCTGTGGGTCGATCGTCGCGAACTCCACGGCTCCGAAGCGGGCGGCGACCCAGTCGGCGGCGTCGCTGGCGGCGTCGGCCGCATCGTTCCAACCGGTGAAAGCCGCGAGCACCACGGGGTCGATGAGGACCGGCTCGTGGTCCCACTGCAACGAACTCATCCCCCGATGGTAGGGGGTGGACCCGTCAACCGTTCACGCGGAGGTGCTGCGGACGGGAGGAAACGCGGCCCGTCGAGCCCCGGCCGCGTTCACCCCTGTGAGCACGGCGATCATCCGCGCAGGGCGACGATCTCGGAGCGGTTGGCGTGTTCGAGGGCACTGTCGATGAGCCCGGACACCATGGCGCCCATCGTCTCGAAGCCCTCGCCGAGGGTCTTACCCATCTGGTATCGGGCGTTGATGCCTTCCACGATGATCGCCAACTTGTAGGACGCGAGGATCTGGTACCAGTCGAGTTGGTCGACGGCGCGACCGCTGGCCGACGCGTACCGGGCCACGATGTCGTCCCGGCTCAGGAAGCCGTCCTGACTGCCGATTGCGGCGCCGGTCGCGATGATCTGCGCGTCGGCCTGGCCCCAGTAGAGGAGGAAGAGGCCGAGATCGGTCAGCGGATCGCCGAGGGTCGACATCTCCCAATCCAGTACCGCGACGATCGTCCCAGGGTCGTCGTTCGCCATCATCGTGTTGTCGAGGCGATAGTCGCCGTGCACGATCGTCGGCGGACCCGATTCGGGCAGCGCGTTGCGTAGACGACGAGCGAGTTCGTCGACGTTGGGGAGCTCACGGGTCTTGGATCGTTCCCACTGTTCGCCCCAGCGCCGCACTTGCCGCTCGAGGAAGCCTTCGGGTCGACCGAAGTCTTCGAGGCCGACGGACCGGTAGTCGACCGCGTGGATGGCCGCGAGCACGTCGACGAGGGCTTCGGACGCACGACGGGCGTCGGACGCGTCGAGCGTGGCAAGCGCATTGCCGTCGCGGTAGATCGTTCCTTCGACGAGTTCCATGACGTAGAACGGCGCACCGTTCACCGCCAGGTCGTCACACATGGCCAACGTGCGGGGTACCGGGACCTCGGTCGACGCGAGTGCCGACATGACGCGGTACTCGCGTGCCATGTCGTGCGCGGTCGGCAGCACGTGTCCCAGGGGTGGACGCCGCAACACCCAGGTCGAGGCACCGTCGGTGATCGAGTAGGTGAGGTTCGAGCGTCCGCCGGCGATCAAGGTCGCCTGCAGCGGTCCGCCCGTCGCTCCGGCGACGTTGGCCGCGAAGAATGCTTGGAGTCGATCGAGGTCGACTCCCTCGGTCGTCTCAGTCATCCGCATGCTCCCATAGAGCCGCGGACACTAGTCAGCGCTCAGGCGACCTTGGGGGTGCGAGGGGCGACCGGGACGCCGTTGCCCTTCGGGTAGCGGGCGACGCGGCCGACGGGCATATCGACTCGGAAACCGGCTGCGGCGCGGTCTTCCTCGGACTCGCCACCCCAGAATCCGTACTCGCGGTGCTCGCGGGCCCAGTCGCGGCACGCGATCAACGCTTCACACTCGGCGCAGACACCGCGGGCCTTGCCCTCCCGGACCGCGCGGGCCTCGGGACGCTCACCCGCCGGAGCGAAGAAGAGCTCCGTGCGACCTTCGCAGGATGCGTCGGCCGTCCATGAGAGTGGGCCGGTAAAGATCAAGGTGGAAAGGCTTTCGGCAGCCATGATGTCCTCAAGTTCGTGTGGTCCGAGTGGGACCGATGCGGGAGATGAAGTCAGGGGAGCCGGCGGGGGGCCCCGGCTCCCTGACCTCAGTACGTCATTAGGTAACACCCTCTGGTAGTGATCTGTCCAACAGGTAGTTGTGATAGGTAGTATCTACAAAACAGATTGATGAGCCGTGACGTGCCGGAGCGTCGGTGTGGGCAACTCGATGTGACCAATCGCACCAGCCTCGGAGGGCCTTGTGGAACTTCGCCATTTCGACACCCTGATCGCTATCGATGAGACCGGAACGTTCACGGCCGCGGCGGATGCGCTGCGAACCGTCCAGTCGAACGTGTCCGAACAAGTCCGTCAGCTCGAGCGCGAACTCGGCGTCACGCTGCTCGCTCGCGGTCGAGGCGGTGCCCGACCGACCGAGTCCGGTCGGGTGGTGTTGGAGCACGCGCGTCGGGTCCGGCGGGAGATCGAGCTGCTGCACGAGGAACTGGCCGCGCTGCAGGGACTGCGCGTCGGAAACGCGTCGTTCGGAGTGGTGGGGACCGCGAGTCGCTGGTTGGTGCCCCAACTCGTGGCCCACTTACGAGAGCAGGCACCGGGCGTTCGACTGCTCGTGCACGAAGGCGCGTCGGAGCGGCTCATCGGCGAGGTCGTGTCCCAAGACCTCGCCTTGGCGTTGGTGACCGCACCGGTGCATGACCCGCGCATCGTGTTCGAACACCTGGCCGACGAGCCGATGGTCGGGCTCGCGCCCGCCGATGCCGACCTGCCGCCGGGACCACTCAAGGTCAAGGATCTGGCGCGGATGCGGCTCGTGCTCCCGCCAGAAGTGAACCCGTTGCGGGCCGAGATCGAGAACGCGGCGGCCGCGCTCGGGGTGCACCTCGAAGTGCCGGTGGAAGTGGAAGGAATCCGGCTGATCGCGGACCTCGTGGCCGCGGGCGCGGGCATTGCCGTGCTGCCTGAGACCGCGGTACCTCCGAGTCTCGAAGGCATGCGGACCTTCGACATCGTTGACCTTCCTCGGCGTCAGTTAGGTCTCGCCACCCTGAAGGGCGCGCCGATGTCGTTGGCCGACCTCGCGGTGCGCGATGCGGTCATGGGCATCGTGGGCTTCACCCGACGAACCTGACCTTCGGGCGGCGCCTGCGACCCGGCGCGTTCAGGGCATGCGGTACGAGACGATCCGAGTGCCGTACGGCGCGCTCGGGTTTTTGTTCCGTACCCAGATCCGCTCGGTGGCGAGCCCGACCCGGTCGAGCGCCCGCCAATGGACGATGTCGCCGGGGTGGCGATAGATCGACGCGATCAGTCGGCCCCCCGGCACGACCAATCGGCCCACGTCGGCAATGAATGCCGCCGGGTCGGCGACGAGGTAGGCAACCTCGTTGAGCACCACGGTCTCAGCCGGATCGAGAGGCTGGGTGCTCGCGTCGGTGCACGCGAACGTGCTGCGTTCGTACCCGGCGCTCGCCGCCCGTTCGATCGCACTCGGCGCGATGTCGACGCCGCGATAGGACGTGAAGCTGTCGGGGTGGAGATGGTGGCGCAGGGTCCCCGAGCCGCAGCCGATGTCGAGGACGGTGCCGGGCGAACCTTCGGAGAGAATGAGCCCTGCGAGTAACGCGTATCGCGGTGCTTCGGCGGTGTCGGCCATGTAGTCCCATGTGCCGGCCTGCCAGTCGTCGTTCCAGGTTCCGGTGGGCCACGGGCGAAGGTGGCTCGCGTTTCGCACACCGACTCGGTAGGCCGCGAAACGCGCGGCATCGCGCAGGCGGGTCCGGACCCTCATGTCGGCTCGCCGGAGGGTGAAACGAGGGTCGGGGGACGACCAGCCCGCGTGAGTGCACGCGCGGCCGCGTACCCGATGCCGAGGATGGCAAAGCCACCGACCGCATCGAGAAGGTAGTGATTCGCCGTGACCACAATGACCGTGACCGTCATCGCCGGGTACAAGCCCGCGAGCAGCTTGGCCCAGGTCGAGCGCAACCGCGGGACCAAGACGCACGCGCACCACAGTGCCCAGGCGCAGTGCACGCTCGGCATCGCTGCGAACTGGTTGGAGATCTTCTTCATCGTCCCCGAGTTGAAACTCCAGAACGTCGGGTACTTGGCGAGCGTGTCGACGAACCCGTAGTGGTGGGGAAGCAGGCGCGGCGGCATGAGCGGCCAGAAACGGAAGCCGATGAGCGCGAGCGCGGTGGCGATGGCGAGCGTGTTGCGCCACAGTGGATAGTCGTCCGGGAACTTCCGGAAGAGGAAGATCGCGACGCCGATCGTGACCACGAAATGCAGCGACCCGTAGAAGTAGTTGGCGGTCACGATCATGGGCTCGATCTGGATGGCCCACTTGTGGATTGCCTGCTCGTGGTAAATGCCGAGGGTCTTCTGGAAGTTGATCAGTTGGAGGGCGTGCTGGCGTGCGAGTTCGGGCTTGTCGGCATCGGCATTCCGGACGGCGCTATAGATGAAGTAGTACGACAGCACCGCGATGATCTCGAACCACCAATAGATCACCCGGCCGCCGGTCAGGATGCGAGCGCCCGGAAGGCGTCGGAGTCTCGCCGAAGGTTCCTCGAGGACGATGTCGCTCATGTGGGCGTCGGCGAGCTCTCGGCGGCAGAGGTTGGTGTTGCGGGTGTGCGGTGACCGACCGCGAAGGCCGGGGCGCCGAACAAGCTGACGATGAGCATCGTTGCGTACCAGGCGAGGCCGATACCGACCGCGTGCCCAGTCGACACGCCGAGCGGGTGGAGCAACAGCACCAACATGCCTTCCCGGACACCGAGACCGGACAACGAGATCGGAACGACCTGGGCGATGGCAACGATCGGGACGAACGCGATGAGCGCCGCGGCGGGAATGCCGGCGTCGAAGGTGAGGACCAGGAATCCGACCATGACCACGACGGACGCTTGGTAGATGAGCGCGGTCCCGACGACGCCGAGGATCTGGCTCCGGTCGCGGCGGAGATATCCGATGCCCACGTGCACCGCGCCGAGGAACCGGGTCCAGTTCTCGTTGTGCTGGAACCGCCCGGCCGCATTCGGGTGGCCGGCGAGCACCAGGATGACGCTGAGCGCGGCGAGCGTGATCCCGGAGATCAGCAGCGCGACCCACGCTTTGTCAGACGAGAGCAAGTTCGGGTCGATGACGAACCCGGTTGCACTGATGAGCGGCAGCACGAGAAACCCCGTGAGGCGTTCGAGTGCGACTGCCGCGAACGCGGTCTCGCGAGATCCGATGTTCTTCGCGCTCCGGGTCACCCGCAGGACGTCTCCGCCGATGGTGGAGGGCAGGACGTTGCCGACGAACTGGCCGGCGAAGTAGTGCGTGGTCAGGGTTCGCAGCGGCACGTGGATCCCGAACGCCTGGATCACCCGTTGCCACCGCCACGCCGACAGGATGATGCCGACGAAGGCCGTCGCGAGCGCCAGCCCGAACCACACCAGGGTCGAGAAGTGGCGTTCACGCGGGACGACGGCATCGAAGTCGATCTTCGAGATCAGGAGGGCGAGGAGTGCGGCGCTGACCACCAATCGGATTCCCAGGCCGACCCGACCCCGTCGGGTGGGGACGCGGTCGGTTCCGGCGTCGAGGTCCTCCATGAGGGCCTAGCCTATGGGGTCCTTCGGCGCCTTCCGTGGCGTCTTGGATGCGGAGGAGGGAAACGTGCGCGTCATCGCCGATGATGGTGTCGAGTTGGAAGTCGTCGATCGCGGCGCCGGGCCGGTGCTGGTGCTGGTGCACGGATTCGGTGGCGCCAAGGAAGACTTCTTCGATCAGATCGACGATCTAGCGGTCGACCACCGGGTGGTGGCGTTCGACCTACGCGGCCACGGGGCGAGTGGTGGCCCCGAGGACGAGGACGCCTACTCCCTCGATCGGTTCGCGAGCGACCTCGAGTGCGTGGTCGACCAACTCGGCATCTCGACCTTCCGAGTGTTGGGCCACTCGATGGGCGGGATGCTGGTGCGGCGGTTCGTCCTGCGCACCCCTGAGCGGATCGACGCACTCGTGTTGATGGACACGTCATCGGGCCCGGTGCCGACGCTGGACTCCGAGATCATCGACCTCGGGGTCCAGATCGCGAACGAGCAGGGTATGGACGAACTCAAGCGCGTCATGGACGCGTTCTCTCCGCTGGGGACGCCGGCGTACGAGCAGATGTTGCGCGAGCGTCCCGGCTACCGGGAGTTCGGCGATCGCAAGTGGGCGACGCTGCGCCAGGCGATGTACACGAAGATGCTGATCGACGTACGCGACCAACCCGAGCAACTCGACCAGTTGGCCGTCGCGGTGTCGTGTCCGACCTTGGTGATGGTCGGTGCGCAAGACCGACCGTTCCTTACGGGATCGCACGCCATGGCCGCGGCCATTCCCGGTGCGGAGCTGGTGGTCATTCCCGACGCGGGTCACTCACCGCAGTTCGAAAACGGCGACGCGTGGCTGGCGGAGCTGCGCCGCTTCCTCGCGTCGATCGACGCCGCCGCAACCGTCGGCTAGCAACGGCCGCACAGCAAGGGCCGCCGCGGGGAGCGCCTGCTACGTGCTGCCGGCGGCGCGGGCGAGGAATCGGGCTTCCTCCACCGCCACCCGGGTGATGCGACCCGCGGCCACGAGGCCGGCGCGGTACTTCACCGACACCCGGAACGTCAGCCGCCGACCTTCGATCGTCTCGAGGACCGCTTCGGCCGTGAGTGATTCGCCGACCGCGACGGGTGCGAGGTGATCCAACTGCACCCGGTAGCCCACGGTCGTGTGGCCTTCGGGGACATGGCCATCGACCGCCGCGACGGCGGCCTGCTCGGCCAGCCGGACAACTTCGGGGGTCGAGATCACGGCAACCGAACCGGTTCCTTGCGCGAGCGCGGTGTCGGACTCCAAGACCACGTGGGAGACGAACCCGGAGAGACCTGCATCGAGCGGCACGGACGTACCATACGCACTCGCTGGACGAACTGAGCACATCGGAGGTGAACGGGTTGATCGAGACTCGTATCGTGGAAGCCACGCTGGACCGCGCAATGGCGGGCGGCGGCGATTTCGCCGACGTCTTCGTCGAGGATCGAGCGTCGACCTCGGCCACCTTCGACGACGGCAAGGTCGAGGAGATGCGGTCCGGGCGCAGCCGGGGTGCGGGGATCCGGGTCGTCAAGGGTGAGACCACTGGATTCGCCCACACGTCCGACCTCACCGAGGCCGGACTCGGGGCAGCCGCCCAGGCGGCGTCGGCTGCGGCCAGTGCCGGTGGTCCCGGGACTCGGGTCGCGGCACTCACACCGAGCGTGAACACCCCGCAGGCGATCGTGACGCTGCCCGAGTCGGTGTCGAAGCAGGCGAAGGTCGAGATGCTCGAGCGAGCCGACGCCGCCGCCCGCTCGCACTCGGACTCCATCACCCAGGTCACCGCGAGTTACGCCGATGGCCGGCGTCGCTTCCTCGTCGCCAACTCCGATGGTGTGCTGGCCTCGGACGACCAGGTGCGGACCCGTTTCGTTGTGAGCTGCGTCGCCGCAGCCGACACCGGGCTCCAGACCGGGAGCGAAGCACCAGGGCGAACCGTCGGATTCGAGTTCTTCGACGAGCACCCACCCGAGGAGATCGCCCGTATCGCGGCGGCCCGCGCGGTGTCGAAGCTCGAGGCTCGGCCCGCGCCGAGCGGCAAGTTGCCGGTCGTCTTGCGTCGAGGTGCCGGCGGGGTGCTGTTCCACGAAGCATGCGGGCACGGTCTGGAAGCCGATCTGGTGGCTCGCGACGCGTCGGTGTTCGCGGGTCGCGTGGGCGATCGCGTCGCGGGTCAGGGGGTCACGCTGGTCGACGACGGTGGCCTCGCTCACGATTGGGGTGCGTGCACGATCGACGACGAAGGCGCACCCGCACAACGCAACGTGCTCATCGACGACGGCATCCTCACCGACTACATGTGGGACCTGCTGCGCGCCCGTCGTGATGGACGGGCGAGTTCGGGGAACGGGCGGCGCGAGACGTATCAACACCTTCCTATGGTGCGGATGACGAACACTTACATCACCCCGGGCAAGGAGGATCCGGACGAGATCATCCGCCAGACGCCGTACGGGCTCTATTGCGTCGCACTCGGCGGCGGACAGGTCAACACCGCGACCGGCGACTTCGTCTTCGGGATCACGGAGGCGTACATGATCGAGAACGGTGAGATCACCTACCCCGTGCGAGCGGCCCAGCTCATCGGAAACGGCCCCGAAGCGCTGCGCGCGGTCGACGTCGTCGGCAACGACTTCGAGACGTGGACCGGCATGTGTGGCAAGGACGGTCAGAGCGTGCCGGTGTCGTCCGGCCAACCCACCCTGCGGGTGGCTGAACTCACGGTGGGCGGGACCGCCACGTGAGCACTTCCGACCTGCATTCCATTGCCGCGCGCGTCGTCGAGGGCGTGCAGCCGGGCGAGCAGCTCGAGGCCTACGTGATCCAGTCGCGCGAGACCGAAGTCAAAGTCTTCAACGGCAACGTCGAGTCGCTCGCCGTCGCCGAGGTCGCAGGGATCGGTGTCCGGGTGATCGTCGACGGGCGCCAAGGCATCGCGTACGCGGGGTCGCTCGAACCGGAGGTCGTCGCGGCGACGACCGCCGACGCCCGCGACAACGCTGCCTACGGGTCACCGGATGACGGTTACGGACTGACCGAGCCCGCCGACGTTGATGGCCGCACCCCCGTTGAACTCGACCTCTGGCGCGGCGACGTCGGATCGACGCCCACCGAAGACAAAGTCGCGCTCGCCATCGCATTGGATCGCGCCGTGCTCGCGGCCGACGCTCGCGTGCGCGGCGTCGAATCGACCGACTACGGCGACGCTTCGCTCGAGATGGCAATGGTCGCGTCCACTGGCGTCTCGGCGTCGCTGGCCCGCACGATGACGTCGGTGAGTAGTGCCGCGCTCGCGGGAGATCGGGATGCCACCCAGACCGGGTACGGTTTTTCCGTCGGCCGGGCCTACGCCGATCTCGACATCGATCACGCCGCGACCATGGCAGCGGAGCGAGCGACCCGGCTCTTGGGGGCAACCCAACCCAAGACCCAGCGGCTTCCCGTGATCCTCGACCCGCTCGTGACGTCGTCGTTCCTCGGGTTGCTCGGCGCGGCACTCAACGGCGAGGCGGTACTGAAGGGCCGTTCCATGTTTGCCGACCGCATGGGGGAGATGGTTGGCGCCACGCGGGTGACGATCGTCGACGACCCCACCAACCCGGCCGCGTTCGGCGCGAGCCCCGTCGACGGTGAAGGGGTCCCGACGCGGCCGACCACACTGGTGCGCGATGGTCGGTTGGAGAGCTTTCTCCACAACCTCTATACCGCGCGCCGGACCGGCGCGCAGACCACGGGTTCCGCGGTGCGGGGCTACGCCTCCACGCCGGGGGTCGGGGCCCGGGCACTGCATTTCGTTCCGGGAACGATGAGTGCGGCCGAGGTCATGGCTGCGGTGCCCGAGGCGCTCTACGTCCAATCGGTGTCGGGGCTGCACTCGGGCACCAACACGGCGAGCGGAGACTTCTCGGTGGGGGCGGAGGGCCTCATGGTGCGCGACGGGCAGTTCGCGGGACCGGTGCGAGAGATCACGATCGCCTCCACGTTGCCGCGGATGCTGCTCGACGTGCTTGCGCTCGGATCCGATCTGACGTGGCTGCCCGGCGGAACTGCGGGCCTCACGATCTTGATCGGCGACATGACCATGGCGGGTGGTTAACCCGGACGCGTCTGTTCGCTCCCTCGGTTCGTGTCGCCGCTCATCCCCGATTCGCCGCGGCTTCGGGTGGTGCCAGCGCGAGGCTGAGGGTCCCGGTGGCACTCGCGAATGCCAGCCGGCTGGCGGTGCGTGGCATCACCAGCACGGTGACGGCGACGGTGTCGCCCGCGTCGGTGCCCGACTCGACCGCGAGCACCGGCACCGCGGGTGCGATGACGATCGTCGGGTCCCCGCCGTCGCCCAGTGTGGCGGGATCAAACGTGGCCAGTACATCGACGAGGTCGCCGACCGCGGGTTGCAACCCGTGTTCGATGACCAGGCGCACGGCGCGCTGATCAGGGGGGACGACGGCACCGAGGCCACCGCGGTCGGCCGGTGCGACATGCCGACGGGTCAGGACACCGCCGCGGAGGAGCGGCGTCGTGAGCGTGCGGCCGGCGGCCGCGGCGGTGGAGTGCAGCACATCGGAATCCGGCGATTCGCCACGGAGTTGGCGCAGCGCCAGATCTTCGCGGGTGAGGCGCGTGCCGAGCGGGAGATCGCGGCGTGCCACCACGATCGAGCTGAGCGCGCCGAAGGCTTGGTCTTGGTGGCGGAGCGAGGAGAGCGTGCTGATCACCGTGGTAGCAGTGACGACGGCAACGAGTGCGGCCGCCGCCCACAGCATCGCGGCGCGTGGAGAACGTCGGAACATGGGAACCCCCGGACAGGAGAGATGAACACTGTCGGGGAAGGGGGGAGGCGGCAGGGCCTCGCGAGTTCGGTGCCGCGGGTCGTCACCCGCGCCGGGATATTACGCCGATTTCTTGGTACTGGATTTCTTCGGGTCGGATTTCTTGGTGCCCGAATCCGATTTCGACGAACTTCCGGAGTCGGACGACTTGGAATCCGACGACTTGGAGTCCGACGACTTCGAATCGGACGACTTGGAATCGGAACCACTGCCGGACGCCGAACTCGACGACGAGCTGTCGGACTTCTCGGCGCTGCGCCGCGACGACGACGGGTTGTCGGTGCGGTAGAACCCCGACCCCTTGAGGACGATCCCGACCGCACCCAGCACCTTGGTCAGCTTGCCGCCACACCCCGCATGCCGCTTGAGCGGGTCTTCGGCGAAGGTCTGGTACACCTCGATGTGCTGGTCGCACTTCGAGCAGACGTACTCATAGGTGGGCATTTTCGGTGCGACCTCAAAGGGAGAACGGGGTGAATGAGGGACCTTCCATCCTACCCGACACCCCTGTGGCCTTGAATAATGGGGTCCTATGACCGACGCCCTCTGGATCTGCCTCCTTGCGGTGCCGGCGTACCTCCTGGGCACGTTCCCGACGGCCATCCTCGTGGCGCGCGCCGGGGGCCACGACGTCACCGCCGAAGGTTCGGGCAATCCGGGGGCGTCGAATGTCGCCCGCATCATGGGCTGGAAGGCGGGACTGCTCGTCATGGCCGGCGACCTGGCCAAGGGCGCGATCGCCGCGGGCGTCGGGCTCGTGGTGTCGGGTCGGCCGGCGGCCTATGTCCTCGGGTTCCTGGCCGTGATCGGTCACACCTATCCCGTCACCCGGGGTTTTCGGGGTGGCAAGGGCGTGGCGACCGCGGGCGGGATGCTCGCAGTGTTGAACCCGCTGGTGTCGCTCGTATTGGCCGCCGTGTGGTTCGTCGCGGCCCGGGTCTTGAAATTGGCCTCGGTCGGGTCGCTCGTCATCGCCGTGCTGTTCCCCGTCGGCTGTGCACTGACCGGTCGAGCCGGATGGGAGATCGGGATCACGAGCGTGCTCGCCCTCCTGGTGATCATTCGACACCTGCCGAACCTCCGGCGACTGCTCCGCGGGGCCGAACTCCGGACGGATGGGACATCTCCACCGGAATCAGGAGTCAACTGAGCGCATCGACCTGCCGAAAACGCCGGGGTAGGCAGTACCGTCAGCTCCGTATGAGGTGTGAGACCCGATGAACCCCCGCGTCCGTAAGGCCGTTATTCCCGCCGCAGGTATGGGTACCCGGTTTCTCCCGGCGACCAAGAGCCAGCCGAAGGAGATGCTGCCGGTCGTCGACAAGCCGTCGATCCAGTACGTGGTGGAGGAGGCCGTCCGCGCCGGGCTCACCGACATTCTCATCATCACGGGTCGGGGCAAGCGCGCGATCGAGGACCACTTCGACCGCAACTTCGAGCTCGAGTACTACCTCGAGCAGCAGGGCAAGACCGACCTGTTGAAGGAAGTGCAAGAGTCGTCCGAGCTCGGCAACATCCACTTCATCCGGCAGAAGGATCCGCTGGGTCTCGGACACGCGGTGTCGGTCGCACGCGAGCACGTCGGTGACGAACCGTTCGCGGTGATGCTCGGCGACGACATCATGGTCGACGATTCTGCGCTGCTCCGCGCCATGCTCGATGTGCACGACCGCTACGGCCGCTCCGTCCTTGCGCTGAAGCAGGTCAAGCCGGAGGAGATCTCTTCGTACGGCTGTGTCGAGCCCGAAGAGGTCGAGGAGACCTTGGTGCGGGTGCGATCGATCGTCGAGAAGCCGAAGCAGGAAGACGCGCCGTCGAACCTGGCGGTCATCGGTCGCTACGTGTTCACGCCCGAGATCTTCGAGGCGTTGGACCGGATCGAGCCGGGTGCCGGCGGCGAACTGCAGTTGACCGACGCGATCGGATTGCTGAATCAGGACCAGACGGTCTACGGCCAGGTGTTCACCGACGGCCGGTTCGACATCGGTCAGAAGGTCGATTTCCTGCGCGCCAACGTCGAACTGGCGTTGGACCGGGAGGACCTCGCGCCCGAGCTGGAGCGGTTCTTGCTCGAAACCCTGTCCCGACGCGGCATCATCTGACCGGGCGCCGCCTGAGTGCGGCGCGCGGAAGGAGATGGTCGTGGAGTCACTCGAGGTCGTGCAGGCGCACATCCGCGCCGCGGTCCCGACCCCGCACGCGGGGATGGTGCCGTTACGAGACGCGCTCGGCCTGGTGCTGGCCGGCGACATCGTGGCCGGTGAAGCCGTGCCGCCGTTCGCGAACACCGCAATGGACGGATACGCAGTTCGGGCTGTCGACACCGCCGGGGCGCCGGTGCGGTTACGAGTGGTGGGTGATCTGGCGGCCGGCCACGCGCCGACGATTCCCGTCGGATCCGGTGAAGCCATTCGCATCATGACGGGCGCGCCGATGCCACAAGGTGCCGACGCGATTGTCATGGTCGAACGCACCGACCGCGACGGTGATGACGGCGTCATGATCCAGGTTGAGGCGACGCACGGCGATCACATCCGCCGTCCGGGCGGCGACGTGGCCGAAGGCGATCTCGTGTTCACCAAGGGCGCGGTGCTGAGTCCTGCCCACCTCGGGGTGTTGGCGTCGCTCGGGTTGGCCGACGTGCCGGCCTATCCGCGGATTCGCGTGGGCGTGATCTCCACGGGCGACGAACTCCGTGAAGGACCGGGCGTGCTCGCGCCCGGACAGATCCGGGACTCGAATCGACCGATGATGTTGGCCCTGGTGGCCGAGGCCGGATGCGAAGCGATCGACCTCGGTATCGGCCGGGACGACGAATCCGCGGTGACCGCGATGTTCCGTGATGCTGCGGCGGCGTGCGACGCGATCGTGACGACCGGTGGAGTCTCGGTGGGGGACTACGACGTCGTGAAGGCGGTGCTCGAGCAGCTCGGGGTCCTCGAGTGGTGGCAGGTGTCGATCAAGCCGGCGAAGCCGTTGGCTTTTGCCCGGATCGACGGGACCCCGGTGTTCGGGCTGCCCGGGAACCCGGTGAGTTCGCATGTGAGTTTCGAATTGTTCGCCCGCCCGGCATTGCGCCAGATGATGGGCCACATCGAGGTCGATCGGCCGGTCGTGACCGCGATCGCAGGTGAGGGCATGCCCCGACGCGCCGACGGGAAGCTCTATTTCGACCGTGTGCGCGTCCACTACGACGGTGATCACTACGTGGCGGTGCGAAGCGGAACGCAGGCGAGCAACGTGCTGTCGGGGATGGCGCTCGCCAACGGGTTGGCGATCCTGCCCGACGGTCCCGGCCTCGATCCCGGCGCGCCCGTCCAGGTCATGCTCCTGACCTAACCCGAACTTGACCTGACCCGAACTTGCGACAATAACCCTTCCGATCGCGAGGGTTATTGACGCAAGTTCGAGGGGCCGGGGCGCGGAAGTGCCCGAGGGCGAACCCCCGGGCACTTGGCCTCCCGCACGATCTGGATGGAGCTGAAGGGCCGGCTCAGTGAGCGCGTGGCTCCCGTCGGGTGAGTGTGAGCGCGTAGGCCGCAGCTCCGCAGATGAGGACACCGATGCTGGCGATGACGAGCGCAGTTCCGGTACCAGATGGATCGGGCAGCGCGGCCGACGACGCCGTTGTCGTCGACCGAGCGGCTGCGAGTGCGACGGGTGCTGCGGCGGATGCTGCACCATCACTCCCTGGCAGCGCAGGCGGTAGTGAAGCCGCGCTGCCCGAACCGGTCGCGTTCGTCGCGTCCAGCACCGTCGAAGACGATGCCGGCGCGGGAATCACGACCGGGATCTTGAACGTGAGGTGCGCTGTGACGGGGGTCCCCCGATCCACCGTCACAGCCACCCCACTGGCCTGCCCATCCGAACCGACGAGCGCAACGCCGCCGTCAACCGCATCTAGAAGGGCTGCTCCCAAGCCCGACGCGGTAACTGAACAGGCAGTGCCGTCGGTGAGGTCAGAGATCTGGAGGGTGGCGTCGCCGTGTTCGGCCACAGCCACCGTGTGGCGCTCGGCGCGTGCTGCGCCGCCGATGTCGACTCCGCCCGTGCTCGGGACGGGCGCGCTCTCGCATGTCACCACGACCTCGGCACCGAATGCGGGTCCGTTGCCGGAGACGACGATGGTGAGAGGCGTGGTCGTGGCGCCGGCAGTACCTGGGAGCAGCACCGCACCGAAGCCGGCAACGAGTGCGGCAGCGGCAAATCGGTGAGCCCGGTGGGAAGGCAGTCGCAAGAGAAAACCTCGGGTCGTTGGTTCTACGAAAAGACCGGCCCCGTTTGGGTGGGGCCGGTTTCGCACTGGCTCCCCGCAAGCTGCTGCGACCATATGGACGCTTGCGGATCAACGCCTCCCCGAGGTGTGACCTGGTCAATCTGTCAAGGTTCCGATGCACCTGCCTCCCGAGCAGTGCGTGGAACGTCCCGTATGTAATCACTCTCCGCGCGTACATGGAATGGTTCGGACGACCCAGCGTGGTCATCAAAGCTGGGGAGATTCGACGGGGACCGGGGCCGAACCGTGACCTACCCTGGGCCTGTGACCAACCCGACACCACTCGTCGACCCGTTTGCACGTCGGGTCCGGGACCTGCGCCTGTCGGTTACCGATCGCTGCAATTTCCGCTGTACCTACTGCATGCCCGAAGCCGGGCTCCAGTGGCTCGACCGCTCCGAACTGCTCACCTACGAAGAACTGGCCCGGATCGCGGGCGTGTGTGTGGAGCGATGGGGGTTCGACGGCATCCGTATCACCGGTGGGGAGCCCACTCTCCGTCACGGACTCGCCCGACTCTTCGAGATGCTCGCTCCGCTCGGCGTGGACCTGGCCATGACCACCAACGGCGTCAAGCTCCCCGACATGGCGGTCGACCTCAAGGCCGCCGGGCTCAATCGGGTCAACGTCTCGCTCGACAGCCTCAAGCGTGAGACCTTTCTTGCGCTGACCCGCCGGGACGAACTCGATCGCACCCTTGCCGGGATCGACGCCGCACTCGACGCTGGTCTGGGCCCGGTGAAAGTCAACTGCGTGGTGATCCGGGATGTGAACGACGACGAGATCGTCGACCTCGCCGCATTCGGACGGGACAAAGGCGTCGGCATCCGCTTCATCGAGTTCATGCCGCTCGACGCGCCGGCCGAGTGGCGGATGGACCAGGTGGTCTCGGCGACCGAGATGCTCGAGCGCATCGATGCGGTGTTCCCCCTGGAGCAGACCCACGCCGACGCCGCCCACGTCGAGCCCGCCGCCCGGTATCGGTACCGCGACGGCATCGGCGATGTCGGGGTGATCCCCAGCGTGACCGAACCGTTCTGCGAGAGCTGCGACCGGGTCCGGATCACCGCCGAAGGCAAGTTCCGCACCTGCCTCTTCGCACTCGACGAGACCGACCTGCGGATGGTCCTGCGCGACGGTGGCACCGACGACGAACTGGCCGCGGCGATCAGTCAAGCCGTCGGAACCAAGTGGGCCGGTCACAACATCGGTGCGGTCAACTTCATCCGCCCGGACCGCTCCATGAGCCAAATCGGGGGCTGACACATCCTGAGGTGCCGGGAGGTTCGTTGCCGGACTGATCAATCCGTCCGTGACTCCTGGCGGAAGGTCGGGGCGAGGCACCTCAGCTTCTAAGCTGTTTCCGATGGCTTCTGAGTTCACGCATTTGGATCCGCTCGGGCGCGCGCGGATGGTGGACGTGACCGCCAAGGACCCCTCGCACCGGCGGGCGATCGCCCGGTGTCGGGTGTACATGGAGCCCGAGACGGCGTCCAAGATCGCCACCGGAGCCATTACCAAGGGCGACGTGCTCGCAGTCGCCCGCGTGGCGGGCATCCAGGCGGCGAAGCAGACGGCCATGATGCTGCCCCTCTGTCACCCCCTGTTGGTGGGTTCGGTCTTCGTCAACTTCCGGCTCGAGGAACTCCACGTGGAGGTCGAGGCCCAGGTCGACACGGTGGACCGCACCGGCGTCGAGATGGAGGCCCTGCACGCCTGTGCGGTCGCGGCCCTGACCATCTACGACATGTGCAAGTCGGTCGATCGGGCCATGACCATTGGCGATTTAGCCCTCTGGGAGAAGACCGGCGGCCGTTCCGGCACCTACCGCCGGCCCGGGCGCGACGGCGACGAATTCGCCCTCTGACCCCAGCGCAGCACCGAACACCGAACGTCTGTTTGCTTCGCGGCTCGACTCGTCCGGTTCGACCCGTCTAGGGTCCGGTGCACCTCAGCCGGAGCCCGTCGGTGGTATCCACCGCCCAGTGTTTCCTGCTTGTTAGCGTCCGCGACACGGAAAGCGACCGGGAGCTTTGACGATCATCCTCGTGATCCTCGCAGTGCTGTGGGCGGCGTTCTTCATCTGGCCGTCCGTGCAGCGTCGCCGTTCAGGCGGTGGCCGAAGCTCTATCGGAGCCTTCTCCAAGCGCGTCTCGATGGTCGGTCGGGCCACGGGCCACTTCCCGAGCCGGCCGTCGGCCCGCAGCTCGATGCCCAACCTTCCCCGCCAGCCGACCGCGTTTGGCGCACCCGCGGGTGCCACGCCCGGATTGCCGATGTCGCCAGTGGCCCAGCGTCGCCGACGCGACGCACTCATGGTGTTCGCCGTGGCCGCGCTCGGAACGCTGGTGCTCGCCGTGGTGGTCGGCAGCACCCTCATGTGGATGGTCAATCTCGTTGCCACAGGGTTGTTGGTGGCCTACGTGGGGCTGTTGATCTCGATCCGGCGTCGGGCCGATGAGCGCCGCGCCAAGGTGCATTTCCTGCCGGGACCATCGGTCCAGCCGCGGGCGCTCGTGCTGCACCGCAGCAGCGTCAACTCCTAGCGGTTTCGACACGCGGTCATGGATCGCCGATCCGAGATCGCCGAGATCGCCGACACCGCTCGGCCGATTCTCGACGCCAAGCATCAAGCCCGCGAAGTCACGCTCGGCGCCTGCCGACTCGCCATCCAGTGTTGTGCGGCGGCAATTCGCGCCGTGCAACGCGAAGAGTTCGCGCGGGCCGAGGAGCTCATCGCCGAAGCGGGCGACCACCTGGCCCGGGCCGATCTGGCCGTGGCCGACCAACGCGACGTGCGTCACGGCGGCTACCTGCACGATGCCAAGAAGGAGTTCGCCGAGGCGCACCTGACTCTGGCGTTCGTCCGTGGCGATCCGCTGCCCGCGGCCGAGACGATCCACGTGGAGACCGCGGCCTACCTCAACGGCATGGCCGAAGCGGCCAGCGAACTCCGTCGACACATACTGGATTGCCTGCGTGCCGACCGTGTGAGTCGTGCCGAAGAGCTCCTGGGCGTGATGGACGAGGTCTACGCACTCCTCGTCACCGTCGACTACCCGGATGCGATCACCGGGGGACTACGGCGCACGACCGACGCGTTGCGCGCGGTCATCGAACGGACGCGGGGCGATCTCACCAACGCGTTGGTGGCCCAGCGCCTGCGCGCGGCCATCGAGAGCAGCCGCATCGTCGACGCCTGAAACCGGTGGTCACATCGCGCGCCTACAATCCGGACCTTCCGGACACCTGGGGAGGCGTTGGGGTCATGCTGAAGCGAATTGCAGTCGTAGCCGTGCTCGCAATGGTGGGCGCAGGGTGTCAATGGCTCGCACCTCGCCCCGGGTACGGACCGGTCCTCGAGGTTCGCGTCAGCCCGCCGGGCGCGCAGGGCGCTCGCACGGTCACGGTGAGCGCGCCGGACCTGCCCGCCGGCACCGCCGCGAACACCACGGTGCAGCTCGACAGCAAAGCCGGTCCGTTCGTGGCCAGCAGTGCGACCTTGCCGTTCACGTTCACCTTCGACGTGGGTACGGCCGGACCGGGCACGCACTCGTTCTGGGTGCGCAGTCGGATCGGCGACGAGAAGCGCCGAGGGATCGGGTACTTCACCGGCGGGATCCGTCTGAACCAGATCCAGGCGCTGGGTTCTCACAACAGCTACCACACCTACCCCACGCCGGGACTGGACGCGATCGAGGTCTTGCAGTACTTCGAGGATCCGCTCGACGTGCAACTCCAAGACCAAGGCGTGCGCCAGTTCGAACTCGACATCAACGCGAACAACGACGGCACCTTCAGCGTCGGGCACATCCAGGGAATCGACGAGGGAACCACGTGCCGGGCGTTGCTCGACTGCCTGGCCACCATCCGCACGTGGTCGGACGCGCATCCGCAGCACGTCCCTCTCGCGATCCTGCTGGAACTGAAGAACAACGACTTCAACGTCGGCGGTCTCCCGTACCACAACTGGACTCCCGCCGATCTCGACCCACTCGATGCGGCGCTGCGTTCGGTGTTCACTGAGGACCGGATGTTCACGCCGGACGATCTGCGCCGCCACCACGCGACCTTGCCCCAAGCCATCTCCATCGACGGCTGGCCCGAGATCAACGCCGTGCGCGGCCAGGTGATGTTCATGATGGACAACGGCGGCACGTTGCGGTCGTGGTATCGAGCCGGTCACCCGGGCCTAGCTGGTCGGGTGCTCTTCACCAACGCGAACCCCGGTGACGACGACGCCGCGTTCGTCAAGCGCAACGATGCCAAGGGCAGCCTCGCCGACATCCAGTCGCTCGTGGCGCAGGGCTATGTAATTCGTACCCGGACCGATGCCGACACGCACGAGGCGCGGATCAACGACACCACGACCCGGGAGGCGGCGCTGGCGTCGGCGGCGCAATGGGTGAGTACCGACTACGTCGTGCCCGGTCGTGCCTTCGGCACCGAGTACTTCGTGCAGATCCCCGGCGGCACCCCGGCGCGCTGCAACCCGGTCAACTCGCCGAGTTGGTGCACCTCGGACCTCGTCGAGTCGCTGCCGTAGCGCTGGGGTCAGACCCGCGATCGCGGATGGCGCCGAACACCCGCGTCGAACCCCGGCGCCCGAACCCAGCGCCCGAACCCCAGCGCGTCGTGGCGTGGTCCTGGTAGACCACGAACCATGAAACAGGCGAGAAGCGATGGTCGGGGCTGGCTCAGCCTGATCGTCGTCGTCGGGGTACTGACGAGCGCGTCCGCGAGCGCGTGGGCGGCGCTCCACTCGTCGGCTGGGCGCGCCCACCTCCCGCAGGCCGATGCTGCGCCGGTGGCGCTCGATCGTTTGGGCGTCGATCCGGCGACGACCTCGCGTTGTGATCCGATCGGTCGTGGGTGTCTGCTCCCGCTGCCGAACGACACCTTCACGAAGGCCGACCCGGACACCCCGACCGGCCGCCGGCTCGCGCTGGATTCGGCCTCGATGCCGGCCAACACGGCGGGCGTGCGTATCGACGTGACCGATCAGAACCGAGCCGACGGGTGGAGCCCCGGCTCGACGCTGCTGGCCCAGATCCCCCGGCTCGATGCCGCCCGGTCCCGGCTTCCGTCGATCCGGGATTGGAAACAGTCACTCGCGCCGGATGCCAGCGTCGTGCTCATCGATGCGACGACGGGGGAGCGGCATCCGTTCTGGGCCGAGCTCGATGCCCAGCCCGACCCGGGGGAACCGCCGCTCCTGATGGTGCACCCGGCGCGCAACTTCGCCGATGGCCATCGCATCGTGGTCGGCCTGCGCAACCTTCGTGACGCTCGGGGTCGACGGATTCGGGCCACGGCCGCCTTCGCCGCGTACCGCGACGGGCAGCGCACGACGAACGCGACCTTCGAGTCTCGACGACCGCGCATGAATCGCGTGTTCGCGAGCCTCACCCGCGCGGGAGTGCGCCGCGGGAGCCTGCAGCTCGCATGGGACTTCACCGTCGCGAGCACGCAGAGCCTGACCGGTCGGATGCTATCGATCCGTGACGACGCCTTCGGCTCGCTCGGTTCGGCGGCGCCGAGCGTCACCGTCGATACCGTGACCGAACGGCCGAGCGAATTCTTCGCGCGCAGGATCGAAGGCACCATCGAGATGCCGCTCTACCTCACCGACGGCGGCGCGCCCGGCGGCCGGTTGGTGTTGGACGACGAGGGAGTCCCCCAACGCCAGCCCGGAACCTTCACGGCGCGCTACACGTGCAATCTGCCCGAGTCGACCACCGCGACTCCCTCGCGGCTCGCGCTCTACGGGCACGGGTTGCTCGGCGATCAGTCCGAGGTCAACGGCAGCCTCACGCAGCGGATGGCCGCCGACCACAACATCGCCTATTGCGCCACCGACTGGTACGGAATGGCCGAGGACGACATCGGCAACGCCGCGGCGATCCTCCAGGATCTGTCGAAGTTCCCGTCGCTCGCCGACCGGCTGCACCAGGGGATCCTGGCGTTCCTCTTCCTGGGCCGGGCCATGGTCCACCCCCAGGGGTTCTCGGCGAATGCCGCGTTCCAAGTCGATGGCCGACCCGCGATCGACCGGCGCGCGCTCTATTACGACGGTAATAGCCAGGGCGCGATCCTGGGCGGCGCACTGACTGCAGTCGCGACCGACTTCACCCGGTCCGTGCTCGCCGAGGCCGGGATGAACTATTCGATCCTGCTCGACCGCAGCGTCGACTTCGACGAGTACCTCAACGTGATGCGGCCCTCGTATCCGGCGCGCCAGGACCGCGTGATCGGTCTCGAGGTGGCGCAATTGTTGTGGGATCGCGGCGAGGCCAACGGCTACGCGAACCACATGACGACGGATCCGTTGCCGAAGACGCCGCGTCACCGGGTGATGTTGATCGGGGCGGTGGGTGACCATCAGGTGAGCGAGTTCAGCCTCCGGGTCGAGGCAGCCACGATTGGAGCTTCGGCGCACACTCCGATCGCCCGACCCGGTCGGTTGGTCCAGCGCCGGCCCGAGGCCATGCTCGACACCATTTCGCGGTATCCGTTCTCGGGTTCGTCCTACTGGCTGTGGGACACCGGCTCGCCACGGTCGCCGGCACCGAACGTGCCGCCCCGGGAGGGCCACGATCCTCACGATGACACTCCGAACATCCCGCGTGTGCGCACGATGAAGAGCGAGTTCTGGAAGTCCAACGGTTCGGTGTCCGACGGGTGCCGGGGGAGGGCGTGTCGCGCTTCGATCCCGCCGGAGAACCGCGACTGAGCCCGGCTCCGGCGGAGGACATCTCGTGGGTGGGAACCGGCGTTTGCTACCCTCGCAGTTCCTTCGGGGGTGTAGCTCAGCCCGGTAGAGCGCTACGTTCGCATCGTAGAAGTCAGGGGTTCAAGTCCCCTCACCTCCACTGCTGTTGTCGATTCGACATTTTTTGCCCTGGTCGGGGTGGGTGTGAAGGTCACGCGACGAGCCGGGCCTTGCGCTGGATTGTGGCTACTTCTCGCCGTCGAACATGGCGAGGCGTCCAACGGACGCAGGTTCTGACGGTCGAGCAGATTGCTGTTATACCCGTTCTATGATTCGTGGGTTGCATTTCTTGACTCTTGGTTCCGGGTGGAGGTATCATCTCGGGAGGAGGGGAGTACCCCAGTTCAAGTTTCGGTGCCGTCAATACGTGCGATCCATGTCGCTCCGGCCCGAGCACCCGCCAGACCCGCGGGTTGGGGGAGACCTCCTGTCAGCGGCGCAACTGCGTCAGGAGACAGGAGACTCGAGTGTTCCTCACTGCGTCGAAGTCGAGCGCGCCGGGCGCGTCGGCCCCCGAATTCCCCGAAGACCCGCCGGGACCACCCCTGAGCAACCCGACCGCATCCGAACCTCTGTGGCACGCCGTCGGTGTCGATGTCGTGGTCAGCGGACTCCACTCCACGGTCACTGGACTCGATACGGCCGAAGCGCAACGCCGGCTCGACGAAGACGGACCCAACGAGTTGCGCGCCGCGCGCCGACGGAGCTCACTCCGCTCGCTCTGGGAGCAGCTGACCGCGGTCATGGTGCTCATCCTGCTCGGTGCGGCCGCCCTCTCGCTCGTGCTCGGCAAAGCATTCGAGGCCGGCGCGATTGCGGTCATCGTGGTGCTGTTCGTGTTGCTGGGGTTCATCCAGGAGCACCGCGCGGAACGTGCCATCGCGGCACTCCAAGCCATGGCCGAACCGACCGTCCAGGTGCTTCGCGACGGTCTCGAGGTGACGCGAGCATCGTCTGAGTTGGTCCGGGGAGACGTAGTGATGCTCCAGGCCGGCAACATGGTGCCGGCCGACGCTCGGCTGATCGACACCGTCGGCTTGCGTGTGGAGGAGGCCGCGCTCACCGGCGAATCGGATCCGATCTTCAAGCAGACCGCGGCACTCGGCGTGGCCGAACCACCGCTCGGTGATCGAACGAACATGGTCTACGCGGGCACGCAGGTGACCCAAGGCCGAGGGCGTGCAGTCGTCACCGCGACGGGCATGACGACCGAGTTGGGTCAGATCGCTCGAATGTTGCAAGGAGTGACCACGGCGCCGACGCCGCTCCAAGATCGCTTGGACGCCGTCGGGAAGCAGCTCGCGGTCGTCGGCGTCGTGGTTGCCGCCCTCGTGATGATCATGGGCGCACTCGGTGGCGAACCGGTTGCGGACCTGCTCCTCACCGCCATCAGTGTCGCAGTCGCGGTCATCCCCGAAGGACTGCCGGCGGTGGTCACCGTGACGCTTGCGATCGGCGCCCAACGCATGTTGCGACGGAATGCGCTGATCCGAAAACTCCCCGCGGTCGAGACGCTGGGGTCCGTCACGGTCATCTGCACCGACAAGACCGGGACGCTCACTCAGAACCGGATGTCGGCTGCGGTGTTGGATGTCGCCGGTCAGACGCAACGACTGGACGAGCCGATCGCTCTGCCTCTCTCGAGTGCCGCGGCGCTGGCTCTGGTTGCGGGGGTTCTGTGCAACGACGGCAATGGCCGGGTCGATCACGGCGGAGATTTCTCGACCACCGGTGATCCCACGGAGACCGCGCTGCTCGTTGCTGCCCACACCGCCGGGATCGATATCGACGCTCTTCGCGGAGCCGCGCCACGGGTCGGGGAGCTGCCCTTCGACGCCGACCGGAAGCGCATGAGCACAGTGCATGACCTCGGTGGCGCTGCGACTGCGATGCTCCCGGCGGCGATTGCGGGATGCACGGCCTTCGTGAAGGGTGCGGTCGGTAGCTTGGTGGAGCGAACGGTCTCGGTCTGGGACGGCGAGGCGCCCGTGGCCGTGACTGCCGAGTGGTGTGATCGCATCACCCGAGCCGAGAGCGCCTTGGCCGCGGACGGAATGCGGGTGCTCGGCCTCGCGTACCGCACGATTGACGATGCCGGCGCCGACGACTTCGCCGAGGATCAACTCACGTTCGTGGGCCTGGTGGGCATCATCGACCCCCCGCGCCCCGAAGTGCGAGATGCGATCGCGACCTGCACGCGCGCCGGAGTCCGCACAGTGATGATCACGGGTGATCACCCGTCTACCGCCAAGGCGATCGCCGACGATCTGGGCATCCCCACCGACGGTGGCGTGGTGACGGGCGCCGAGTTCGATGCCCTCGACGATGCCGGCGTCGACCACGCAGTGCGACACCGTTCGGTGTTCGCGCGCGTCTCGCCGGAACACAAGCTGCGCATCGTCAAGTCGCTTGAGAATCAGGGCCAGGTCGTGGCGATGACCGGCGACGGGGTGAACGACGCGCCGGCATTGAAGCAGGCAGACATCGGTGTGGCCATGGGCATCACCGGCACGGACGTCTCGAAGGATGCGTCCGACATGGTGCTGCGCGACGACAACTTCGCTTCGATCGTCGCTGCGGTCGAGGAGGGACGGGTCATCTACGACAACCTCCGACGGTTCGTGAAGTTCGCGGTCGCCGGCAACATCGGCAAGATCATTGTGATGATCGGCTGGCCTCTCCCGTTCCTGCTGGCCGGTGACGGAGCGGCGGCGGTGGCCCTCTTGCCACTCCAGTTGCTGTGGTTGAACCTGATGACCGACGGCTTGCTCGGCCTCTCGCTCGGCGTCGAACCGCCCGAGCGCGGGGTGATGGATCGTCCGCCCCACGCTCCGGGCGCGTCCATGTGGGCCGGTGGATTGGGTCGTCAGGCGGTATGGATCGGAGGATTGATCGGCGGCGCGGCGCTCGGGATCGGCCTGACCTACGAGGCCCGAGGGCACGAGAACTGGCAGACGATGATGTTCACCAGTCTGGCCTTCCTCCAGGTGTTCCAAGCGCTGGGTACTCGATCGGCAACCGAGTCCCTGCGCACGCTCGGGTTCCGGACGAATCCGGTGATGATGGCGCTCATCGGGGTCGTGGTGGTCCTGCAGCTCGCGGCGATCATGACCCCGCTCCGGGGCTTTCTCGACCTCGATCCCCTCAGCGCGTTCGATCTCGGTGTCTGTGTCGGCGCCGGTGTGGCGCTCCTCGCCGTGCTCGAAGCGCACAAGGCCTGGGTTCGCAGTCGCGCTCGCCACGAGCGGTCGGATGTCGGCATGATGGTTGCACGATGAGTGCCGGACTTCACCACCCCACCGTGTGGCTGCGCTGGATCCTGTCCAACACCCGGCGGCTTGTCGTGCTGTTGGTCGGCGCCGGGCTCCTCGGCGCCGGGCTGGTCATGCTCGTCCTGCCCGGCCCCGGCCTGGTGGTGCTTGTGGTCGGGTTCTCGGTGTTGGCGACCGAGTTCGCGTGGGCCGAACGAGTGTTGGACCGTACGAAGTCGCAGGCGGTCAGCGCGACCAACGCGCTCACTGCAACCAGGGCGGGGCAGGCGGCGTTCGTGCTCTCGGCGCTCGGCCTGCTCGTGGGTGGCGGCGCGGTTGTCGCGTTGGCCGACGGGCACCGACTCGCCGGTGCCGCCGCCGTCGTCTCCGGGGTCGCCGCCCTCGTGGTGTTGGTGCCGGCGGTGCAACGATGGATGTCCCGCGCATCGAGTCCCTCCACCCCGAGCCCGCGCCCGTCGGAGTAGGGGACCGGCGAATCGGAGTGGATCTTCAGCTCAGGCTCCGGTCGTCGGCTCCCCGGGACGGTCCATCAGCTCGGTCAACCGCGCAGGGCGGCGGCGATCGCGGCGTAGGCGGGCTTGGCCTGGAGGGACTCGTCGAACGGCAGGCCCGCACCGAAGCCGGGGAACTCGCCCGGGATCCAGGAGTAGCGGTCGGTGAATCCCCAGGTGGTGATGCCTCGGCACCGGCGCACCCGCAGACAGGCAGTCACGACCTCGCCGTAGACGGTGGCCTGGTCGGCCAGCTTGGTCGCGTCGGCCGGTAGCAAGACCGCGACGTCCATTTCGGTGATCCAGACGAGAAACCGGGCGTCGGACAGGCGACGGAGGTTGGCCTCGATGTCGGCCGCCGATTCGGGCAGCAGGAGGAACCGGTGCATCTGGACGCCGATGCCATGGATCGGTATCCCGTACGCGCGGACGAGCGATGCGTAGTCGTAGATGAAGTTCGACTTCGGGTTGATCGTCTCGCTCAGGTAGTCGTTGATGAAGAGCTTGGCGTGCGGATCGGCTTCGTGCGCGAACTGGAACGCGAGCATGACGTACTCGGGCCCGATGCCGCGGAGCCAGAGGTTGTCGCGCAGACCGGAACCATCGTCGGCAACCACTTCGTTGACGACGTCCCACTGCCGGACACGGTCTCGAAAGTGGCCGACCACGGTGTGGATGTGATCGCGCAGGATCGCAATGAGCTCATCACGGCTGAAGGTCCCCGAGGTGAGCCACGCCGGATTCTGGCGGTGCCACACCAACGCGTGGCCGCGAACGCTCATCCGGTTGGCCTCGGCGAAGGTCACCGTCTGGTCGGCGCCGGTGAAGTCGTACCGGCCCTGCTCAGGATGGATCTCGGCCCATTTCATGGCGTTCTCGGGGGTCACGCTCGAGTACTCGCGCGCCGCGACGATGCGGTGCTCCGGATCCGTCGTCAACTCGGGCAGGCCGATCGCGGTTCCGACCAACCGGTGTCGTACCTGCGCAAGACGACGCAACGTCCCCTGCCGGTGGTTCGCGGCGGCCGGTTCCGAGACGACGGCCAGGCCGCTGAGCGCGATGGCCATCGCGGCGACGGCGATCATCGTCCCGTAAGCGCGACGGGCCCCGATCTCGTTGGCAGGCGGGTTCTGCATCGCCGAAATCGTACCGGAGCGATTCGTAGCGATCCGCGGGCTGCGACCCTATTGTCCGGGGTGAGGCGCTGGCAGGTGCCGCGTCCGTGGTCGCCGCGAGGAGTGCAACCGTGACTGACATTCACCAACTGATCAGCACCCAGCGGGTCTCGCTCGCCGACACGCTGGACGGATTCACCGACGAGCAGTGGAAGACGCCGAGCCTTTGCGCCGGCTGGACGGTGCGCAACGTGGCCGCCCATCTGGCCATGCCCTTCGAGGTCTCGCTGCCGCGCTTGATGATCAAGATGATCGGTGCGCGCGGGGACTTCAACCGGGTCGCGAACCGGGTCGCACTCGAGGACCCGCGGCCGGGCCCGGAACTCAGTGCCGTGATCCGCGCCAACGCCCGAACGCAGTTCAAGCCGCCGGGGTTCGGTTTCGAGGCACCACTCAGCGATGTGGTGCTCCACGGGCAGGACATCTGTCGGCCGCTGGGGATCGTCCGGCCGGTGCCGGCGGATGCGGCGGCGATCGTGGCGGGCCTCTGTGTGTCACCGAAAGCGCAGCGAGGGTTCGTCAAGAAGGGAATCATCGACGGGCTGCGTTTCGAAGCGAGCGACGTCGACTGGTCCCACGGTGACGGTGCGTTGGTCCGGGGGCCGGCCGTGTCGATCGCCATGGCGATCACTCAGCGCGCGAGCGGGTTCGACGATCTCGATGGCGACGGCGTCGCCGTGCTGAGGTCCCGTACCTGAGGTTGGCCAGAGCAGCTGATGGTTCGCTGCGGCGCGAAACCTCAGCCAACGTGGCGCTTCTCGATCGACGCGCAGCGCTTCTCCGCCCCCACATTGATCCCCAACTCCAGATGACGGTCGACGTGCCGCGGACTTGACGCCGCGCGGCTGCCACGGATCCATGCTCGCGTGGCCAGACTTCCCGCCCCACCTGGAATGAGGTTCATTGCCGGGGCAACCTCGGACTTGTAGGGTGCCGCCCGGGCCGGCGCCAGCCTGGGGTCCTTGGGGGGGAAACGATGCGGCGAACGATCTCGGTCCTTTCCGGTCTCGGTCTTGCCAGTGCGGGACTGCTCGGAATCATCTCGGGTCCGGCGGCGGCGGTCGAGCTGTCCACGGTCAGCGCAGGGAACGCGACGGTGGTCGAGGGCGACAGTGGCACCGCGGTCGTCAACGTGCCGATCGACCTCTCGGCGCCGAACCCCACGGCGACGACAACGGTCAAGTTCGCGGTCGTCGCCGATACTGCGACGGGCGCCGACTTCGTTGCGCGTTCGGGCAAGTTGTCCTTCTTGCCGGGCGTGGCCACGAAGCAACTCAACATCGCGGTCTACGGCGACACGGATCCGGAATCGGACGAGCACATCCGAGTCGTCTTGAGCAGCCCGTTCAACGCCACACTCGGGGATTCGCCGGGCGGGATCACCATCGTCGATGACGACTCCGACGGTGTAGCGACCGCGATCGAAGCGACCGTCGGTGAGATCACGGTCAGCGAAGCTGACAGTGGCAATCACTACGCGCTGATCCCGCTCACGCTCTCACGACCAGCGCCCTCGAAGATCGTCGTGCACATCAATGCCAATTGCGCGTCGGCGACCCTTGGCGAGGATTATGCGGTGCTCACTGCCGCCAATGTCGCATTCGCGGCCGGTCAACGAACGAAGAGCGTGAAGATTCAAGTGCTCGCGGACACCACGCCTGAGGCGTTTCGCGAGAACATCATCCAGAGCATTCAGGTGATGTCCGGACCCGCGATCGTCGGCGACTCGATCGGTTCCTCCGAGATTCTCGACGACGACGGGAGCAGCCCGCCTCCGGCACCGCCAGTGTGGAAGGGCCACATCGAGCGCGTCGGTGTTGGCGACGACGAGCAAGAGGCAGAAAGCATCGCGAGCTGCTCGTTGGGAACGATCGGCGGCTCTGCCCCGAGCGAGATCAGTGGCGACGGCCGCTACACACTGTTTTCGTCAAAGTCCGCGAACCTCGTTATCGGTGACACGAACGAGCTCTCCGACGTCTTTGTTCGCGACCGCCTTGCCCAGACCACGGAGCTGGTGAGCATCCCAGCCGCCGGTGGTCAATTCTTCAGCACCAATCTCTGGGCCGGTGGTGCGACCCCACAGGGATTGAGCAGCGACGGGCGCTACGTACTCTTCACGAGCGGTGCATTCTCTCAAGACCACCTCTTGGTACGGGACCGCGTCGCGGGGACGACGATTGATCTGGGCGCCGGCACCGCAGGATCGATCAGCGACGACGGCATGCGGGTGGTGGGCACCCGCTATGAGTATGACCCTGCGCAGTCTGCGGCGATCACGGTGCTCACGCTGGTCGATCGAGGTGCGGGTACGACCACCGAGTTCGCTCGCCGCTCGCCGGAATTCGTCGCACCATGGCAGTACAACTGGGGAACCCCGCGCATCAGTGGGAATGGGAGATTCGTTGCGTTCACCGATGGATCGAGCACCCGCGTTGCCGGGGATTCCAACGGTTGTGCCGACACGTTCGTCTATGACGTGGACGGCAATAGCTTCGAGCGTGTGAGTGTGACCGACGCCGAGCAGCCACAGCAGACCAACGGATCGGTTCCGGGGTGCAGCTACGGCACACCGGTGATTAGCCCCGATGGTCGTCTCGTCGAATTGCAATCGGCGGGCTGGAATCTGTACCCGGGCGCCACGAGCTCCGCCGATCTCGGCGGCGTGAACGGCGCCGCGCCGTCGCCGCACGTCTACCTGCGCGACCGGATTGCCGGTACGACTCGGCTCCTTGACACCGAGGTGCCGCCCAACCAGGGGAGCTACCCGCTCGCGATCAGTGGGAACGGCCGCTACGCGTTCTACAGCTGCCAGTGTGGTGAACCGCTGCCCGCCGCGCCGTACATCACCGACTCGGCGTCGATCCGTCGCGACCTACTCACGAACGAGACGCGAGCGATCGGCGTGGCTGACGACGGCACCTGGCCGGTCAACGAGGAGACCGGCTGGTGGGGTGGTGCCGGTGTGAGCGATGTCTCCTATGACGGTCTGGTAGCGCTGTTCGGCAGTTCCGCGACCAACCTCGCGGTCGCCGACCTCAATGGTGTGGGGGATTCGTTCGTCGAAGACCTGCGGTAGCCCGACCGGTCGCCGAGTTCAGGAGTTGCGGGAGACAAGAGCTTTGAGTCGTTCGGCGCCGAACTGCGATCGGAACCCGTCGACTGTGTAGGCCCGCAGTGTCGTGGCCGAGACCGCGCGCGCCGAGGCCGATCGCGGGAGGTCGAACAACGGACCCATCTCCCCGAACTGGTCGCCGGGCCCGAGGGTCGTGAGGACGTGGCGGGATCCGTCGGGGCGCTCCTGGGTGATCTCGATCGCACCATCGAGAATTTCGTAGATCCGATCGCCGACGCTCTCCTGCTCGAAGAGGAACTCGCCCGCGGCACAGGCGACGTCGATGGCCGGACCGCCGGGGGTGGGCGCCGCGTGGGGCTGCATCTCGATCAGCTGGTCGGCGAGCGGAATCAACCGAGGGTCGTGCGTCGAGACGACAACGGTGCGACCCCGGTTGGTCAGGCTCCGCAGGATGCGGAGCACGACTTCGACCTGCACGTGGTCGAGGCTTGCGGTGGGCTCGTCGGCGACGATCAGCGGCGGATCGAGTGCGAGCGCCCGCGCGATCGCGACTCGCTGCTGCTGCCCGCCCGAGAGGCCATCGGGGTGGTGGGCGGCGCGTTCGGCCAGGCCGACATCCTCGAGCAACGCCGTCGCGCGACTCCGAGACTCGGCCCGGGATACCGCGGTCGCACGCATGGGCACCTGGACGTTCTCGAGCGCGTTGAGCGACGGGATGAGGTTGAAGCCTTGGAACACGATGCCGACGGTGCCGCTGCGGTACGAGTTGAGCCCGGCGGCGTCGAGGTCGGTGACCTCGGTGTCGCCGAAGGTGATCGTGCCGTCGGTCGGATGCTGGATCCCGGCGACGCACGAGAGGAGCGTGGTCTTGCCACAGCCGGATGGACCGAGCAGTACCGCGAGCGTGCCTTCCTGGACTTCGGCGGTGAAGCGGTCGAGTGGGGTGACGGCGTTCTCGCCCTGTCCGTACCGCACGGTCAGTTGGTCGATGGTCAGTTTCGGCATCTCAGCGTCCTCCGAAGGCTTCGACCGGATCGGCGGCCATCGTTTTGCGTAATCCGGCCAGGCTCGCCAGGAAGCCGATGCCGATCGCGATGAACGGAAGGCTGATCGCGGCAGACGGCGGGATCGAGACGGGCATCGGGAAGGCCGGCGCGAGCAGGTACGCAAGGCCGATCGCCAGCAGCGATGCGATGACCGCGAGTACGACCGCTTGGAGGGCCAAGCCGAGCCCCATCTGCCAGGACTTCACACCGGTGGCCTTGAACACCGCGAAGTCGCGGCTGCGCTCGAGCGCGCTGAGGAAGACGACCGAGCCGATGATGCAGATCGCCACGAGCCAGAGGAGCACGTTGACGAAGGTGATCGATTGGCTGGCGCTCTTCATCGGTCGGAGGAGGTCTTCGCGTGCCTCGGCGAGCGAATACCGGGCGAGCCCCTTGGGCGCCGGTGCGTCGGCGGGCTTGTCGTCGATGAACGCGCGAGTAATACGCGCACCGCCGGCCAGCTGATTCTGTGCGTCCCCGATCGTCATGATGACTAACGGCTGGCCGCCGAACATCGTGCGCTGGCTCATCGTGCCGACCACTCGGTAGCGGTTCGGACCGAGGCGGAGTGCGTCTCCCACCGACAGACCGAGGGAGTCGTCGACCACCACTTCACCGGCGCGCCGGGTGGTGCGTCCGTCATGGATAGTGAGGGGCCAGCCGATGGGGAGGCCGAAGAGCCCGGCTTGGCGGTCGGCATCGCCCACGCGCAGCGCTGCGCTCCAGTAGAGCATCGGTGCCGCGTCAGGCGCCTGGTCCGTCGGCACGATCGAGGTGCTGGTGAACGGCCCGACCTCTCCCGTCGGCGCCAGGTAACTCTGACCTCCGAGGGTGTCGACCAATCGGTTGATCTCACTCGGGAAGGAATCCGAGAGTCCGGACATCACCAGGCTCATGCTGAAGACGAGCGCGGTGGCGACGATCGCGATCGTGAACCGCTTCCACCGCCACTGCAGATCACGCAGCGCTGCGAGAATCAATACCTGCCCCCCGCACTCGGGTCCGCACTCTGCGAACAGGCCGGTCGACGGGAACCATACCGGGACGAGGGGGTTCTGGCGAAGTGGGTCAGATGTCCATGCCGATGGACTCGGCTTGGTCGGCCAGGGTGAGCCAGCGCTCCTCGGCGTCGTCGACCTGGGTCTGAGACGCCGCGAGCTCGGAGCTGATTCGGGCCAACGCCTCGTGGTCGGTGGTCGCGATGTGGAGTCGCGTTTGGAGTTCATCGTGCGCAGCGATCGCCGCGGCGAGGTCGCGTTCCGCGACTGCGAGCTGACGGCGCAGGGTGCTCGGGCTCTTCTTGGATGGCGCGCGAGCCGGTGGGACGGTCGGCGCGGCAGTCGGCGGGTTGCGGGTGCTGCTCGTCCGGGCGGTACTCGGGGGTGGGCTCGACGAGGTGCGGTGCGAGAGCCATCCCGTGACGCCACCCCGTACCACCGCGGCATGGGCGTGTACGTCGATGGCCAACACGTCTTCGACGGTGCGATCGAGGAAGACCCGGTCGTGGCTGACGACCACGACGATGCCCGGCCAGTCGTCGAGGAACTCCTCGAGCGCGCGCAGGGTATCGAGGTCGAGGTCGTTGGTGGGTTCGTCGAGCAGGAGCACGTTCGGCTGTTCCACCAACGTCAGGAGCAGCTGCAATCGCCGCCGTTCGCCGCCGGAGAGGGTGCCGATCGGGGCCATTTGGGTGTCATCGTCGAACCAGAACTGGCGCATCAGCTTGCCGTCGGCCACCGACGGTGCGCCCTTCTCACCGGCCACGGCATCCCGCACGCGTTGACCGAGATCCAGGTCGCGACCGAGTTGGTCGTAGTAGCCGACCTTCACGGTGGTGCCGATGTCGACCGTGCCGCGCGTGGGCTGCCGGCGGCCCGCGATGAGATCGAGCAGGGTGCTCTTTCCGACCCCGTTCGCTCCGACGATTCCGACGCGATCTCCGGGTTCGAACATGTGGTTGATTCGGTCGAGAACGAGACGCGGATCGTCGGGCCAGGAGAAGTCGACGTCGTGGAGTTCTATGCCGCGCGAGCCGAGGCGTGAGCTGCCCAAGGTCAGGCCGAGGTCGCCGTCGCGGGCGGCCGCCTGGGGACCGCGTGCGATAAGTGCCTTGGCCGTGTCGACGCGTGCCTTCGGTTTCGTGGAACGAGCGGGCGCGCCGCGCTGGAGCCATGCGAGTTCACGGCGCGCGAGGTTCTTGCGCGTCTGTTCCGCGGCCGCGGCGTGCTCTTCGCGTTCGGTGCGGGCCGCGAGATAGGCGGCGTAGCCGGAACCGGCAGTCCGATTGAGGGGCACGTGCATGTAGCCCGTGCCCCGATCGATCTCGAGCACCTTCGTGGTGACCCGATCGAGGACATGGCGATCGTGGGTGACGAGGAGCAGGCCACCGGTGAAGTCGGCCAACCACGTCTCGAGGAACGCGATCGCGTCGAGGTCGAGATGGTTGGTCGGTTCATCGAGAATGAGGGCATCCCACTCGCGGGCGAGCAACGCGGCGAGTGCGACACGCTTGCGCTGACCGCCGGAGAGTTGGTCGGTCGGCGCATCGAGCATCCCGGCCATGCCGAGCCGGTCGAGCATCGCTTCGCCCTGCCATTCCTGACCGTCGAGCCCGTCGCACACGACCGAGCGCACGGGACCCGGTGGAAGGACCGGGGTCTGGCCCAACGCCCCGACACGCGCACCGCGTCCGAACCGCACGACGCCGGCCTCGGGTTCGCGCTCGCCACTGAGCATGCTGAGCAGGGTGCTCTTGCCGCAGCCGTTGAGCCCGACGACGCCGATCCGATCGCCGTCGCTCAGGGTCAGCGAGAGGTCCGAGAACAGCGGTCGGTTCGGCCGGGTCGCCCGCAGGCCGCTGGCGTCGATCAGGATCACGGCGGCGCAGGCTACGGCGTGCGGCAGGTTTCGCTCGTAGCCTCTAACGTGCCCGGGTCGGCCGTTTGATCGATTCCCGGCTCCGTCGGGCCAACGAGGAGACTCCCCCATGGAACACGCCCAGCAGTTCTACATCAACGGCCAATGGGTCGCGCCGCTCACCCGCGAGACGCTCGCGGTGATCAACCCGGCGACGGAACAGCCGATCGAATCGATCGCGATGGGTGGCCCGGACGACGTCGACGCGGCAGTGGCCGCGGCGAAGGCCGCGTTCGAGACGTTCTCCCTCACCAGCAAAGACGAGCGCCTTGCGCTGCTCGACAGCATCATCGGCGTGTACGCCGGCCGCATGGAAGAGCTCTCCGACATTCTGAGCCAAGAAGTCGGCGCACCGCTGTGGCTGGCCCAGATCGCCCAGTCGGCTGCCGGCCTTGGCCACCTGGCGACCGCCCGTGCGGTGTTGGCCGATTTCGAGTTCGAATCCATGTTGGGCACGACCCTCATCGCGCGGGAGCCGATCGGCGTCTGCGGGATGATCACACCCTGGAACTGGCCGCTGAACCAGATCGCCTGCAAGGTCGGTCCGGCGATCGCGGCCGGCTGCACGATGGTGCTCAAGCCGTCCGAGGTGGCGCCGCTGAACGCGATCCTGTTCGCGGAGATCCTCGACACTGCTGGTGTCCCGGCCGGGGTGTTCAACCTGGTGAACGGCGACGGCATCAACGTCGGCGCCCCGCTTGCGTCCCACCCCGATGTCGACATGGTGTCGTTCACGGGTTCGACTCGCGCCGGCGTCGAGGTCGCTCGGGCCGCCGCGCCGTCGGTGAAGCGCGTGGCGCAGGAACTCGGCGGCAAGTCGGCCAACATCATCCTCGACGACGCCGACTTCGCCGAAGTAATCGCACGCGATGTCGCCGGGATGTGCAACAACTCGGGTCAGTCGTGCAACGCACCTACTCGCATGCTCGTTCCCGCGGCGCGGATGGATGAAGCCGCCGCGATCGCGGCGGAGGCCGCGAAGAACGTCGTGGTCGGCGACCCGCGTGCCGACGGCATCACCATCGGGCCCGTCGTGTCCGAGACCCAGTACGGGCGGATCCAACAGCTCATCGAGAAGGGGATCGGCGAAGGCGCGAAGGTTGAAGTCGGCGGGGCCGGGAAGCCCGCCGGGCTCGACACGGGGTACTACGTGCAGCCGACGGTGTTCTCGCACGTCACCAACGACATGACGATCGCCCAGCAGGAGATCTTCGGTCCGGTGCTCGTGATGATCGGATACGAGGACGACGATGACGCGGTGCGCATCGCCAACGACACCGTGTACGGGCTGTCGGGCTACATCTCGGGTTCACCCGACCGGGCCAAGGCGATGGCGCGCCGGATCCGTAGCGGCAATGTGCACGTCAACGGTGCCGGGCCCGACTTCAACGCGCCGTTCGGTGGCTACCGCCAGTCGGGCAACGGTCGCGAGTGGGGTGCGCTCGGCTTCGAGGAATACCTTGAGACCAAGGCGATCATGGGCTACGGCGCCTGAACGGGCGAAATAGGTAGTTCAACCCTTTCGTTACCAATCGGGCCGTACGAAACTGCCGGCGTGGTGTGGACGCCAACTCAGCGCGCGCTCGGTGGACTGGCTGCTCCGGTGATCCTGCTCGTGGCCGCGACTGCCGCGGGGAGCGGGCAGCCGACCGCGCTGACCGATCGTCGCGACCCGACACCGGTCGAGGTGCTGGGCGCGCGGGTCGTGAAAACGCCGCCGCCGACGCGGTCGGTCACGATCGCGATCGCGACCGCAGAACCGCCACCGACGCCGCCGACGGCGGACCCGCCGCCGAGCGCGGACTCGACACCGCGACCACAACCATCACCGCCAACACCGCCGGCGTGGTCGACGACGTGTGCCGATGCGTTGGCGTACCTCGTCGCCAACCAGGCGCCCGGCTTCGACTCGACGTGTGCCGACGGGATCGCGCTCGGCCACCTCGGCTTCACGTGTGTCAACCAGCCCGGGATGTGCGAAGGGATGCGCATCATCCGCATTGCGTGTCCGGCACCGTTCGTCTACATGAATGAAGCGCACAACAGTTGGGTGCTCACCGGCGAGCGGAGTGGCATCGACCCCTACGGCCAAGGCAACGCGGCCGAACGCGCCGCGTGCAACCCTCACCGCTGATGCTCAGCCTGTGGGTCCCGACAGTGCGGGCAACACCCGATCGGCAACGAGGTTGAGGGTCTCCCACGCCAGGTGCGGCGGGCATCCGCCGCACAACGGATGCAGGGGGAGTGTGCCGTGGTCGCGTGCGTACGCGATCGCCTCATCGGGAGTGACGATTCGGTACGCGCCGTGTTCGGCGCGGAGCGCGTCGATGGTGGGTGCGGTCGACTTGCTGGCCGCCACGGAGTCGAGGAGCCACGACGCGTACATCTGAGCGTCGTGGAGCATGAACGGGCCAAGTTGGTCCCAACCGCGATCGACGTCCTCGGTCACGAACATGGTGGTGGCCGATCCGGGCGCCGGAATCATGCACATTCCCGGCTCGCGCCCGTGGGCCGCGCACTCGGCGAGGTAGGTCGCTTCGAGATCGCCCTCACCGGTCTGCGCGAAGAACGACATGCCCAGCCGTGCCGCGCGCCGGGCGGCGGCGGTGCTCCCTCCGCCGTACATGAGCATCGGACCGCCGGGCGTGAAGGGCGGAGGGGTCACACGGACGGTGCGTCCGGCGTACTCGAACGTCTCCCCGGACTTCGCTCGCTGGAGTACCTCGATGCACTCCTCCATGCGCCGTCCGCGCGCCGCGAGCGACTGCCCGAACATCGCGTATTCCTCGGGCCGGTAGCCGAGCCCGAGGACATAGAGGACGCGACCGCGGCTGAGGATGTCGAGGACCGCCATGTCTTCCGCGATCCGCACCGGGTCGTGGAGCGGGAGGAGGAGTGCGGCGACGGTGATGGGGACCGACGTCGTGCGCGCGGCGATTGCGGCGGCGAGGACCATCGGAGAGGGGAGGTAGCCATCCGGTGAACCGTGATGTTCCGACAATACGATCGAGACCGCGCCGTTCGCTTCACCCCACTCGGACATCTCGATGGCGGATTGGTACAGGTCGTCGATGGCGGCCGGGCCGTTGACCGGTGCCCGCATGTCGAACCGGAGCATGAACATGGTCGGCAGCGTAGAGGCGCGGCGTCGACCCCGCCGTCGAACGCGGCGCGCGATCGAGTCCTAGAGTCGAGGGGTGGATCAGACCGAGAGTTACGAGTCTCACCTCGCCCGCGACACCGCGTTCGCCTCGATGCGAGCAGTGGAGGCGGGCGATCGGGCCGGGTGGCTCGCGTTGTTCGCGCCCGAGGCGTGCGTCGAGGACCCGATCGGTCCGTCAGGGTTCGACCCAACGGGCCAGGGCCACCGCGGCGCCGAGGCGATCGCGGCCTTCTACGACACCGTGGTCGCGTCCGGTCGGGTGGCGTTCTCGATCCGCGAGTCGTACGCGGCGGGGAACGAGTGCGCGAACGTCGGCCGGATCACGACGACGCTTCCCGACGGCACGCGCGCGATCGTCGAGGGTGTTTACACGTACCGGGTCGACGACGACGGTCGGATCGTCGCGCTCCGCGCGTACTGGGAACCGGCTCGGATGACGCTCGAGGTGTCGGGGAGCTGACTCGTCGCTTCCCGCGTCATCAACGAGTCGTGAACTCCACACCCGCGAATTCGCCCGAGTTCCGCCAACGGTCGATAAAGGCGAAGTAGGCCACTGGCCCCTCGGGGTAGCCGCTCCCGCCGAGCCAGTCCTTGCGGCCGATCTCGTGGCCCTCGTTGTTGTAATAGCCCGGCGTGCAGGTGGGGTCGCCGCCGAACGACCGGGGGTTGTCCTCCAACATGTGGACCCACGCCTGCTCCGCAGCCTCGGTGACCTCGACCTCGTCGGCATCGACGTCGATCGCGTGGCGGACCACGGTCGCGATCGTGCGGCCGCTGTCGACCAGGTTCGAGGTGATGTTCGAGATCAGGTTGGCGGCCTGGGAGATGCCGATGATGAACAGGTTGGGGAAGTTGCGGATGTGGATGCCGTGCAGGGTCTCGGTGCCGTTGGCCCACCGCTGGGTGAGGGTGAGCCCGTCGCGCCCGACCGTCTCGTAGCCGGACCGGCGCGCGTACTCCGTGCCCACCTCGAAGCCCGAGGCGAAGATCAAGAGATCGAGCTCGTAGTGCGCGTCGCCGACCCACACGCCGGTTGCGTCGATGCGCGTGACCCCCTGACCGTCGGTGTCGACGAGGTGCACGTTCGGCCGGTTGTACGCCTGCAGGTACTCGTCGTGGAAGCACGGCCGTTTGCACAGCTGGCGGTACCAGGGCTTGAGCGCCTCGGCGGTCGCGGAGTCTTCGACGATCGCGTCGACCCGAGCCCGGATCTCGGTCATCTTCTCGTCGTCGCTGTCGTGGTAAGCGCGCTGGAACGCATCGGCGTCGAACGGCTGGTCGACCGTCGCGTTGGCGATGTCGGCGATCACCCGGTCGCGGATGCGCTGCGCGATGTCGGTCCAGCCGTCCTTCACGAGATCCTCGTCGGCGAAGCCCCCGGTCTGGAGGGTCGCGAAGTTGATCAGCCACTCGTGCTGCCAGCCGGGTTGCAGCGTGGCGAACCACTCGGGGTCGATCTCGTGGTTGGCCCGAACGTCGATCGATGACGGCGTGCGTTGGAACACGAACAGTTCCTTCGCGTCGCGACCCAACGGAGGGATGCACTGCACCGCCGTCGCGCCGGTGCCGATGATCCCGACGCGCTGGTCGGCGAGGTTCGTCATGGGTGCGTCGGGGCCGCCACCGGTGATGCCGTAGTCCCAGCGCGAGGTGTGGAACGCGGGACCCGCGAACGATTCGATGCCGGGGATCCCCGGGAGCTTCGGGCGGTGGAGCGGGCCGGTACCCATCGCCACGAACCGGGCTCGGAACTCGTCACCGCGATCGGTGCGGATGATCCAGCGGGCGACGGTGTCGTCCCAGACGAGTTCGGTCACTTCGGTGGAGAAGAGCGCGTTGTCGTAGAGGCCGTACTGGGTGGCGATGCGTTGGACGTGCGCATGGATCTCAGTTGCCGGCACGTACTTCATCGTCGGCCGGTAGCCGGTCTCTTCGAGCATCGGCAGGTAGATCATCGCGGCCGTGTCGCACATGGCGCCGGGGTAACGGTTCCAGTACCAGGCCCCGCCGACATCGCCGCCACCTTCGACGATGCGGAGGTCGTCGACGCCGGCGATCTTCAACTGCGCCCCGGTGCACACCCCGCCGAAACCGCCGCCGATGATGGCGACGGTGACGTCGTCGTGGACCGACTCCCGCTCGACTCGCGGCGTGTACGGATCTTCGAGCAGGGGTGCGAAGCGACCCGTTGGTTGCACGTATTGCGCTTTGCCGTCCGGGCGAATCCGCTTGTCCCGCTCCTCGGCGTACTTTGCTCGCAAGGCCGCGGTGTCGATGGTCGTCATTGGCCCCTCCGGCGTCGCAGTCGGTCTCGGGCAGTGAACCAGGTTGTTGCAGTCGGTGTGAAATCAGCGGGGCGCGGCCGAACATGACCGTTCGGAGAGCCTCTAGGGTCCCGTTCATGAGTGAAGCAGCCGCCAGCGCCTATCAGAAATTCCTCACCGACGTCGGCAACGACGAAGGGACCGGGGAATGGTTCCAGGTCACCCAGGACCAGATCGACCAGTTCGCCGACGTGACCCAGGATCACCAGTTCATCCACGTCGATCCCGAGGCGGCGAAGAACACGCCGTTCGGCACGACGATTGCGCATGGGTTCCTGACCCTCTCGATGCTCACGCATCTTGCGCACGGTGCCAGCAGCGCCCCCTCGGATCCCTCGCGATACGAGGGTCTCCTCATGGGGATCAACTACGGCTTCAACCGGGTGCGATTCGTGAGCCCGGTCAAGGTCGGCTCACGCATTCGGGCTCGCGCGGTGACGGCGAACGTCGAGTTGAAGGGCAGCGCCATCGAGACGACGCGGAACTTCACGGTCGAGATCGAAGGCGAGGACAAGCCGGCGCTGGTGGCCGAATGGGTCACCCGGATGATCTACGCCTGAGCAGGTGCGCCCGAAAGGGCGAGCGCGGAGCCACCGCCATCTCCGACGGTGGCACCGCGACTCAGTGCTACGGGATGGTGACTGTCCACGGGTCGATGCCGGTCCCGGCGTCGGAGCCGTCGGACTGGAGGAGTGACATCTCGGCGATCGCCGCGTTGCCGGCCGACGAACCGCTGGCAACGATGCAGTCGACCGGGTTCAGGTTCTTCGCGCTGTTGGTCGGGAAGAGCGCCAACGTGGCCTTGACGGCTCCGCCAAGTGCCGGGCCCTTGATGACGAGGCCGGTGACGGTCACGTCACCGTCGGTGTCGAGTGGGTCCGAACCCAGTCGGATGTAGGACTGCATCTGGATCTGCACGAGGCTCGCGTTCGTCTGGTCGAACTTGGTGATGACCTTGCCCTGCAATGGGTAGGCCGCCGGGTAGGTGGTGCTCAACAGCGGGTCGCCGGCCCGACACGTGCCACTGCCGATCACGCTCAGCACGCTCTTGGCCAGCGCGCCGCTCGTGGTCAGGTTGGCCGCGCCGTTCGTCTGGTCGTCGAGGAGATACTTGACGTCCTGACCGGGCTGATTCGTGCTGATCCCGGCGTCGATGGTGCAGGCCTGCGTGTCGGCCGGAATCGGAGATCCGAGCAGACTGAGCTTGGTGCCGTCCGAATCCTTCGTCGACCACTTGGTGTACTTGGCATCGCCGGACCCCGTCGCCGGGTTCAGGGTGATGATCGAACGGATCCCGGTACAGGACACGGCCACGGTCTCCGCGCCGGCAGGCTGGCCGCCGATCACGAGGAGCGGCGAGCCCACGAGCGCTCCCGTCACCACAAACTTCATCAATCGACCAATCACAACGTTTCCCCCCAAGAGTGTCCGAACACGTTGGGCAACTTTACACCGTTAATCGTTCGGGAACAAGACCCCCTCACCCTCGCTGAGTCCTGGGAATCAGGGTTCAGCCGGACCAGTGGTCGGTCGAGGGGGTGTCATGACTCGACGTGGTGTGCTCGTTCCCCTGCTGGTTGCGGTCATGACGGTGGGTGTCCTCGGGTGCACGTCGGATGACTCGGCCACCGGCGCGCGGACCATCTGGGTGGCGCCCGACGGTCACGATGACGGATCGGGGAGCAAGGATTCGCCGTTTCGGACGCTTGATCGTGCCCGCGATGTCGCCCGCTCGGGCGGTCGCGGTGATGTGACCGTCAACCTGCGGGGCGGCACGTATCGCGTCGATCATCCGCTCCGCTTCGACGGTCGTGACTCGGGCCGTCCGGGCCACGACGTCGTCTACCGATCCACGCCCGGAGAGCACGCGACGGTGTCCGGCGCCTCCTCGGTCCCCGGCCCGTCGTGGTCGCGGGTCGATGGCCCTCTCGGCATCTGGAAGGCGCCGGTCGGACGCGCGGGATCCCGCCAGCTCTACGTCAACGGCCGGCGGGCGACGGTCGCGCAGACCACGGAATTTCCCGTCGCATTCCTGCCGCACTGGTCCGAGGATCCGGCCGAACGCGGGATTCAGTACGAGGTGACCGATCTCAACCCGGCGGGCTGGCGGGATCCGACGACCTGGACGAACCCGCGCGCCATTCGCGCCGTCGGGTACGACCAGTGGAAGATGACCAGCGTTCCGGTCGCGGCGGTCGCGGCGGCCGATCCTGGGACCGGCGTCGGGCTGATCACCATGCAACGACCGGGCTGGGACAACGCCAACGTGTTTCGTCAGGCCAAGACCAACCAGCCCGGGATCTGGAGCTTCTGGCAGGTGCAGCGGTTCGAGAACTCCTTGTCGTTTCTCGACGAGCCGGGCGAGTGGTACCTCGACGGTGCCGCGGGATCGCTCTTCTACCTACCCCGGCCCGGCGAGGACATGCGCACGGCCGTCGTCGAGTTGGCTCGCTCCGAGGGGCTGATCGTCGCCCGGGGAACCGCGAAGGCACCCGTGACCGACCTGCGATTCGAGGGTATGACCTTCACGGGCGCCACGTGGATGGAACCCAGCTCGGCCGATGGGTACGTGGATGACCAGAACGGCTTCCGCCTGGTCGGGCGCGGCCACCCGACCAACATCATCGGCCACGACCAACACGATGTCGCGACCCCTGGGAGCCTGCAGTTCGATCGCGCTCACCGGATCACCGTGCGCGGCAACGTCTTCGAACACCTCGGTGCGATCGGGGTGTCGTTCGGTTCGGGCGCGCAGCACAACCGGATCGAAGACAATGTGTTCTCCGATCTTTCGGCGGGCGGCATCCAACTCGGCGACGTAACCGAAGCCGACGCGCACCCCAAGACTCCGGACCAGTTCACGACGCACAACACGATCGCGAACAATCTGCTCGAGCATCTCGGGCGCGAGTACGTAGACACTGCGGGTATCACCATTGGCTTCTCGGAGTACACCAACGTCGCGCACAACACGATCGTCGACGTGCCGTGGACGGGGATCTCGATCGGGTGGGGCTGGGGGCTCCTGGACCAGGGGAGCTTCCCCGGATTGCCCAATGCAACGAGCGGCATGTGGGGCAAGGTCACATCGCCGAGTCAGAACCGCCATAACGTCATCGCAGCCAACCGCATCGACGACTTTCTGAACGTGATGTGGGACGGTGGCGCGATCTATACGACCGGCGCCCAAGGTCGGGGCCCGGCCACCGCGCTGCAGATTCGGGACAACCTCGCGATGAACAAGCGGCCGGCCGCCGGCGCCAACACCTTCTATACCGACGGCGGAACCCGTCACGTGGTGGTCGCGGGCAATGTGTCGATCAACAACCCGGTCGGGTTCTTGGACTTCGGGCCGCCGCCGCCCGCCGACGACCCGCTGGCCTACTCGGGCCTGTTGTCGATTGCGGATGGCCAGCGCTACGGCAGTGAGATCGGCGGGTGTGTGACCTACGGCGATATCCGGTTCGAGGACAATCATTGGTTCCAGCCACCGCTCGAACAGGACATCGCCGGTTACAGCGCCGGGTACGAGTCGTTGGTGCACTTCACGCCCTACAGCACCGAGCGCTTCTTCAACATCTGTCCGTACACGGACGCGAAGGGGGTGTCGTATCCGAAGAACCTCACCTTCGGCGAGAACCACGTGCTCACTGACGTGTCGACGGTCAGCTCGATCGTCGATCAGGCCGGGGTCGGTGGGCGGCCGGCGGCGATCCCGGCGGACCGGTGGGACCCGCCGCGATCGTGAGGAGCCGAGCAGGCAGCCGTACCGCGCCGCGTGACCGGCATCTACCCGCAGCGGCTTGACCGTGGGCGGCGTGCATGCCGTAGGTTCCCCGTCACGCCGACAAGGGAGACACCGTGGCTTGGGACTTTTCGACCGATCCGGAATTTCAGAAGAAGCTCGATTGGGTCGAGGAGTTCTGCCGTGAAGAGGTCGAACCGCTCGACTACGTGTTCCCGTACGCGGTGCGTTCGCCGGATCCGGTGGTCAAGGCCTACGTACGCGGCCTGCAACAGCAGGTCAAGGATCAGGGCCTGTGGGCGATCTTCCTCGACGAGGAACTGGGTGGGCCCGGTTTCGGTCAACTCAAGTTGGGTCTACTCAACGAGGTCATCGGTCGCTACGGCTCGGCGCCGCAGATGTTCGGTGCGGCCGCGCCCGACACCGGCAACATGGAGATGCTCGCCGCGTACGGCACAGACGAACAGAAGGAACGGTGGCTCGTCCCGCTGCTGAACCAAGAGATGTTCTCGGCGTATTCGATGACCGAGCCCCAAGGTGGCTCGGACCCCAACCTGTTCAAGACGTACGCGACTCGTGACGGCGACGAGTGGGTCATCAACGGTGAGAAGTGGTTCACGAGCGCCGGTCGCGTCGCCGACATCCTCTTCGTCATGTGTACCAACGGAATGTTCGTGGTGCCGCGTCAGACGCCCGGTGTGGAGATCCAACCCGAGCCGCGCAACCACAACCACATCATCTACAACGAGGTGCGCATCCCCCTCGATCACCTTCTGGGACCCGAGGATGGCGCCAAGGTGCTCGCCCAACGGCGCCTCGGCGGCGGGCGCATCCACCACGCGATGCGGACGATCGCCCAATGCAAGCTCGCCTTCGACATGATGTGCGAACGGTCGCTCAGTCGTGAGTCGCACGGCAAGATCATCGGCGAACACCAGATGGTGCAGGAGAAGATCGCCGACTCGTACGCGCAGATCCGGATGCTGCGCCTCTTCGTCCTCGAGACCGCCTGGAAGATCGACAACACCAGCACGCAAGAGTGCCGGACCGACATCGCCGCGGTGAAGTACACCATGGCCAAGGTGCTCCAGGACGTGAGCCTCAACGCGCTGCACATCCTGGGTTCGCTCGGCACCACCGACCTCACCCCGATCCAGGCGATGTACGCCGCGGCGCCCACCATGGGCCTGGCCGACGGCGTCGACGAGGTGCACAAAGTCACGGTGGCGCGCAACGTGCTCAAGAGCTACCGCCCGCACGAGGGGTACTGGCCGACGGAGTACATCCCGGCCAAGCGGGAGGCAGCCCGGGCGAAGATGCAGCCCAAGCTCGATGCCGATCCGGCGCTGGCGGCCTCGGCCGAGAACTACAAGAAGTACTTCTCCAACCGGCGCTGAGCCGAGATGGTCTCGGTCGGTGGCTCAGTTCGGCAGGGTGTAGGTGTTCTCCAGTTCGTCCTGGAGGACCGTTGCAATGGTCGCGCTCGTGTCGACGACGAGCTCGTCGTCCAAGGTGCGGCTGCGGTAGGTCCAGCCTTCGGGAAGTGCCAAGCGCTCACCGAGTGAGGGGAGCGCGTCGGCGTGCAGTGTCGGGTCGACGCCGATGCAGTACGCCTGCATCACGTAGGCGACGCCCTCGGGGTTGACGAGTTCGAAAATGGGCTTCCCGGCATCGAAGAAGAAAATTGCCCCTCGGTTGACGTACCGCTCGGTGTACGGGACCGCGGCAGGGTTGTCGCCGAGATCAACCACGGCGATCCGGCGCATCGTGAGGCCATTGAAGTCGTGGAACACCGGTTCGACCGGCGCGGTCTTCTGGCCGAGGCCGTCGAGCATCCAGTGGCGCGGGCCGTTGAGCTTCACGATCAACGCGCCGAGATCCTGCGCGATCGCGACGGGGTCGAGTGTTTCCCAGAGTTCCTGGGGGCAGTCGTTCAACATCTGCGTGCCGTAGACCTCGGCCTCGAAGGTGGATCCCTTCGCCGAGACGGCGAGCACCTCGCCGTAACGGACGCCACGCATGTCGGAGATCAAGCGTTCGGGACGGTCGTTGGTCATGTGGCTCCCCCGTGGTGTCAGACCGACGCGACCGAGAAGAGGCGCCAGGTTCCGTCGATACCTTTGAGTTCGTGCTCGCCGGTTTCGGCAAATGTTGTACTGCCGCCGAGCATCATGTCTCGCACCGTCGACGATGCCCAGATTTCACCGTCGCCCGCGGCCTGCTCCACGCGCGCCGCGAGGTTGACCGCGATGCCGGAGATGTCGCCGTCGTCATGGACTTCGATCTCTCCCGCATGGACGCCGGACCGGATGTCGATCCCGATCCCCGCGAGGGCATCGCGCAGAGTGATCGCACACTCGACGCCCTGGGACGGCGTGTCGAAGGTGACCAACAAACCGTCGCCGGTGCTCTTGACCACACGACCGCCGGCGTCGTCGATGAGGCCACGGGCGATCCGATCGTGGCTGTCGAGGACCGCTCGCCACTCGGCATCGCCGCGCTCGGCTGACTGGCGGGTGGATCCGACGATGTCGGTGAACACCACGGTCGCGAACGTGCGGGTCGTGGCTCGCGAGACTTTCGTCCCGGTGGCGAACTCGATCAAGACGTCGTTGAGCTCGCGCCAGTTCGGCATGATCCAGGCGAAGTGGTCCTCGCCGGGGACCTCGACGTACTCGGCGTCCGGGATCAGCTCGGCGAGGAGCCGACCGCCCGCAACCGGCAGGACGCGATCGCCGGCGACGTGCATGATCAGCGTCCGGGTGGTGATCCGCTCCGGCGAGTCACCCGCATCGAGCGCGACCACACTTTCGAGTTGTTTGATGAAGTCCTTGGGTGAGCACGACATCCGTTGCAATCGCCCGCACCAGCGGATGAACGACTCGTTCTCGATCGCGCTGGGCATCTCCCATTCGACCATCGGGCGCGGGTCTTCGGACCAGAGCGCGGCGATATGCATGAAGCGTTCGACGATCTGGTTGACGCCGAGCATCGGGGGATCACCCTCATGGACGAACTCGGGGTAGCGGTCTCGGTACTGCGGAGACACGAACGTGTTCAGCAGCATCAGACTCTCGACCTTGTCGGGGAAGTCGGCCGTGAATTGCTGGGCCATGGCGGCGCCTTCCGAGACGCCCATGAAATGGGCACGGTCCCATCCGACCGCGTCCATCACGGCGAAAATGTCCTCGTTGCGTTGTTGCATCGTGGGGACGCCCTCGAAGCGATCCGAGAGCCCGATGCCGCGCTTGTCGAACTGGACGCACGTCATATGCCGACCGAAGTGTTCGAAGCTCCGACGGTACAGCTCGTGTTCCCAAGCGATCTCGATGTTGGAGATCAGGGCAGGGATGAACACCAGCGGCGGGCCTTCGCCCCACTGCTGATACGCGATCCGAAGATCACCGGCACGGGCGTAGTGCGTCTCGGGTACCTGCATGGGGCGATCCTTGCAGGCCCCGATGGTGGGTGCTTCAGCTTCGAGGGACAGAACGCCACGGTTGGCCGTGATACGGGTCGGGTTCGCGGGGGAGACCGAGCACCCGCTCGCCGAGGATGTTGCGCTGGATCTCCGAGGTGCCCCCTTCGATCGTGTTCGCCCGCGTCCGGAGGAACTGCGCCACCCATTCGGCGGTGTCGTCGCCGTCGACCCAGGCGGTCGAATCCGCGCCGAGCAGGTCCATCGCCAGTTCTTGCAGCGCCTGGTTCGCGGTCGCCTTGGCGATCTTGGTCAGTGATCCCTCCGGGCCCGGGGGGCGGCCCGCTGCCGCGCGCGCTCGGGCCCGCTGGAGGTTCATCGTCAGCACCCGACCGGCGATGTACTCCCTCATCAGGCGTTGCCGGCCGAGCGGATCGGACCCTATTCCCCGTGCCGCGGCCAGGGCCTGGACTTCGGCGTAGGGCTTGCCGCCGAGGATCTCGTCGGAACTCTTGCGCTTCTTCCGTACGCCGGAAAGCGCATGCCGCTCCGCGCCGAGGGTCGTCATCGCCGCGGCCCAGCCCTCGCCGACGGGGCTGATCCGGTCGAGGTCCGGCACGCGAACGTCGGTCAGGAACACCTCGTTGAACTCGAGTTGACCCGCGATGTTGATCAGGGGTCGCACCTCGACTCCGGGTGCTCGCATGTCCATCCCGAAGTAGGTGATGCCCTTGTGCTTGGGCGCTTCCGGATCGGTGCGGGCCAGCAACATCGCCCGTTCCGATTCGTGGCCGAACGTCGTCCACACCTTCTGTCCGTTGACCACCCACTCGTCACCATCGCGTTCGGCGGTCGTCGCCAGTGAGGCCATGTCCGACCCGGCGCCGGGCTCGGAGAACAGCTGGCACCACCGGTCCTCGCCGGTGAGCAGAGGGGGGAGGAGATGGCGCTTGGTGGTGTCGGTCGCCCACTGGTCGATCGTCGGCGCCGCCAGAGGAAGCCCCGAGCCACGCGGGACGTGGGGAATCTCCCGTTCGTCGAGCAGGGTCAGCGCCGCCTGGGCGTCCTCGCGACTCAGCCCGCGGCCCCCGAACTCGCGGTCGTAGTGCGGCGCGACCCAGCCGGCCGCCCCCAGGACGCGAACGATCGCCGGCCGGTCCAGATCAGCCGACCGGAGTTCGTCGAGCAGAGTCTCGAGCTCGTCGCGACCGGGGAAGTCGCCGGTACCGGCGCACTCGTCAGCCACGGCCCATCCGCTCGGCCATGTCCTCCGGGACGCCGTAAGGCAACGACCGCTCGTGCACGAGTGCCTCAGTGCGCGTGCGGTCACCGCGGTCCGCGATCAGACGCTTGACCCGGCGATTGGTGCCCGGCGAGTTTGCCAATATCTCGGCGGTGAGATGTTGGACGGTGGCATCGAGTTCGTCGTGGGCAACCGCGACGTCCACGAGCCCGATCTCGGCTGCGGTCGTGCCGTCGATGCGTCGGCTCGTGAACATCAGTTGTTTGGCCATCGAAGGCCCGACCCGTTCGGGAAGCCGGATCGACATGCCCCAGATCGGAACCAGACCCCATTGGCCGTGAGTGTCGCCGAGCTTCGTGGAGGTCGCGGCCACGAGCAGATCACACGCGAGTGCGAGTTCGAGTCCGCCGGTGAAGCAATGCCCGTGGAGCCGCGCGATCGTCGGCTGAGGGAGCGCCTCGAGTGCATCGACGGTCTCGGGTTCGAAGTGGCGGCTCGGGGCCCGCTCGCCGCTGGCGATGGCCGCGAGGTCGTGGCCGGCACAGAACGATCGTCCCGCGCCCGCGAGCACGACGCAGTGCACCGACCCGTCGGCCGCGATCGCGTCGAGATGCGCGCGGAGGGCGACGAACGATCCGGGGGTCAGCGCGTTGAGCTTGTCCGGTCGGTTCAGGGTGAGGGTGCACACGCCCCCGCGGTCGGCGCGGAGCACGAGATCGGTTTCTGCGGACATTGCGCCAGTATGGGGCGGACTGGTCCCTGCGGTCGACCTACGTGCCCGAGGCGGTGATCGCCGCGATCGGTGCGTCCCACCAGGTCGTCGGCGCGCCCAGCACGTCACTGCGCGCCAGGCCGGTCGCCGCGCCGAAGGCGTCGACCGAGAGCACGCGAATCGCGTCGAGATACTGCGGGGCGAGATCCGTGAACACCGCACCGCGCGTGTGCGCGTCGAGCGCATCTCGTGACGCGTAGGCCTCGTAGAGCACGCCGGTCGTCTGCGGCTCGTCGAGATACCAGTCGTAGACGAGGGTGCCCGGCTCGCCGCGGCTGACTTCGACCATCGCCGCAGTCATCTCGCGGTAGCGGTTCGCGTCGAGCACTTCGAATCGGATGACGAACCTGATCCACTCGCCCTCGCGCATGGTCACGACCGTAGCTCGACGGGCATGTGCACCAGGCCGTTCATCAAGCAGGACCGGAGCGGCTCGATGTCGCCGGTGATGTCCCAGCTGGGCCAACGCCGGAGGAGTTCCTCGAACATCACGCGGCCTTCGACCTTGGCCAGTGCCGCGCCCAGACAGAGATGTTCGCCGAAGCCGAACGAGATGTGGTGATAGGCGTCGGCACGCGTCACGTCGAACTCGTGCGCAGTCGGGCCGAAGACGGCCTCGTCCCGATTGCCGGAGCCGTAGAACATCACGACGTAGTCCTCGGCTTTGATCGGCGTGCCGCCGATGGCGGTATCGACCTGGGCCCGGCGCACGAAGCTGCGCACCGGCGTCACCCAACGCAACATCTCGTCGACCGCGCCGGGAATGAGTGAGGGATCGGCCGCCAGGCGCAGCTGCTGATCGGGGTGTTCGGCCAGCGCCCGCCCGCCGCCCGCGATGAGGTTGCGGGTGGTCTCGTTCCCGGCGACGAGCAGAGTGAGCAGGAACATCAGGATCTCGCCCTTGCCGAGGGTCTCGCCCTCGATCTCTGCGTCGAGCAGTATCGTGATGATGTCGGCACGAGGCGTGGCGCGATGGTCTTCGATCTTCTCAGTGAAGTACGCGTACAGCTCGCCCATGTCGTGAAGGGTCTGTTCGGTCACGCCGCCGCCGCCGGCCTCGATGATCGAGTCCGACCAGCGTCGGAAGACCGCGGCATCGCCGGGCGGTACGCCGATCATCTCGGCGATCACGCGCATCGGGAGCGGCACCGCGATCTGTTCGACGAAGTCGACGTCCGAGGTCGGATCGCAGGCATCGAGCGACTCGACGGCGATCTCCCGGATCCGCGTCTCCAGCTCGGCCATGTACTTGGGCCGGAAGGCGCTCATCACCAACTTGCGATGGCGGAGGTGGTCGGGAGGGTCCAGTTGGAGGATCGACGCGGCAGCCGGGTCATCGGGAGTCGGGCCGTGGCCCGCGTGGGCCTCGGCGATCTGGAACATCTGGATCCCGTACGCAGAGGAGAAGATCGTCGGTTGGCGGGAGGCTTCGCGGATCTCGGCCTGACGCGTGAGGCACCAGAAGCCGCCCGGCTCGTACCAGTGGACCGGATCAGTGGCCCGCAGGTGGGCAAACGCGGTCTCGGGATCGCGCCCGTAGAACTCGGCGGTCTCGGGTGCGAAATCGGTGATTGGCATCGGAACTACCTTCTCGACGGTTCCGGATCCTCGTCAGGTCAGAGACCTCGCGTCAAGCGGGGTCTACGGGTCGAGGGGGTCGTCGTGGTCGGCGAGGGCCGCAATGCCGGTGAGGATCGGGGCCGAGTTGTCGTCGTCGTCCGCGCGGTCGGCATCCTCGGATTCCCAGGAGTAGCCGTCGGCGAGAACCACCCGGTCCCGGCCTTCGGACTTGGCCCGGTACAGAGCGACATCCGCGGCCTTCACGACGCCTTCGAGTTTCTCGGCGACGGAGGATTCCGCGACGCCGAAGCTCGCGGTAAAGACCGGACAGTCGCCGCCGGCGAGGCGACCGGCGAGGACCACGCGAAGTCGGTCCGCCATCTCGACCGCCTGGGCAGCCCGTGTGTGGGGCAGCGCGACCATGAACTCCTCGCCGCCGAAGCGCGCCACGATGTCGCCCGTGCGGGTGGCCTCCTTCATGACCTCGGAGAAGAGCCGCAGCGCCCGATCGCCAGCCTCGTGGCCAAAGGTGTCATTGAGGTGCTTGAAGTGATCGAGGTCGGCCATCACGAGCGTGAAGTGGACTCCTTCGCGGTGCATTGCGCGCACCCGGGTCTCGAAAGTGCGCCGGTTGAGCATGCCGGTCAGGCCGTCGGTCGTCGCCTGCAACTGAGTCTTCGAGATGGATCGCAGCATGCCGATACGCGCCCCGGCCTGGGTGCTGAGCATCTCGAGGCTTGTGATCTCTTCTTCACTAGGGACCACGCCATCCTCGCCAATGGCGTGCAGCACCCCGACCGCGCGACCCATGAAGGTCACCGGCACGCAGACAGCCGAGCAATCGCCCACGGATCGGCCGCGCAGTTTGGGGCACGCATCGAGCGAGGTGCTCGATTCGAACGTCATGGTGTGGCCGTTGCGAACGGCGGTGCAGGCGAACGGCGACTCCACCCCGCAAGCGGGGCCGGAAGGGTCCGGCCCCGAGACGACGACCTGCATGAGGTGGGCCTTGCTCGAATCAGCGAGGAGCAGTTCGGACGCGCGATCGGGAACAATTTCTGAGAGGGTGCGTCCAACGACTTCGATCGCCGCGGGTTCGTCGTCAGCCATCTCGAGTGCTCGATGCACCTGGCCGTCGAGTTCCTGACGTCGGTGGTCGAGGTGCAACGCATGTTCGCGGATGCGCAGGTTGCCGAGCATGGCGTCGAAGGCGCGGGCGAGTCGCCCGGTTTCGTCGGCCGTATTGATCCCGACCTCGGCGTCGAGATCACCAGCGGCGGCGCGCTCGGCTGCTTCCTGAACCTGGGCCAAGGGATCGCGAATTGCCCTCGTGATCAACCGACTGAGCCCAATGACGAGGATCAGCGCAACGACTCCGAGCGCGGCCGCTCCCCAGCGGGCTTCGCTGACCGTCCGGTCGAACTCCGCACGGGCCTGTTCCTTCTGGGCCAGCGCGAGGTCCGAGAGGCTCGCGGCATCGGCCGAGATGAATCCGAAATCGAGTGCCTCGGCCCCGAGGGCCAGATTCTTCGCCTTCGTGGTGGCGCCGGACTGGAACGAGTCCCAGATCATCTGGTCGACGGAGAGGAAGGTCTGGTAGCCGGTGGCGATCTTGTCGGCCAGCGCTCGTTCCGCGGACCCGCTCACCCGGCTCTGGAGGTCTTGCAGCGCGGTTTCGAATGCTCGGGTCGCGGTTTCGAAGTCCCCGCGGCTCGCGCCGCCGTCGATCAGGTACGCCTGCTGGGCCGCCCGCAGTTCGGAAGCCTCGAAGCGGACGCGGTCGGCCGCGGAGAGGCGTGCGCCGACGACGCTGGCCGAGGTGTGATCCGAATCCTGCAGCCGCGACACCGTGCTGAACAGCGCCAGGAGCACCGCGATGAGCACGGCAGATACGGCGGTGAAGGCGAGGAAGAGCTTGCGGCCGACTGGAAGGTCGCGGAATCGATTTCCCATCTCAGTGCACTTTCCCGTCGATGCTGACCCGCTCGCTGCCCACGTCGACGACGATCGTGATCTCGTGCCCGGAAGGGATGACGATGTTCGACCCGAAATGAAGATCGGGTTCGCCGACGATGACGTCCTGCATCAGGGTCGCGTCAACGTCCCTCACTTGTCCCGTGTTGCGGTCGATGAGAGTCATCTGGGGCCGGACATTGCTCAGGACCAGGCCGGTGTCCTTCGCGTAGATATGGGCTTCGGTATGCCGGCCCTCCCGGGAGCGTGGCGTCGGTTTCCCGTCGATCACGAGTTCTCCGACCGTCGGGTGCAGTCGGGCGTTCTCGGCGGGAGTGAACATCTCCTCGGCGGGGAGCACGTTGACGACGACGATGTAGTGCTCGGACGTTGCGACCTTGGTGAAACCCGAGTACTTCTCGGCCGGAGGGTTCACGGCAGACACGGTCGTGAGGCGGAGTGCACCGCAGGCGCTCATGCCGAGCGCCACGAGTACCAGGAGACCAGTGCCAACCCAGCGACGAGTCGGGAGGTGGAGGGTTCGCGCTTCGTTCACAGTGCACCCGCGATCAGGTTTGCCGGTCGGAAGGGGATCCCGTTTCTCTCATCGTCCCTCGCCCCAGCCTCCTTGAGGGTGGGTCCCGCCGGCCCCCGGCCACGGGCTGGACCGCTGGCCACGAGGGGCCTAGCGTGGCGAAACCCGCTCGAAACTTGGAGGAAATGGTCATGGGCGACACGCAACTGTTCATCGATGGTGCATGGGTCGACGCCACATCCGGCGACACCTTTCCCACCTTTGCCCCGTCGACCGGCGAGAAGATCGCCGACGTCGCCAAGGCCGGCCGCGAGGACGCCGCGCGGGCCGTGCAAGCCGCGCGCACGGCGTTCGACGATGGTCCGTGGCCGCGGATGTCGGGCAAGGAGCGCGCCGAGAAGCTGCGCGCGGCGGCCGAGATCATCAACGGTCGCAGCGCCGAGATTGCGGAGATCGAAGCGCGCGACGGTGGTGGCACGATCAAGAAGGCGATGTTCGCCGACGTCCCCGGCGCAGTAGCCACGTTCAACGCGTTCGCCGACTGCGCGGAGAACGAGGCCGACGTGATCGACCGGGGCGAGAGCCCGTTCCCTCCGGCCAAGAGCACCGTCCGACGCGAGCCCTTCGGCGTGTGCAGTGGCATCGTGCCGTGGAACTTCCCGTTCCTCATGGCCGGCTGGAAGATCGCGCCCGCGATCGCGGCGGGGAACTGCGTGGTGTTGAAGCCCGCGAGCTTCACCTCGTTGAGCGCGGTGGAGATGGTCAAGGCGGTCGAGGAAGCCGGCATCCCCGCGGGCGTCGTGAACCTCATCACCGGACCGGGCGGGAGCGCCGGTGAGGAAATGGCCCAGCACCCGATGGTCGACAAGGTGGCGTTCACCGGCTCGACCGAGGTCGGCAGCCGGATCATGCAGCTCGCATCGGGCACGGTAAAGAAGGTGACGCTCGAACTCGGTGGGAAGTCGGCCAACATCGTCCTCGACGACGCCGACCTCGATCTCGCCGCGGCCGGCGTGCTGTGGGGGACGTTCTTCCACAATGGCCAGGTGTGTGAGTCGGGCACTCGGGCGCTGGTGTCGCGCAAGATCTACGACGAGTTCGTCGCATTGCTCCTCGAACGCGTCGGCAAGATCGTCATAGGCGACAACATGGACATGAACACCGACCTCGGGCCACTGGTCGCCCCGGCCCAGGTCGACACCACCGAGCGATACGTGAAGCTCGGGCTCGACGAAGGCGCGAAGCTCCTCTGCGGTGGTTCGAAGCCGTCGGACCTGCCGGCCGGTCTCGACCAGAGTGCGTTCTTCAGCCCGACCATCTTCGAGGCCGACAACTCGATGAAGATCGCCCAGGAGGAGATCTTCGGCCCGGTGCTCTGCGTGATCCCGTTCGACTCCGACGACGAGGCGATCAAGATCGCGAACGACTCGATCTACGGCCTCGGCGGCGGAGTGTGGTCGACGGATTCGGCCCGGGCCAATGCCGTCGCCGCGGGCATGCGCACCGGCACCGTGTGGATCAACGACTACCACATGATCACGCCGACCCAACCGTTCGGTGGGTACAAGCAGTCCGGCATCGGGCGTGAATTAGGTGACTACGGCTACAACGAGTACCGCCAGATCAAGCACGTGTGGGAGAACACCGCAACGGACCGCAACGGCTACCTGCACTTCTCGGCGTTGAGCCCGAACATTTGAAAGTGACCGGGACCGCCGCGGCGGCGCGCATCGTCGAACGGGCGAAGCGTGACCGTCGCGGCGCGTTGGTCTTCACTATCGGTACCGGGTGTTGCGAGTCGACCGCGCCGTTCTTGTACGAGGACTACCTGCCCGGTCCCGACAGTGAACCCGTCGGTGAGGTGGCCGGCGTGACAGTGTTCGCACCGGCGTTTCTCCGCAACCTGTACGTGGGTGACGACGGCGTCGTGGTCGATGTCGACGAGACGATGGCCGAGTCGATGTCGATCGAGACCGAGTACGGGTTCCGGTTCATCCTCCGGGATCCGTCCGGTGAGGCCGTCGAGGGTCAGGACCGCACGGAGGCGTGCGTCGTACCCGACGCGGTGTCGGCGTTGCGCAGTCGTGGTCCCCAGGAGTTGCCCGCGGCACTGCGCAATCTGCGCATGCGCTGACTCGCGTCGATCAGGCGGTGCCGGTGAGGCCGGCCAGGGCCAGACCGGCGTAGGTCGCGACCCCGGCGGCCATCGCGGCTTCGTCGATCATCATGCGGTTGGAATGACACGCGGGAGCGGTGGCCGCGTCGACCTCCGGCGGACACACGCCGAGGAAGGCAATCGCGCCGGGGCACTGTTGCAACACGTAGGAGAAGTCCTCGGCACCCATGAGCGGCGCCGGCATTTCGACGTAGCGGCGGGCGCCCAAGGTGTCGCGCACCACCTGGGCCAACAATTCGACCGGGCCGGGATGGTTCACCGTGGGCGGGTAGCCCCGTGTCACCGTGACCTCGGCGAGCATGTCATGCGCGGCGGCGATGCCCGTCGCGACGCGCTCGATGCCGGTGAGCGCTTGAGTGCGGGTAGCGTCCGAGACCGCCCGCAGCGTCCCGGTGAGATCCACGTGCTCGGGGATCACGTTGTTGGTGGTTCCGGCACGGATCTTCGTGATGGTCACGACGGCCGGGTCGAACGGGTTGATCCGGCGCGTGACGAAGGTCTGGAGCGCCGTCACGATCTCCGCCGCGACTGGGATCGGATCGTTGGCGAGGTGGGGAAGCGAGGCATGGCCACCTCGACCGGTCACGCGGATGTCGAGCACGTCGGCCGACGCCATGATCGGACCGGATCTCGTCCCGACCAGGCCGGAAGGCAGGTTCGGGGTGACGTGCAGGGCGAACGCCAGCTCCACCTCGCGCAACACGTCTTCCTCGATCATCGACCGGGCGCCGTGGAAACCTTCTTCACCGGGTTGAAACATGAAGCGCACGGTGCCCGTCAGCTCGTCGCGCCGGTCGCCGAGCACGCGCGCGGCGCCGACGAGCATCGCGGTGTGCGCGTCGTGGCCACACGCGTGCATTGCACCGCTGACCTCGCTGGCGAAGTCGAGGCCGGTGTCCTCGGGCATCGGCAACGCATCCATGTCGGCGCGCAGCAGGACCACGGGGCCGGAGGCACCGCCTTCGAGATCGGCGACGACCGACGTCACGGTGTCACCGCGGGTGATGGTGAGCGGCAGGCCATCGAGCGCGTCGAGCACCGCACTCTGGGTGCGGGGGAGTTGGAGGCCCAACTCGGGGTGGCGGTGAAGATCGCGACGCAGGGCCACGACGTCGGTGAGCACACCTCGGGCCGATTCCAGGAGGTCGTTGGCGGTGCCCACAGTCATTGGTCCTTCCGGAGTTGGGTCAGTCGATCGTTGAGGGCCTCGATGCCCCGGCCGGCCTCGGGGTCGGTGAGATTGCGCACCACGATGCGCGAGCCATCAGTGCAGACCAGCACGCCGGTCTTCGGCCGGAGACTGGAGAGCCAGCCGACCGGAGCGGGCGGCTCGAAGTGATCGACCTGCGCCAGCGGAACCTGCTGGACCGGTTGGCGGTAGTTCGCGACCTCGACCCCTGCCGATGTGACGCGCACTGAACTGTTGCGGATCGAGATCGTCGCCGCGATCGCCGCGGCCGCGATGAGCACGATCGGCAGGATGAGGGCGAAGAGCGCGAACACAGTCGGAGCCTACGACGATGGCGCGACGTCGAGCCCCCGTATGGAGTCGGCGGTCGCCCGGTGGTTCGGTCAGTCGCGCTCGCCGGTCTCGTAGACGTTCGAAGCCGGGCCGACGAGCAACGGGTCGAGCGGCCCGATGTTCTCGACGTCCTTCCCGTCGTAGGGCATGCGCTGCAGGATGTAGCGGATGGCGTTCAGGCGGGCCCGCTTCTTGCAGTCCGACTTGATGACCGTCCAGGGTGCTTCCGGGGTGTCGGTGTGGACGAACATCGCCTTCTTGGCCGCGGTGTAGTCATCCCACTTGTTCAGCGACGCGACGTCGACGGGAGACAGCTTCCATTGCTTGAGGGGATGCTTCTCGCGTTCCTTGAATCGGCGGCGCTGTTCCTCCTGGCTGACCGAGAACCAGAACTTGATGAGGTGGACGCCGTTGCGGGTCAGGTTGCGTTCGAACTCGGGTGCCTGACGGAGGAACTCGGAGACGTCGTCCTCGCTGGAGAATCCCATGACCCGTTCGACCCCGGCTCGGTTGTACCAGGAGCGATCGAAGAACACGAGTTCGCCACTGGTCGGCAGGTGCTGGACGTAGCGCTGGAAATACCACTGCCCCTGCTCGACCGGGTTGGGCTTCTCGAGGGCCACGACGCGCGCGCCGCGCGGATTCAGGTGCTCCATGAACCGTTTGATCGTGCCGCCCTTGCCCGCCGCGTCTCGACCCTCGAACAGGATCACGACCCGCTGGCCGGTGTCGCGTACCCACGCCTGGAGCTTCAACAGCTCGACCTGGAGGTGGTACTTCTCCTTCTCGTACGCCTTGCGCGACATCAAGTTGCGGTACGGGTACACGCCGCTGCGCCAGTGCTCGACGAGTTCGTCGTCTCCGCTCATCGGGATGGTCCCGTAGATCGGTTCGTCCTGTTGGAGGATCACCCGACGCAAGGTCCCGATGTCATCGGGGGAACTGCCGGCGAGGATGGCATCGAGCCACCGAGCGACCTCGGCCATCTCGGTGGGTGCGGCGTTGGCGAGGACATCGCGCACTGCGTTGATCTTCGACTCGCGGGCGCCCTCGGTCGACGCGAGGACCTCGTAGTGCTCGATCCCGCCCGGCGAGAGGTCGGGCGCGGTGTCGCCGTCCTCGGTGCGGTGGTGCACGGGCTTGTTCGACGAACTGGTCATCAGTGCACACCGCCCGGTTCCCACATGGTTTCCGCGTACCCGGATTCGAGGAGATCATCGATGGTCTCGGCGGGGACGTCGGCCACAGAGGGGATCTGGTCGCGCAGGATCGCACCGAGTGATGGCAATGCGTCGCGATTGGGCCAGGTGGTGTGATCCCAGAGGGCACTGCGTCGAAATGCTTTCGGGCAGTGCATGTATTGCTGGGTGACGGTCACGCCGATCGCGGCCTTCGACCGCCGGTCTTTGATCGCGCACGCGTCGAGGATCGTCGGGTCGGTGGTCAGGCAGGCGTGTCCGTTCACTCGCAGCGTCTCGTCCATGCCGGGTACGACGAAGAGCAGACCGATACCCGATCCGGCGACGATGTTGCCGATGGAATCCAGCAGGTTGTTGCCGGCCAGATCCGGGATCGCGAGCCGGTGCTCGTCGAGGACCACGACAAAGCCGGCCGGTCCGCCTTTGGGGGAGACGTCGGCCGTCCCGTCCGGGGAGGTCGTGCCGATGAGGACGAATGGTGCCGCACCGATGACGGCCCGCGCGTGGTCGTCCAGTTCACCGATCACCTTCTGGGCGACGAGATCCGAGGGTGTGCGATACAACTCGCGGAGGTCGGCCTCCGTTGCGATCACGTGGTCGAAATCGTGGCGACTCATGGTGGGCAACCTACGCCGACGGAGGTGCGTCAAGCGAGCACGGACTCCGCCGCGGACTGCATCGCGGCGGCGGCTGCAGTCGGGGAGTGCCGGCCGCGAATGGCCGCCTGGATGGCCGACCAGCCGGCGTCCTCCACTTCGGGGAAGCGAACGAGCGGCGGATACGTGATCATGGCATCGGCGATGGTCTGGCGGGTCAGTGCGAGCCGGCGCTCATCGATGTCGTTGTCGGGCAGGACCGACGCGAGCGCGTCGAGGTGGGCGCACATGCTGCCGCCCGATGCGTCGACGCGTTGGGTATCGGAGCTGAGCAGTTCGGTGATGAGCGCGACGGCACCGTCGATGTCGGCGCACGTCGTGGGGATCGCCCACGCGTGGCAGCCGGAGTAGGACACCCGCCGCTCGGCACCCGCGGGGTACAAACTCGGGGCGAGGACCGCGGCGTTCTCGGACGCGCGGATGGCGCCCCACCCGCCGGGCCAGGCCGCCGCAGCATCGACCCGCCCCTCGAGCAGAGCGGTGTCGACATCGTCGTAGTGCCAGGTCGGAAGGTCGGCCGGCGCCCGGGCGGCGAGCCGACACAGAGTGTCGATGGCCCACTCGGCCGCGGGGGTGTCCATCGTGGGCCGGAGGTCGTCATCGAAGAGGGAGCCGCCCGCGCCGACGACGAGTTCGAAGAAGGTGCCGAAGAGCCCAGACTCGCGCCCGGGGAATCCGAAGGCGAGGTCGAAATCGAGCAGTTCGGCCCACGTGTCGGGGACGCGGTCGACCCGGTCGGTGCGAGTCCACAGGATCCGCACGTCGACGAGGCGCGGCGCGCAGAGCAGCGTTCCGGCGAATCGACAGAGTGCGACGGCCGGTGGCGCGAGCGCCCCCAGCGTCTCGGCGTTGATCAGCGGCGTCAGATCACGGAGCCATGCTCGTTGGGACGGCGCGTATTTCGAATGAGTCGCGAGTACGTCGATGCGTTCGCCGGCACCGAGCATGGTGGCGACCTCGCGGTTGAGGGTCGGGTGGTCGGCATGGACGACGACCTCGATGCCGGGGCGCCGGAGGCGGTCCGTGAGTTGGTCGTACATCGGGCCCCCGACCAGTGCGACGCGCAGGTCGTCGGTCGCGCTCATGGGGTCACGATGCGAACGCCGGTGATGCCACCGTCGAGCAGGAAGTCGGCGCCGGTGGTGAACGTGCTCGGTGCCGCGAGGTACGCGACCGCGTCGGCCACTTGGGCGCACTCCACCATGTGGCCGAGGGGTTGGCGGCGACGGAGCGCCTCCTGAGCGGCGTGGGGGTCGGGGGTCGTGGCGACGAGTCGTTCCACCCACGGGCTCCATACCGTCCCCGGCGAGACACAGTTGACGCGAATGCCGTGGGCGACCTCGTCGGCCGCCATGGCCTTGGTGAGGGCGAGCACGGCGCCCTTCGACGCGCCGTAGACCGCCCGCTCGACCAGGCCGACCGAGGCCACCACCGAGCACGTGTTCACAATTGCGCCCTGGCCGGCAGCCCTCATCGCAGGCAGGAACGCCCGGCTCATGTTGGCGATGCCGAACACGTTGACCGCGAAGACGCGCTCCCAATCCTCGGGCGTCGATGCCACGACGTCACCGACGGCGGCGATCCCCGCGTTGTTGCAGAGCACATCGGCGGCGCCGTGGTCTGCAGCGATTCGTGTGGCCGCGTCGACGCACGCCTGCGGGTCGGTCACGTCGAATCCATCGAGCAGATCCAGGCCGACGACGATGTCGTCGCGTTCCTCGAACTTCGCTGCGATGGCGGCGCCGATGCCGCCGCGGGCTCCGGTCACCACGATCACCCGTTGTGTCATGTTCGCGTCCCTCCGAGGCCTGGTGTCGTGACGGTCATCATGGCGCGTCGCGCCGAGGCCTGTTTAGGGTGCGCTCATGACGCGCATCACCCGAATCCGGACCCTGGATCTGCGGGCTCCGACATCGCGCACGCTGGCCGGATCCGACGCCGTGCACACCGATCCCGATTACTCGGGCGCGTACGCCGTGCTCGAGACCGACGGTGACCACGAGGGGTGGGGGATGACCTTCACCATCGGCGCGGGGAACGACTTGTGTTGCGCGGCGATCGAACAGCTTGCGCCGCTGATTGTCGGCCGTGATCTCGAAGACCTGATGGCGGACTCGGCCGGGATGTGGCGCCAACTGACGAATCACAGCCAGCTCCGCTGGCTCGGGCCGGAGAAGGGTGTCATTCATCTGGCGACCGCCGCGTTGGTGAACGCGGTGTGGGACCTGGCGGCCAAGGTCGCGGGCCAGCCACTGTGGCAACTGATCGCGGAACTGTCGCCCGAGGAGTTTGTCGGGCTCGTCGATTTCCGTTACCTCACCGATGCGCTGGACCGCGACGAAGCCCTCGATCTGCTGCGCGGCCTGGCGCCGACCAGAGCCGATCGCATTGCCGAGCTCCGGCGCGACGGGTATCCCGCGTACCTCACCTCGGCGGGGTGGCTGGGCTATCCGGAACCGAAAGTTCGCGAGCTCACCCGTGCCGCGCTCGCCGACGGTTGGCGATGCTTCAAGACGAAGGTCGGGGTCGACATCGCGTCCGATGTTCGCCGCTGTGAGGTGATGCGCGAAGAGATCGGCGATCTCCCGCTCATGGCCGACGCAAACCAGGTATGGGAAGTCGACCAGGCGATCGAGTGGATGCGCCACCTCGAACCCTTCGACCTCCGCTGGATCGAGGAGCCGACGAGCCCCGACGACATCCTCGGTCATGCCGCGATCCGGCGCGCGGTGGCGCCGGTGGGGGTGGCGACCGGCGAGCACGCGGCGAACCGCGTGATCTTCAAGCAGCTGCTCCAAGCCGAGGCCATCGACTATTGCCAGATCGATGCGTGCCGGATCGGTGGCGTCAACGAGGTCCTCTCGGTGTTGCTCCTCGCCGCGAAGTTCGGGGTGCCGGTGTGTCCCCACGCCGGCGGACTCGGACTGTGCGAGTACGTCCAACACCTTTCGATCATCGACTACGTCTGCGTGTCCGGGTCGCTCGACGATCGGACGACCGAATTCGCCGACCACCTGCACGAGCATTTCCAGCATCCCGCGACGATCCGCGAGGGCCGGTACGTCGTGCCGGAGGCGGCGGGGTACTCGGCCGATCTCTGGCCGGAATCCGTCGCCGCGCTGGCCTGGCCGGGCGGTTCGGAGTGGCGATCGTGATCACGACCGTGCCACTGGGGTCGCGGGGAGTCGAGGTGACGCGGCTCGGGTTGGGGTGCGCGCCGCTCGGCAATCTGTTCGCACCGATGACCGACGCCGACGCGGGTGCGACCGTCGCCGCCGCGTGGGAGTGCGGAATCCGGCTGTTCGACACCGCGCCGCTGTATGGACACGGCCTCTCCGAGCACCGCTTGGGCGCGGCCGTACGCCCGTATCCGCGTGACGAGTTCGTGGTGTCCACCAAGGTCGGTCGGCTCGTGCGGCCCGATGCTGAGTTCGACCCCGGCGTCTTCCGGATCCCGCGCGGCACGGCCCCGCAGTTCGATTTCTCGGGCGACGGAGTGCGACGCTCGATCGAGGAGAGCCTCGAACGGCTCGGGCTGGACCGCATCGACATCGTGTTGGTCCATGACCCCGACGATCATGAGCAGGCCGCCCTCGACGGCGCCTTTCCCGCGTTGGTGACCTTGCGCGACGAGGGAGTCGTCCGGGCGATCGGCGCGGGGATGAACCAGCAGGAGATGCTCGATCGTTTCGTTGCCCGCGTCGACCTCGACTGCGTGCTGCTCGCCGGGCGCTACACGCTGCTCGACCGCTCCGGTGAAGCACTATTGGAGCACTGCGCGGAGCGAGGCGTCGGCGTGATCATCGGCGGGGTCTTCAACAGCGGGATCCTCGCCGGCGCGGATCGCACTCCGACGTTCGACTACGAACCAGCCGATCGAGGAATCGTCGAACGCGTCGACGCGTTGCGAACCACGTGCGCGCGGACGGGCGTCGCGTTGCCCGCGGCCGCGTTGCAGTTCGCGCTGGATCATCCGGCGGTCAGCACCGTCGTCATTGGCGCGGCCGATCCGGGCGAGATCCGTGCCGACGTCGAGTGGGCGTCGACGACCATCCCACCGGCACTCCTAGCTGAGCTCGGTTCCTGATCGGCGGCGGGCCGGCGTGGTTCAGACCGCGAGCGGACCGCGGCCGACGGTGCAGCGGTTGCGGAGTTCGCCGATCACGTCGGCACCGGAGACGATCGTCTCGCCCTCGGTGAGGAATCGACCGCTCGCCATGCCGACCCCGGCGGGGGTCCCGGTGAAGATGAGATCGCCGGGCTGGAGTCGGGTGATCGACGAGAGATAGGCCACCAGGGTCGGGACCGGAAAGATGAGCAGGCTCGTGCGGGCATCTTGCATCCGCTCGCCTCCCACCTCACACCAGAGACCGATGTCGTCACGGTCGGCGAATGCGTCGAGCGACACGATCGCGGGACCGGTCGGGCCGAACCCGGAGAAACTCTTGCCGAGTGAGAACTGCGGGGGCCGGCCCGTCATTTGCACGGCGCGGTCCGAGATGTCCTGACCCAGGGTGAGCCCGGCGACGTGATCCCACGCGTCGGCCACGCTCACGTGGGACGCCGCGGTGCCGATGACGACGACGAGTTCGACCTCCCAGTCGACCATCGCACCCGAGAGTGGAACGTCGGCGGTCGGGCCGGCGATGCAGGTCGGGAACTTGGTGAAGGTCAACGGGGCGGGCGGGAGCACCGCGCCCGACTCGCCGGCGTGGTCGCGGTAATTGAGCCCGATGCCGAAGCATTGGCGAGGCACCGGGATCGGCGCGCCGAGCGTGACTCCGGAGAGGGATCCTTCGGCCGACCGACCCCCGAGTTGTGCCGCGAGATCGTGCAACTCCGCGTGGCGGCTCACCGCGACGATCGGGTCGGACCACGCCGCCTCGCCGGTCACGGCCGCGAGATCGTGCCAGCCACCGTCGTGTTCGAGGGCGGCCCGCCCGTCGACGTTCACCAGTCGGAACACGTGCACTCCTTCGGGGTGTTGCGTTGGTGCATCCGGACCTCGAATGGGCGATTGCGTATCACGTTCCGCTGAGGCCTTGGCCCATGAGGCGCCACATCGCCTCGTCGTCGGATTGGCGCCATAGGTCGAGCAAGCCGTTGCCGAGCGGGTCGCAGCCGTATCGCATCGGCCCGTCGTTCTCCGCGATGGCGTCGGCGATCGCGGCGGCCGCGGTCTCGACCGGTTGGACCATCGGGTCGGCGTGCTCGGTCCGCGACGCGGCCGAGTGCTGCGCCATCACCCGGTAGTCCGCGAACCGTTCGGCGGCCATCGGGCCGGCGCTGGTGCGGAACATGTCGGTGTCGATCGGTCCGGGGAGGATCTCGACCACCCTGATGCCGAACTGTGCGAGTTCGACGCGCAGTGTCTCCGACAGCGAGGACGCGGCCGCTTTTGTTGCTCGGTACGCGCCGTAGAACGGCACGATGCCGAAGATCGAACTGGAGGTGATCGTGGCGATCACACCTGGGGAGTTGCGCTTGAGCGTCGGGATCGCGGCCTGGGTCACGGCCAGGACTCCCATCACGTTGACGTCGAACAGATGTCGCCAGGTTGCGAGGTCGACGTGCTCGATCGGATCGTGGTCGTCGTCGGCCCCTGCGTTGTTGACCAGCACGGTGAGATCGTTCGGGATCTCGATCGCGTTCGGATCGGTCACGTCGAGTTGGCCGAGTCGGATCCGGCCCATACTCAGATCAGGGAGATCCCGACCGTCCTCCAGGTTCCGCATGGTCGCGAGCACGGCGTAGCCCCGTTCGGCGAGTTCGAGTGCCACGGCTCGCCCGATCCCGCGACTCGCGCCGGTGACGAGTGCACTGCCTCGAATCTCCACGATTACCTCCCGGCCGACGCTCGACCGCCAACGTTGGCAGGCGGCCATCCCTACCGTCCAGTGGACTCCCGAGATCGGGCCTCGCCGCGCCCGTAGGCTGCGCGCCATGACGTCTCCGCACCCCGAACAGTTGCACGAATACCGCAACCACCACCTCGACAGCACGCGTTGGGACCACTTCAACGTGCGGGAGAACGACATCGTCGTTGCGACTGCGTACAAGGCCGGGACCACCTGGACGCAACGGATCCTCGCCGCACTCATCCTCGGCCCGGAGCCCGACGGGCGCGGTCTGACCGAGATGTCGCCGTGGATCGATGCGCGGTTCATGGGTCCGATCGACATGATGATCGAGTCGGTGAATGCCCAGACCCACCGCCGGTTCGTGAAGAGCCATCTCCCCGCCGACGGGATCCGGTTCTTTCCGGAAGCCAAGTACGTCGTGGTCGGGCGCGACACCCGTGACGTGTTCATGTCGCTCTGGAATCACTACAGCGCCTACACCGATCTCGCCTACGAGTTGTTCAACGACGCGGACCGTCCGGGCGCCGAGTTTCCTCGACCACCGGCGCAACCTCGGGAGATGTGGGCTCGGTGGATCGGCGAGGGCTGGTTCGAGTGGGAACCGGACGGCTGGCCCTTCTGGTCGCATCACCATCACCTGTCGACCTGGTGGGAGTTTCGGGATCTCCCCAACGTCCACTTCATGCACTTCGGAGACATGTTGGGCAATACCGAGGGGGAGATGCGCCGACTCGCCGCGTTCTGCGGCATCGAGGTCGACGAATCGACGTGGCCGGCGATCGTCGCGGCAGTCCAGATCGACGCCATGCGGGAGGAAGCCCGCGGTCCCGCAGGCACCGACGATCCGAGCGCCATGATCTTCGAGGGTGGGATCGAACGCTTCCTCTTCAAGGGCACCAACGGTCGCTGGCGCGATGTGCTGACCGAGTCTGATCTTGAGCTGTACGACCAGGCCGCGGCCTCGCTGGATCCGAACCTGCGGAAATGGCTCGAAGGCGGTCGGCACGCAGTCGGAATGCCATGAGCGGGGAGCGACCGCCCCTCGACGTGCGACCGCTCCCCGGTGCATTCGGAGGGGTGGAGGTGCTCGGGGTGGAACCGAGCGTGGAAGAGGACGCGGCGCTCGGCGCGCGCCTCCGACGTCTCCTCGCCGATCACGCGGTCGTGTGCATCCGCCAGGCTCGCCCGTTGACTGACGACGAAGCGCGGGCGATCGCGGCCATGATCGGCCCGATCAAGGACCCCATCGGGCGGACGCGCGACGGCGACGTGTTGCGATATAGCGATGACCGACAGATCATCGACGCCGGATTCGTCATGACCGACGAGTTGCGCGCGCAACTCGGCGATGTGAACTTCGGTGGACTCGACGAGCAACGCCGGGCCTGTTCGAGACGTTCCACACTGACGACACGTATACCGAGGATCCCGCGGTGGCGACGGTGCTGCATGCGAGGGAGTTGCCCTCGGGTCCGGGCGGCGCAACCCAGTTCATCGACATGCGTGCGACCTTCCAGATCCTCGACCCCCAGGTGCGAGATCGACTGGTGGGCCGGGAATGTGCGTATCGCTACAACAACGGCGGCGTGTTTCCGCCGCGAGTGGCGGCCGAAGGGGAGGGCGAGGCGTTGGTTGACGTCAGGCATCCCATTGTGCGGGTGCATCCGATCGCGGGGACCATCTCGATCTTCATCGACTTGGATCGGGCGACCCACATCGTCGACGTACCGGTCGAGGAGGGTCGGGCCCAGTTGCAGGCCATTCAAGATCTGGCCGAGAAGCACGCGCCGCGCTACGCGCACGCATGGCGGCCTCACGACGTACTGATGTGGGACAACGCGTCGGTGCAGCACAAGGCGAGTGGCGATTTCCCGGTCGGAGAGCCGCGCCGGTTCTGGCGGTTCATGATCGCCGGACCGAAGCCCGAAGCCGCCCGTGAATAAGGCCGTTCGTTCGCGGTGATCATCGACCAAGATGTGCCGATGACCACGATCGAGGTTGGTGATGTCGTCTTGACTCGGGTGTTGTACCTCGACGCGGCGATCGACCCGGAGGCGACGGGCCTCACTGCGCAGGAGGTGCGGTCAGTCCCATGGGCCGAGCCGCTCTGGGCCGACGGCGACCAGGTGCGAGCGGCGGCCTGCGCGTGGGTCATCCAGTCCGGCGGCCGCACGATCGTGGTGGACCCCGCGGGCAACATCGACGACATCCTCCATGATCCCGGTACCACTGAAGCCCATCAGCAGGCCTTCGCCGCCGCCTTCGTCACCGCGGGGATCGATCCGGGCAGTGTCGACACGGTGCTGCTCTCGCACATCGAGAGCGTCGGGCTCGCGTTCGTGCGGGCCACCGACGGGCCCGGCAGCTGGCGACCGTTCTTTCCGAACTCGCGAGTGTTAATGAGTGACACGGCCTTGGCGTCCTTCGGGACCCTCGCCGAGACCGAGATGGTGGCGGAGGCTTTCGGCGTGCTGGTCGCCGACGGGCTGATCGATACGTTCGCCGACGGTGACCTGCTCGCGCCGGGCGTGCGTGCGGAATGGACCGGCGCCCACAATCCTGGTCACACCGCGTTCCACGTTGGCGACCTCGACGCGCCCGCGGTCACGTTCGTGGGCCATCTCGCGGTCACGCCGCTCCACCTCGCGACGGGACCGTGTCGGCCGCAACATGCCGAGCCAGAACGCGCCTGGGAGTGGCTCCAGTCCGCGGTGGTCGACGGCCGGTGGTTGGTCGGGCCACTGTGGCCGTCGCCCGGCGCGGTGCGAAAGGTCGACAATCGTTTCGTGGAGTGGCGCGCGGCCTGACTACTTGGTGATCAGCCAGGTGGTGCGACTCCCGCGGAGGTAGTCGCGCGGCATCGCGTCCGAGCGCATCGGGATCTCGTACCAGGACGACGCGCCGAGATGTTCGAGCATGAGATCGACCGCGCTGCGGCTCGGCAGTGCGACGATGCCCGCGTCGGCCGCAGAGAGGATGTCCTCGGGGTTCTCCCAGCGAAGGAACACCGCAGGGTTACTCGTGACGTGCACGCCCGTGTCGAGGATGACGTGCTTCGTCGCCATCGGCAGGGTGCGGGTCAGGGTGTCGAGCGCGTCGGGCAGGTGATACAGAATCCCGAGGTTGAGGACGACATCGAACGTGCCCAACGTCTCCGGGGTCATGTCGAAGAAGTTCAACTGTTGGAAGTTGACGCTGTCGATGCCGACGAAATCCTTGATGAGGTTCGCCTGTTCGATGAGCTCGGGCCGCGCGTCGAAGCCGACGACGTCCGCGCCGAGGAGTGCACACTCGATCGACCAGAAGCCGGAGTTGCAGGCGATATCGAGGATGCGTACGCCCTCGAGCGAGCCGCCGCACGCATGGACGAGATCAGGCATGAAGTGCTCGAACCGCTGCACCGGCCGGTTCGGCGCCTTGGGCCGGTTGTCGTTGACGTGCTTGGCCGAGAACGTCAACCCACCCTCGAACGCGTAGGAGTAGTGCCAGTGCTCGAACCGGGCGAAGCCGGCGCGGATCTCGTCGTCGGTGAGCCCCTCGCGGCGAGGGAGCGGCCAGACCGCGGGTACCGCCGGTGGGGTGGGCGGTACGACCGATGGGCGGGCCGAGGGCGGCGGCTGCACCTTCAGGAGTTCGTACCCGGCGCGGGCGCTCATCGATTGGAGCAAGCGCACCACTTCGGGACGTGACGTGAACCGACCCATGTTTCGTGTCCCCCTTGGACGTTCCTGACAGGCGGGAAAGCGTAGTGGGCGCCTCGGGAGGCGCGTTCGGCCCGGCTTACCGCTTGCAGATGGCCTCGATCTCGCCTTTCACGTCCGGCGTGAGCTGTTCCAACGCCCGGAGGGCGCCCATGTTCTCGATCACCTGCTCGGGCCGTGAAGCACCCGTGATCACCGTCGACACCTGCGGGTTGGCCGCGCACCAACCGATCGCGAGTTGCGCGACCGACACGTCGAGTCGTTCCGCCACGGCCATGAGCTCCATCACCTGAGCGTTGCGTCGCTCGTTGGTGAGGGAGTCCTTCAGCCACTCGTAGCCCGGGAGCGCGGCCCGGCTGTCCGAGGGGATCCCGTCGACGTACTTGCCGGTGAGCAGGCCCGAGGCCAGCGGGCTCCAGGTGGTAGTGCCGAGGCCGAACTCATCGAAGAGCCGCGCATATTCCTGCTCCACGCGTTTTCGTTTGAAAAGGTTGTACTCCGGTTGCTCGACCACCGGTTTGTGGAGGTGGTGCCTGTCGGCAATGTGCCAGGCCCCCATGATGTCCGCCGCGCTCCATTCCGCAACGCGGCCAGCCTCGATATCCGCAAGGCCCGCGTGAAGTTTTTCACGAAGCCCGGCGACTTGAAACTGCCGGAATTCCTCCCGCGTTTTCAATGTCTCAATTGCCTCGCAGAGCAGCTCCTTCT
>JANLRZ010000132.1:0-30803 GCA_031362155.1 Acidimicrobiia bacterium | reverse complement strand
GCGTCCGAATTGCATGCCGTGAGTCCGAGTGTGGCGACGACGATTGCCGCCAAGAACCCTGTCGTTTTCATGATCCGCATGACGTCTATCGTGGCACACCGCCCGTGTTCGCGGCTCGCGCCTCCGGTCGTGGTGCGGTCGGTGCCGACCCGTTGCCACTGGGCGTGTGCGATGGTCGCGCCGGGAGCGCCGCCACCATTGCCACGACCGCCGAACCGGATGTGACGAAGTCGAGAGATACTCTGTCTGGCTCGACCAGGGAGTGTGGGGAATGCGCGGGATCGTGCTGGCAGGGGGATCAGGCACTCGGCTGGCGCCGATGACCTCTGCCGTGGGCAAGCAGCTGCTCCCTGTCTATGACAAGCCGATGATCTACTACCCGCTCTCCACCTTGATGGCCGCGGGAGTTCGAGAGATCCTCATCATCAGTACGCCCGACGACATCGGCCGGTTCGAACGGTTGCTCGGCGACGGCAGCCGGTGGGGTGCCCGCTTCGAGTACGTGACCCAGCCCGCCCCCGAGGGTCTCGCCCAGGCGTTCGTGCTCGGGGAATCCTTCCTGGCCGGCGAGCGGGTTGCGCTGGTGTTGGGCGACAACATCTTTTTTGGCACCAACCTCAAGGAGCGACTGCTCGCCGCCGCGGCCGCAAACGGCGCCTGTGTGTTTGCGTACCACGTGTCGGATCCGGAACGCTACGGCGTCATCGAGTTCGCGCCCGACGGGTCGCCGAGTGCCATCGTGGAGAAACCAATGGCGCCTCGTTCCAACTACGCCGTCCCCGGTCTCTACTTCTTCCCTGGCGATGTCGCGACCGTGGCCCGGGCGGTGCGCCCCAGCGACCGAGGTGAGTACGAGATCACCGACGTGATCAATCATTACCTCGATGCCGGCACGCTGTCGGTCGAGGTGCTCGACCGCGGCACCGCCTGGCTCGATACCGGAACGTTCGAATCCTTGATGCAGGCCGCCCAGTTCGTGCAGGTCGTCGAGCAACGCCAAGGCCTGAAGGTTGGCTGCCCCGAAGAAACCGCCTGGCGGGAGGGGTTCATCGACGACGCCCAGCTCTGTGCGCTGGCCGAACCGCTGCGCAAGAGTGGCTACGGCGAGTATCTCCTCGGCCTGTTGGAGGGTCGGTGAGCCGGGCACGCGGCAATCGCCGCAACGCGCCCCGCTCGGGTGAGCCTCCGGCGGAGCCCCCGGGTCCCGATCCGTTGCCGCCCGTCGATTCGCCGCCGCCGCCCGCCGATTCGCCGCCGCCGCCGCCGATGCCACCGCCCCTCCCCCCTGAAGCCCCTGTGACCGAACCGCCCGCCCCCGAACAGCCGGCGACGGTGGCGAGCGCGTCCAGTGGGCCCACTGCCGACGATTTCGTCGCGCCGCCGTTGTTGCCGCCCGCCGAGCCTGCCGTCCCGACGGCACCGGTCGAGCCGCCGCCTCTGCCTCCGCCGCCTCTGCCTCCGCTGCCTCCTCCACTTCCGGAGCCGCCGCTTCCGCTGCCGGAGCCGCCGCTGCCTCCGCCGCCTCCTCCACTTCCGGAACCGCCGCCGCCGTTGGTCGTCCCGACCGTGGCCGTGACGCCGGAACCCGACCCGACACCGATCGCGCCGGCTGCGGGCCCGGCACCGGTACCCCCGACCGAGCCCACCGAACTCGCCGACGCGCTGGCCGATCCGACCGTGCCCGTGGCGGTCGCAACGCCGGTCGCCGCGCCGCCGGCCGCGCCGGTCGACGAACTCCTGCCCTCCATCGCCGCTCGGGAGGCCGCTCGCCGGCAGGCCCGATTCGGACGGTGGGGTCGAATCGGAGCCGGCGCCGCCGGAGCGCTTGTCGTGATCGTGCTGTTCGTGGCCATGGCCACGAGCGGTGGTGACAGCTCGAACTCGTCGAGTTCGCCCGCGGTCAAGAGCAAGGACCGGAGCCGCACGTCGTCGTCCACCCGGACCACGGCCTCGACCACCACCACGACCGACGGCACCGAGATCGGCAGCCCCACGAGCGCGACCAGCGCCCCCAACGGCACGAATCCGGGGGATCCGGGTACGAATCCGGGGGTGGTCCCCGTCCCTGACCCCGAACCGGACCCGGCCAAGGTGGTCACGCTGGCCCAGACTCCTGGCTCCTGTCGGTTCGACCCCGATTCGTTCGACCTCTTCGTCGAAGGCACGGCCACGAACTCGAACGCGAAGTCGGTGACGGCCGAGTTCGACGTTGTCTGGCTCGACGACACCGGCGAGCTCGACTCGTGGAGCGATCTGGTGGATATCCCGCCAAATGGCACCGAGTCATGGTCCGAGACCGGCTCGGCGTCGGACCCACCCGTCGGTGCGCTGCGCTGTGTGGTGACCCTGGTCCGATAGCCTGGCGGTCAGCCGCGAAATCTCTGGTCGCTCAATTTTCTTTTCGGAGCGCGCGCGGCTAATCTCACCGGTCGCCCCGCAATACCTCGGCGTGCTTCACGCGCGCCCCGACCCCTGGTGGTGCATCGTAGCCAAGCCCAAGGACGACACGATCCTCGTTGAGGGAACTGTGGTCGAACCACTTCCCAACGCGATGTTCCGCGTCGAGCTCGAGAATGGACACAAAGTCCTGGCCCATATCTCCGGCAAGATGCGGATGCACTACATCCGAATTCTTCCGGGCGACAAGGTGCAGGTCGAGCTGACTCCATACGACTTGGCCCGTGGCCGCATCACTTACCGCTACAAGTAGCAGAGGCTCGCGTTGAAGGTTCGTCCGTCAGTCAAGAAGATGTGTGAGAAGTGCAAGGTGATTCGCCGACACGGTTCGGTCCGGGTCATCTGCGAAAACCCGCGCCACAAGCAGCGGCAGGGTTGAGACGCGTGTGTAGGAAGGTGCAAGGTCACGTATGGCTCGTCTAGCTGGTGTCGACATCCCGAGGGAAAAGCGCCTCGAGATCTCGCTCACGTACATCTTTGGTATCGGTCGCAGCACCTCGGCGCTGATCTGTCAGCAGACGGGTCTGTCGCCAGACACCCGGGTGCGCGACCTCACAGAAGAAGAGGTGGCATCGCTGCGTTCGTTCATCGATGCCAACCTCAAGGTCGAAGGTGACCTGCGCCGCGAGGTGGCCGGTCACATCAAGCGCAAGATCGAAATCGGCACCTACAGCGGCATCCGTCACCGCCGTGGTCTGCCCGTCCGAGGCCAACGCACGCGTACCAACGCGCGCACTCGGAAGGGTCCGAAGAAGACGGTGGCCGGTAAGAAGAAGGCGAGGAAGTAGTGGCAAAGCCTCCTGCAGGAGGACGGCGTCCCCGTCGTCGTGAGCGCAAGAACATCACGCACGGGATCGCGCACATCAAGTCTTCGTTCAACAACACGATCATCACGATCTCGGACCAGCAGGGCAACACGATTGCCTGGGCGTCCTCGGGCAACGTCGGGTTCAAGGGCTCCCGCAAGAGCACGCCGTTCGCGGCGCAGCTCGCGGCCGAGACTGCGGCCCGTCGGGCGATGGAGCACGGCGTTCGCCGGGTCGACGTCGTCGTGAAGGGCCCGGGTTCTGGTCGGGAGACCGCGATTCGTTCCATCCAGAACACTGGCATCGAGGTCCTTGGCATCAAGGACGTCACGCCGATTCCGCACAACGGTTGCCGCCCTCCCAAGCGGCGGAGGGTCTAACTCGTGGCGAGGTACACAGGTCCCGTGTGTCGGCTCTGCCGGCGCGAGCGCATGAAGCTCTTCCTGAAGGGCGCGAAGTGCGACACGATGAAATGCCCGATCGAGCGTCGGCCCTACCCACCGGGTATCCACGGCCGGGGTCGTATTCGTGAGAGCGAGTACATGCTCCAGCTGCGGGAGAAGCAGAAGGCGAAGCGTATTTACGGCGTGCTCGAGAAGCAGTTCCGTAACCTGTACGCCGAGGCTTCTCGCCAGAAGGGCATCACCGGCGAGAACCTGCTGCGCATGCTCGAGCAGCGACTCGACAACGTGGTCTTCCGGGCCGGGTTCGCGAGCAGTCGCAACCAGTCTCGCCAGTGGGTCCGTCACGGTCACGTGCTGGTCAACGGCAAGCGGGTCACGATTCCGTCGTTCATGGTCCGCAAGGACGATGTCGTCGAGTTCAGCCCGAAGGCCAAGAACATGATCGTGTTACGCCACAACCTCGACACCATCGACCGCACGGTTCCGATGTGGCTCGAGGTCAGCGGCGAGCAAGCCACGGTGCGCGATCTCCCGATGCGGGAACAGATCGACATCCCGGTGCGCGAACAGCTCATCGTCGAGCTCTACTCCAAGTAAACCCCCGATTTCGGACGCTACGAGCGTCCGGTGTGAGGAAGCGTCATGCTCATTATTCAGCGTCCTGAGATCGAGGCCGACGAGCCCGAGGCCAACACGCAGCGATTCACCATCTCGCCGCTCGAGCCCGGGTTCGGTCACACTCTCGGCAACAGCCTGCGGCGCACGCTGCTGTCGTCGATCCCCGGTGGGGCCGTCACCCAGGTTCGGTTCGATGATGCCCTGCACGAGTTCGACACGATCGCGGGGGTGAAGGAAGACGTCACCGACCTCATCCTGAACCTCAAGGACCTCGTGTTGCAGTGCGTCTCCGAGGAGCCGGTCACCTTGCGACTCGACGTGCGGGGCCCCGCCGACGTCACCGCGGCGGCGATCCAGACCACCTCCGACGTGGAGATCCTGAACCAGGAACTCCACATCGCCACCCTGACCGAGAAGGGTCGCCTCGCGATCGACATCACGGTCGAGCAGGGTCGGGGGTATGCCTCGGCCGAGAAGACCAAGAAGGCCGGCGCCCCGATCGGCGTGATCCCGGTCGACGCGATCTTCTCGCCGGTCCGGCGCGTGAGCTTCGACATCGAGCCCACCCGGGTCGAGCAGGCCACGAACTACGACAAGCTCGGCCTCGAGATCGAGACCGACGGTTCGATCACCCCGCGTGACGCACTCGCCTCGGCCGGTGCGACCCTGCGGAACCTGGTCGGCCTGGTTGCCGACATGTCCGAAGAGCAGCCGGGCCTCGAACTCGGCGAGGTGTCGCCGACGCTGGCGACCTCGCCCGACCTCGAACTCGCCATCGAAGAGCTCGACCTCTCCGAGCGGCCGCGCAACTGCCTCAAGCGGGCTCGGGTCGACACGATCGGTCAGCTGGTGCTGAAGACCGAGGACGACCTCCTTGCCATCACCAACTTCGGTCAGAAGTCGCTCGACGAAGTGCTCGTGAAGCTCGACGAGCGGGGCCTCTCGCTGCGGATGAAGGACTGACCAGACATGCCTCGCCCCAAGAAGGGTCCGCGCCTCGGCGGGGATCCGCATCACCAGCGTCAGCTCATGGCGAACCTCGCGATCGCGTTGTTCGAACACGGTGGCATCACCACGACGGTCTCGCGCGCCAAGGCGCTGCGACCCTACGCGGAGAAGCTGATCACCAAGGGCAAGAAGGGCGGCCTCCATCGCCAGCGCCAAGTCGTCGCCACGCTGCACGACCAGGCGATCGCCCACGAGCTGTTCGAGAACATCGCGCCGAAGTATCAGGACCGCAACGGTGGCTACACCCGCATCCTGAAGCTCGGCCCGCGCCCGGGCGACCAAGCCCCGATGGCGCGTATCGAACTCGTCTGAGCTCACCCACGGCGCCTGTCCGGTGACCTTGTTCGACCCACCACTCGACCCACCACTCGACCCACCGGTCGAACCGCTGCTCGAGCCGAGCACCAAGACGAGCGCCGAGACGGCACCGGCCGATCTCCGATCGTGTCGGTTGGTGCTCGCCTACGACGGCACCGACTTCCGTGGCTTCGCGACCCAGCTGGAGCAACGCACCGTCGAAGGCGAACTCGGCTCGGCGCTGGCGCGCGTGCTCCAGACCGAACCCCAACTCGCGGTCGCCGGTCGCACCGATGCCGGGGTGCACGCCTGGGGCCAGGTCGTGTCGTTTCCCGTCGCGCCGGATCTCGATGTCGCGCGGATGAAGTCCAGCCTCAACAGCATGCTCGCCCCTGAGATCGTCGTCCGCGAGGCCACCCTCGAACCCGCAGACTTTGACGCTCGGCATTCCGCGACCTGGCGGGAGTACCAGTACACGGTGGTCAACCGGCCCGAACCGGATCCGTTCCGCGTGCGCTACGCCTGGCATGTCGGTCAACCGCTCGACCTGTCGGCGCTGCGATTGGCGGCGGACCCGTTCGTCGGGATGCACGATTTCGTGGCGTTCTCCAAGAAGGGTCCGGCCGGGAAGACGACGGTCCGACGCGTGTTCGAGTCGTCGTGGCACGACCTCGGTGACGGAATCCTGCGCTACGACATTCGGGCGAGCGCGTTCTGCTGGCGAATGGTGCGCTCGATCGTCGGCACGTTGGTCGACGTCGGGTTGGGCAAGCTCACTCCGGGCGACATGCTGACGTTGCTGCGCGCTGGTGATCGCAACTCCACCGGGTCGACCGCGCCGCCCAACGGCCTCTGCCTCTGGGACGTCGGCTACCCGGCCTGACCATCCCCGCCGGGTGCCTCCGGCTGGACGCTGACCACCACGGTGTGTGGAGTCGGCCCGGCCACGCTGGCTGCGCTCACCTGCCAGCCGTTCCCCGTGGTGTTCATGTCGGTGACGCCGTCTTCGGTGATGGTGCCGTCGGGTGGCGGGTCCAGGGTGAAGCCTTTGGTGGCCAGTTGTTCCTGGTACGCCGCGATCGCCTTCGTCGCCGCCTCGCCGCCGATGGAGTAGGTGATCTGGAAGAGTGCTCGGCCGGCCGCGGTACCCGAGGTCGCCCCCACCCACTTCCACCCCTTGGGGAGTGGGACCACACTCGGGAACCCCTTCGGCAGTTTCTGCTGGTTGAACGTGAGGTCGGTGTTCTCGCCCTGGATGGTGACCCGAGCCTTCTTGCCCGAGCCGGTGACGGTGACCTTGCCGTCATCGGTGGTCGTCACCTTGGTATCGCTTCCACACCCCGTGAGCGCAAGCGCGAGCCCGACGCCGGCGCAGACGCCGACGCGCACCGTGTGCGCTCGGCCGCGGCGCGGTGACGGCGGCGCCACTACTCCACGCCCAGGTAGAGAAAGCCGTACGCCTCGTCGCGGAAGGTGAGGCCCGACTCCTTCAGGGGCACACCCCAATCGCCTTGCACCGCGGGGTTGTTCTCCTCCATGCCGTGATCGGCCACGAGCACGAACGCGGTCTCGTCGAACATGCCCGCCTGTTCCACTGCGGCGATCACCTCGCCGATGCGCGCGTCGGAGTCTCGGATCGAGGCCGCCGCGATTTCCGAGTGAGGTCCGCCTTCGTGCATTGCCGAATCGGTGAGGGTGAAGTTGACCCAGAGGAACTTCGGCTGCGGGTAGGAGACGTCGCGGTAGTGGCCGCTCAGGATCCCGACTGCTTGCTCCACGCCCATGTGATCCACGATCGTCGACCAGGAATAGTCCTTCGACGGGCGCACGAAGCGCTCGGTCGAGTGCGGGAGGCCGATCGGGTCTTCGGGGATCGGCGGGATCTCACCACGCCGGAAGAAGTCGAACGTCGAGTAGCTCGCCCCGACGTCGCACGGCTCGTTGCACGACGCGGTGAAGACGTCGGCCCAGGTCCGATGGATCGCCGCGTGGATCGACTCGGTTCCCGGCGCGAGCGTCTCCATCGCGGACGGCCAGGTCGCGGCGGAGTTCGTGATGATCTGCTTGCCCGCGGCTCGGTCCCACCACGCGTTGTTCAGAATTCCGTGGTGGCCCGGGTGGCGGCCCGTGATGATCGACGTGTGGTTCGCGAGCGTGATCGTGGGCAGGCTGGCCATCGCGCCGTGTTGGTACGACGTGCCCATGGCCATGAGCCGCGCGACGTTCGGCGCTTCGCCCCGCGCGGCCATGTCGTAGAGCACGTTGGGGTTGGTGCCATCGAACAGAAAGCCGACCACGTGCTGCGGGCGCCCGGCATCGAGGTCGAGGACGTCGTGGCGGACCTCACCGTCCTGGCCGAAGAGGTACGTGCCGTCGTCGCGCGGGGCCGCGCCGAGCAGGTGGAGCACCGTGGGCGCCACGTCGACCAGGCGGGCGCTGCGCGCAACGAGCCCGTCGTTGCGTACGCCCTTGCCCGCGATCACGAACGGCGCGCGGGCCTGGACCACACCGAGTGATCCGTGCTCACCGCGATGACCGCCCTGGTCCTCCCAATTGTGTGAAGCGGAGTGGATCACGCACAGGTCGGGAGCCGACGGGTGGTCGAACAGCTGGGCGATCGTGTCGTACGCGTGGGGATAGGCGTTGGCGCTGCGATGCGGGTAGGCGTTGGCTCGCTCGTCGGTGAGTGGCGCGAACGTATCGGTCGCCTGATTCGCGAGCGGATCGGTCCCGGTCGCGCCGAGCCGCTCGTATCCGGTGTCGGTGCGCCGGAACGAGACCGAGCCGTCGTGGGTGCGGGCCTGGTAATGGTCGCCGTGGCTGGAGAGCACCATGTCGACGATGGGCTCGAGGCTCGGATCCATGAGGATCTCGAGGGCCTGATCGGCGTCGGCTTCGAGTTGGGGGGCGATCTGGTGAGGAGTTCCTACCGGCGGAGTCACCCCCGCAGCGTACCGAGCGTCTCCGGCGGCCGTCATCGTCCCCGCCGAAGGCGGCGCAGTTCGCCCAAGGCGCGCAGGTCCTTGTCCCGTCCGCTCGCCTCCTTCGACTCGATCAGATCGTCGAGTGAGGCGACCCGGATCTCCCAACCGGCGACCGCCACGGTGGTTGCGGTGCGGATCAGGGTGTCGTAACCGCCCGGGCCGTCGATGGCGAACAGGACGTCGAGCGGTCCGGCACTCGTACTGAACTGCCATGCGGTCCGGGTCCGCAGGGTCGCCCGATCGAAGCCGAAACCGCGGGCTTCCGGCGGCGCCCCGTCGAACCCGAGGTCACGACGGTCGGGATGGGCGAACACTTGGGAGTCGAGTGCAACCAAAGCACCGCAGAGTCGATCGACGTTGGCATCGTCGAACGCGGGGACCGCGTCTGCGTCTTGGGTGAGTCCGGTGTATCCGTAGGCCACCGCCGCGAGGCCACCGACCAGCACGAAGTGCACACCGTGCTCGGCCAACGTCGACAAGATGCGCGCCGCATCGAGGGGTACGGTCGAGTTGGTCCAGACGGTCACGGCGTCGCCAGGTTGGAGGTCGCCGCGACATGAGCGAACTCGCTCGCCGAGCGGATTGCCCGGAGTCGACCCTCGAAGTCGAGATCACCCCACGTGGACCGTCGGCCCCAGTCGATCGCTTCCGAGCGGATCAGGAGTTCCTCGCCGCAGCCCGCGATGAGCCGCTCGAGGAGGTCGAGCGTGGGTTCCATGCGACCGCGCTCGATGCGAGCGATGGACGCCGCCGAGACCTGGGTTCGTCGCGCGAGCTCGCGCTGGCTGAGGCCGGCTCGACGCCGAGCCTCCCGACAGATTGTGTATGCGGCAGACACGGTGCAAGCATATATGCGTGCAGATTGATCGGTAACAATCGGTCCCGCCTCGTAGAGTCGGGGCTCGGAGGTCCGCATGATTGGGGTTCTCGCGGGCGAGCGCCAACCGCTCGACCGCCCAAGTGGCCTTTGTTCTGGGCCGGACGGAGTTTGACGGCCTCGCTTGGCCCCGTCTGGCGGGGACGAGTAGTGTTCCCTCCCTTGTGTACGGCCCGTTGTGGTCGCGCGCGCCCGGCTCGGGGAGTTCCTGAGGTGGGCCCGATGTCGAGAGAGTGGATCTGTGCGGACCTTCCATCCCAAAGAAGCTGATATTCACCACGCGTGGCACGTCATTGATGCCGAAGGCATCGTGCTCGGGCGCCTGGCGACCGAGATCGCGCACCTCCTGCGCGGCAAGCACAAGCCGATCTGGGCGCCCAACGTGGACGTCGGCGACCACGTGATCGTGGTCAACGCGAGCAAGCTCGACATCTCGCTGCGCAAGTCCGAAGACAAGCTCTACTACCGCCACTCCGGCTATCCGGGCGGCATCCGCTCCGAGAACCTCGGCCACCTCATGGGCCGCAACCCCGAGCGGGTCATCAAACTCGCCGTCCGCGGGATGCTGCCGAAGAGCCGTCTCGGTCGCGCCCAGCTCACGAAGCTGCGGGTCTATTCGGGCCCGACCCACCCGCACGCCGCGCAGGAGCCGCAGACGCGGACCCTGACCCAACCGTCGAGGAACGCCAAGTGAGCAAGCCCCTCATCCAGACGACCGGCCGCCGCAAGGAAGCCGTCGCCCGCGTCCGGCTTCGTCCCGGCACCGGCAAGATCGTGGTGAACGCTCGTGAGTTCGAGCAGTACTTTCATATCGCCACGCATCGCATGGCGGCGACCGAGGGTCTGCGCATCACCCAGACGGCCGACGTGTACGACGTCGACGCCACCATCCGCGGCGGCGGAACCACCGGTCAAGCCGGCGCGTTGGGACTCGGCATCGCACGGGCCCTGGTTGCACTCGACCCCGAAGCTCGCCCGGCACTGAAGAAGGCCGGACTCCTCACGCGTGACGCGCGGGAGAAGGAACGGCGCAAGTACGGCCTCAAGAAGGCCCGCAAGGCGCCGCAGTACTCCAAGCGGTAGTCGAGCGTTCGTTCGCGCTCCATGGCGCCGCGTTTCGGTACCGACGGAATTCGCGGTGCCGCGGGTTCGGAACTCACGGTGGAGTTGGTTCACGCGCTCGGTCGCGCCGCCGTGGTTGCGCTGGGTGCCGATGTTCCGTTCCTGATTGCGCGCGACCCGCGTGAATCCGGACCTGCGCTCGAGGCCGCTATCGCCGACGGCATCGCCGAGGCCGGCGGCGCAGTGCAACTCCTCGGGATGCTCCCGACTCCGGGCCTGGCCGCGACCTGTGCTGCGACGGGTGCAGCTGGCGTGATGATCTCCGCCAGCCACAACGTGTTTTCCGACAATGGCGTCAAGCTGTTCGAGCCGGGTGGCCGCAAGCTGCGCGACGACACCGAGGCCGCGGTCGAAGCCGCGTTGGCCGCAGCGTTGGGAATGGACGCAGTGCCGGCCGCGTCGCCGGGTTCGATCACGCCCAGTTCGATCACGCCCGGTGCGATCACGCCGGTAGCGAACGCCGCCGATGCGTACGTCGCGCACCTGGTCGCGACGACCGGTGGCGGGACGCCCTTCGCCGGTCTCCACGTGGTGGTCGATGCCGCGAACGGTGCTGCGTCGGACGTCGGGCCGCGCGCAGTGCGGGAGCTGGGCGCGACCGTCGAGGTCATCCACGCCACTCCCGACGGCACGAACATCAACGCTGGGTGCGGATCGACCTTCCCTGAGGTGATCGCGGCCGCGGTCGTCGCCGCGGGTGCCGACGTCGGTCTTGCGTTCGACGGCGACGCCGACCGCATCGTCGCCGTGGACGCCGCCGGCGCCATCGTCGATGGCGACCATATCCTCGCGATCTTGGCGATCGATCTCCACGCGCGGGGTCGCCTCCGCAACGACGCGATCGCCACCACGGTGATGGCCAACCTCGGGCTGCGTCGGGCCCTCGAACCTCACGGCATCGACGTGATCGTGACGCCCGTCGGCGACCGGCACGTGATTGCCGCGATGGAAGACCACGACCTCGTGCTGGGCGGTGAACAGTCGGGGCACATCATCGAGTCGGAGTTTGCGGTGACGGGCGACGGTCCGCTCACCGGCATCCTCCTGCTCGACGCGATGGTGCGCTCCGGTCGGCCGCTGGCCGAACTGGCGAGCGTGGTCACGAAGTATCCACAGGTGTTGGCCAACGTTCGGGTGCTCGATCGCGGGGGTCTCGACCGGGCGACGCAGTTCTGGGCCGACGTGGCCGCGGTGGAGACCAGCTTGGCCGGCGAAGGGCGGGTGTTGGTGCGACCGTCGGGTACCGAACCGGTGGTTCGGGTGATGGTCGAGGCCGCCGACGCGGCGCAGGCCCGGGCGGCGACCGATCGCCTGGTGCTCGCACTCACCGACGCGCTCGGCGCCGGTTGAGTTCGGCCGGCCCGGCCGTTCGAGGTCGGAGTCGCCCCCTGTAGGCTGGAGGCTTCATGTGCGGCATCGTGGCGGTTCTGCGCCGCCCCTCGGATCGGACTCCACCGGAACTGGCGGCGCTCACCGAGATCGCGGCCGCGGCCACCGCGGACCTGACCCGCGCCACCTCGGGCGCGGCGAGTTGGATCGAAGACCTCGAGGCGGCGGCGCATCACCTCGGAACCGTGGACGCACTGCTGCGTGGCGGCCCGGGCGTGCGGGCGCTGATCACGGGCAGTCACGACGCGTCCCGATTTCTGGAGGAGCTGGATCGGCAGGCGGGCCTGATCGCTGATTTCGATCTTGCCCTCGACGGTGATCGCGCTATCGCCGCCGCGGCCGCCGGTGAGTCACTCAACGCGGCCCTGGCGGACGTCAAGGACAATCTGTGGTCGTTGCGGACCGATCGCGTCGGAACCGCGGCTGCGGTGGGTGCATTGACCCGCGGGATCCACGAGCCGGCGACCATCGACGGCTACCTCTCGATTCATGTCGCACTCGCCGCCATCGACCGGCTCGAGGTTCGCGGTCGTGATTCGGCGGGGCTCGAAATTGTGGTCCGGGATCAGGCGCTGGACCGCGCGGACCCGGACACGCTCGCCGAGTGCGCGGCGCGGACCGACGATCTCCATCGGTCGAGTGCAGTGCGCCTGGTCGAGGGGGCGCGGTGCTTCGTCTACAAAGCCGCCGCCGAGATCGGCGAACTCGGCGACAACGTTGCGATGTTGCGACGGGCCATTGCGAGTGACGATCTGCTCCACCGGACGCTGGCCAGCCCGACCGCCGAAGTCGTCGTGCTCGGACACACACGCTGGGCGAGTGTCGGCATCATCTCGGAAGCCAACGCCCACCCGCTCGACCAGGCCGAGATCAGCCGGTTCGGCTCGTCGTACGCGGCCGCCGCGCTCAACGGCGATGTCGACAACTACGCCGAGCTCGTGGGTCTGCATTCGCTCGACATCGCGCCCGAGATCACGACCGACGCCAAGGTCATTCCCGCGTTGCTCGCTCGGGGGATCGATGGCGGGCAGGACCCGGTCGACGCCTTCCGGGACGCGGTGGCCACCTTCGAAGGATCGGTGGCCATCGGCGCGCACACCAGTGCCGCGCCGGGCCGCGTCTTCCTCGCGTTGCGAGGGAGCGGCCAGGGGGTGTACGTCGGTGTCGCCGAAGACGCCTTCATCGTGGCCAGCGAGCCGTACGGAGTGGTCGAAGAGACCCGTACGTACCTCCGGCTCGACGGCGAGACGCCGGCCAACCCCGCGAATCCCGCGGGGAGCCGAGGGCAGATCGTTGTGCTCGACGCCACTCGCGCGGGCGAGGTCGACGGCATCCAACGGTTCGCGTACGACGGCACCGCTATTCCCGTGGCCTCCGACGAGTTCGTCCACGCCGAGATCACCACCCGTGACATCGATCGGGGTCACTACCCGCACTTCCTCTTGAAGGAGATCACCGAGGCGCCGCAGTCCTTCCGCAAGACGCTGCGGGGGAAACTGCTCGAGACCGACGGTCGGCTCCACGTCGAGCTCGGACCCGACACGATCCCGGCCGAGCTGCGGGCTCGGCTGGGTGCCGGCACGATCGGTCGGGTGATCGTGATCGGTCAGGGGACGGCCGCGGTCGCCGGGCAAAGTCTTGCCGCGGCGCTCACCGATGCCATTGGCGCGACCCATCCACTCCGCGTGCAGGCGATGCTGGCGACCGAGCTCTCCGGATTCGGCCTCACGAGCGACATGAGCGACGCGCTGGTGGTGGCGATCTCGCAGAGCGGCACCACGACCGACACCAACACCACGGTGGACCTGGCTCGGTCTCGCGGGGCGGCGGTCATCGCGATCGTGAATCGTCGCCACAGCGATCTGGTGGACCGCGCCGATGGTGTGCTCTACACAGCCGATGGGCGCGACGTGGAGATGAGTGTGGCGTCGACGAAGGCCTTCTACGCGCAGGTCGCCGCCGGGTTTCTGCTGGCCGAGGCGCTCGCGGAAGCCTTGGGTGTGACGGCTCGCAGCGACGAGCTGCTGCGGGGACTGCGCGCGTTGCCCGATGCCATGACCGCGGTCCTCGATCGGCGAGCGGTCATCGCGCGCGCCGCCCACGCCCATGCGCCGTCGCGTCGATATTGGGCGGTGGTCGGCAACGGTGCGAACCGGATTGCGGCCCACGAAGTCCGGATCAAGCTCTCCGAGCTCTGCTACAAGTCGATCGCCTGCGACGGCACGGAAGACAAGAAGCACATCGACCTCTCGTCGGAGCCGTTGATCGTGGTGTGCGCGGCCGGCCTCACCGGTTCGACGGCCGACGACGTCGCGAAGGAGTTGGCGATCTACCGCGCCCACAAGGCGGCGGCGATCGCGGTGGTATCCGACGACGACGATCGGTACGGCGCGGCGATCGACGTCATCACGGTGCCGAGGGTTCACCCGCAGCTGGGGTTCGTCCTCAGCGCCATGGCCGGTCATTTGTTCGGGTACGAAGCGGCGCTCGCGATCGATGAGACCGCGCGCCCCCTGCGCGAAGCGCGGGCGGCGATCGAGGCGGCCGCGATCGGCCCGGACCTCGATTCGCTGGCCGCCGAGCTAGTGCCGTTGGCGGGTCAGTTCTTCGACGGTCTGCGTTCCGGTCGGTACGACGGATCGCTCGAGGCCGGGACTGCCGTCCAACTCGCGAGCGTGCTCCGGTACGCGTCGGGGATGATCTCGCTCGACGCGTACAGCGCGGAGCACGGCACGTTGGGTACGCCCGCGATCGTGGCCGACGACCTCACCGTCGCGCTCACCGCGGCCATCGAACAGCTGACCCGCCCCGTCGACGCGATCAAGCATCAGGCGAAGACGGTGACGGTGGGGATCTCGCGGTCGGACGAGACGCTGCTCCACGTGCCGCTGGTGCAGGCCGTGCTCGATGCGGGAACGCCGCGAGACGGCCTGACCTACAAGATCCTCCGCACCCTGGTCGACCTCGATCCGGCCGTGGTCGAGGTGTTGGGGTTCACGCGGTACCGAATCGACGGGGACCCGGACACGACGGATGCGACGATCAGTGTCGTGGATCGGGGCGGGATCGCGACGACGATGACCTCGCGCGCGGAGGCCGACCCCCGATTGCGAGGCACGAAGCAGAGCGTGGCCGCCGAACGCCAGGTGTTCGTCACCCGCGGCCGAGTCGATGGACGCATCGTGGCCATCGTTCCCGAGGTCAAGGGCGCGGCGACGGTGGGCCTGACCTTGCTCCACCTCGAACTGCCGGAGCGACTCTCGCCCGAGGTCGCTCGGGGCGTGCTCACCGGCTACCGGCACCGATATTCGGCACTGCGCGGTGCGGTGACCGAGACCGAGCCCGAGATCGACGATGCGGTCCTCGGGACCATCCCCGTCGTCGATCTGCTGACGTTGCCGATAGCGTCGCTGGCCGACCGCTGGCGGCGATGACCGCGTCGGCGTGACCATGCCTCCGGAGGGCGTGCGCGGCGTCGGCACCGACCTCGTCGACCTCGCGCGGTTCCGGGCCGCGCTCGATCGTCGACCCGGGCTCATCGACCGTTTGTTCTCCGCGGTCGAGCGCGAGTACGCCGAGCAGTACGCGGATCCGGTTCCCCGGCTCGCGGCGAGGTTCTCGGCCAAGGAAGCGGTGATGAAGGCGCTGGGTGTGGGCATCGGCGCGATCGACTTTCACGACGTCGAGGTCGCGAATCGGGCGTCGGGTCAACCGGAGCTGGTCGTGCGCGGTCGCGCCGCCGATCTGGCATCCGAACAGTCGGTGACCGAGTGGAGGGTCAGTCTGAGTCATTCGGATTCCACCGCCATGGCCATGGTGATCGCGATCGGTCCGGCTCGATGATTCCGCTCGTCACCCCTGCGGAGATGGGCGCGGCCGACGCCCGCACGATCAAGGCGGGGACCCCCGAATCCGAGTTGATGGACCGCGCGGGGCGGGCCGTGGCGTGGCGCGTGCGCTCGGTGGCCGGTGGAACCTACGGCCGGCGGGCCGTCGTGCTGTGCGGCAAGGGCAACAACGGCGGCGATGGTCAGGTCGCGGCGGCGGCGCTGCGGGCGTGGGGGATGCGGGTGCGCGTGGTCGACGTCGAGGCCGATGAGATCGGCTCCGCCGTCGAGTCCGACCTCGCGCGCGCCCACGTCATCGTGGATGCGATGTACGGCACCGGATTCCGTGGTGAACTCGCTGGCCGCGCCGCGCGCGCCACGGAACTCACCGCCGCGAGCGATGCGATCGTTGTCGCCGTCGACATCCCGTCCGGAGTCGACGGCCTCACCGGCGCCACTCCGGGGATCGCCGTCCGTGCCGATCACACGGTGACGTTCGCGGCGCCGAAACCCGGCCTGTGGTTCTACCCTGGCCGCGCGCTTGCGGGCGTGGTCACCGTCGCTGACATCGGCATCGACCTCGGTCCGAATGCCGGGCTTTGTGCGGTGATGACCGATGCGGATGTGGCGGCCTGGGTGCCGCGGCGATCGGCGACCACTCACAAGTGGCGGTCGAGTGTGCTCGTGATCGGGGGCAGTCTCGGCATGACCGGCGCGCCGATGATGGTGGCGCGTGCTGCGATGCGGCTCGGTGCGGGGATCGCCTGGGCCGCGATGCCGGGACGCGCCGCCGAACTCGCGTCGGGCACCGAAGTCATCACGCGTCGGATCGGTGACGAGGACGGGTTGCGGCTGACGCCGGCGTCCGTCCCGGATCTGATCGCTATGAGTGCCCGCTTCGGCGCGGTCGTGGCCGGCCCCGGTCTCGGCACTGCGCCCGAGACGATGACCGCGGTGCAGGGCCTCGTCGCCGAGATCGAGGTGCCACTGGTGCTCGACGCCGACGGTCTGACGGCCTTCGCGAGCGTGGCCGAGTTGCTCGCGGCCCGGCGCGCGCCCACCGTCCTGACGCCCCACGATGGTGAGTACGCGAGGTTGGCCGGCGGGTCGCCGACGCCGGATCGCATTGCGGCGGCCCGGGTATTGGCGGATCGGACCCGGGCCACGGTGTTGCTCAAGGGCCCGACCACGGTCGTAGCCGATCCGGACGGGCGGGTCCGGCTGAATCCCACCGGCGGGCCCGGCCTCGCAACCGCCGGGGCCGGCGACGTTCTCGGCGGATTTATCGGTGCATTCCTTGCACAAGGGATGAATACCACCGAAGCCGCCGCGGCGGCCGCCTTCGTGCATGGCCGAGCGGCCGACCAGGGCGGGCATACTGGACTCCTTGCCGGTGAACTCCCGGCCCGCGCCGCGGTGGCGCTCGCCCAGATCCACGAACTCGCCCCGGAGGCTTGAATGCCAGCGTCGACACCCCTGCAATCGGTGATGAGTGCCAACGTGGTGGTGATGCGACCGGACCAGTCGCTGGCCGAGGCCGCCGATGTGCTCGCCGAACACGGGATCGGGGCCGCCCCGGTCGTCGACGATGGCGGGATGATCGTCGGGTTGTTGCGGGACGAGGACCTCCTTGCCACCGAGGCCCGGCTGCACGTGCCGACCACCATCGCAATCTTGGGCGTCGACTTCACGCTGCCGAGCCACATCCGCCGGTACGACGACGAACTCCGGCAGGCGATTGCGTCCACCGTCGGCGGCGCGATGGAGACCGACTACCCCCAGCTCGGCACCGACGCCACGATCGAGGACGCAGCAACGCTGATGCACGAGTCCGACGTCACTCACGTGGTGATCGTCGCCGACGGCCGCCCGGTGGGCATCGTCGCTCGCGGGGATCTGGTCCGGTTCCTCGCGCGGAGCACGTGAGTACGTACCGCCCCACCTGGGTCGAGATCGATCTCGACGCGATCCGTCACAACGTCGCGACGCTGCGCGAGTTGGTGGCACCGGCGGCGATCCTGGCCGTGGTCAAGGCCGACGCGTACGGCCACGGTGTGGTGCCCGTGGCGAAGGCCGCGATCGAGGCCGGGGCTGCAGCCCTCGGCGTCGCGCTGGTCGAGGAGGGCGTCCGGCTTCGTGACGCGGGCGTCGACGTGCCCATCCTGGTGCTCTCGGAACCCGCGGCCGCGGGTGCAGACGAGGTCGTGGCGCGCGCCCTGACGCCCGTCGTCTACACCGAGGCCGGTATCGACGGGCTGGCCAAGGCCGTGGCCGACGCCGGCGCGGCGCCTCTCGGGGTCCACCTGAAGGTCGATACCGGCATGCACCGGGTCGGGTGCGCGCTCGAAGATGTCGTGCCGCTGGCCGAGCGGATCGGTCGTCAGCCGGAACTCAAACTCGATGGTCTCCTGACGCACTTCGCCGTCGCGGATGAAGCTGACCAGAGGTATACGACGACACAACTGGATCGGTTCGCGTCGGCGAGGGCGGCCCTGGCCGAGGCCGGAATCGATCCTCCGATCCTGCACGCCGCAAACTCGGCGGGCGCGATTTCCTATCCCGAGGCGCGGTTCCACGTCGTGCGGGTGGGCATCGCGATGTACGGCGTGCACCCGGCGCCCGGGGTCGGCGACCATCTCGCCCTTCGCCCCGCGCTGGCGTTGCGCTCCCGGGTCGCGCATGTGAAGCGGCTCGCGGCCGGCGAACGAGTGTCCTACGGCCTGCGGTACGAGTTGGCTCAGGAGGCGACGATCGTGACGTTGCCGATCGGCTACGCCGATGGCGTACCGCGCAACCTCGGTGCGACTGGCGCGAGCGTCTTGATCCGCGGCCATCGTGTGCCCATCGCGGGAACCGTCACGATGGATCAACTGCTCGTCGATGTCGGTGATCTCGACGTCGAGGTCGGAGATGTCGCGACGCTGCTCGGGAGAGATGGCGATGAGCAGGTACGCGCCGAAGACTGGGCGGAGCGTATGGGGACGATCGGGTATGAGATCGTGTGCGGTATCGGTCCGCGGGTGCCGCGGGAGTACCTCGGATGAGCACTTGGAAGCGCGCCACGGTGGCCGTCGGTGCCATCGGCGCATTGGCCGGACTGGGGGTCGCAGCCCAGCGAAGCGCGGCGCGCCGACTCCGCGGCCGCTCGACACCCGATCGGGGTGGTTCGATCGTGGCCGAGTACGACCGCAGCTTTCGGCTTCCGGCCCACGACGGTGGTGAGATCTTCGTCGTCGAGCGAGGTACCGGTCCGGTCATTGTGTTGTCGCACGGCGTGACCCTCTCGGTGCGGACCTGGGCCTTCCAGCTCCGCGATCTCGCCGATGCCGGGTTCCGGGTGATCGCCTTCGACCACCGTGGTCATGGCTCATCGACGGTGGGCACGGCCGGTCACACGATCGAGAATCTCGGCGCCGATGTGCGCAGTGTCATCGAAGGCCTGGACCTGCACGAGGTCGTGATCGTGGGTCACTCGATGGGAGGGATCGCCGTGCAGTCGCTGTGCATCCATCACCCCGAGTTCGCGCGGGAGCGCCTCGCAGGAATCGTGTTGCTCTCCAGCCTGGCTCGCAGCATTCTCGCCGGCAAACACCGCTTGGCCTCGGCCACCACCTGGGTCGCGGGTCGGTTGCCCGACGGCGGTGCAGTCCTCCGGGCGCGCGATCTCGGCCTGGTCGTCTCGCGTCTTGGGTTCGGTCGCGACCCCGACCCGCGCCAGGTCGAGGCGACCCGCCAGATGATGATCGACACCGATGTGGTCACCCGCCGCGATGCGGTGGCCGCCCTCGCCGATCTCGACATCACGTCCCAGCTCGGGGCCATCACGACCCCGACTTTGGTGGTCTGTGGCAATGCGGATTTGGTTACACCGATCGGGGAGTCCCGACGGATCGCCACGCGGATCCCCGGTGCTCGGCTCGAGGTGCTCGACGGGGGTGGTCACATGTTGATGATGGAGCAAGCGGATCGCCTCAACACGCTGCTCGCGGAGTTCGCCGACTCGGTGCAGGAGCACGGGCGCGCGCCCCAGTCGGTGCTCGGACGCTCCGGGTAGTCGGATCCGATGGCTGGGACCTTCGCTTCGTTCGACGCCTTGCGGACCGAGGCGCTCGCGTGCACCCGGTGCCCGCTGGCGCCCACGCGCACCCAGGTCGTCTTCGGCGTCGGTGACGAACACGCCGACGTGATGTTCGTGGGCGAGGGCCCCGGGGCCGATGAGGACCGCACCGGCGAACCGTTCGTGGGCCGGGCCGGGAAGCTCCTCACGTCGTTGATCGGCGACATCGGCCTCACGCGCGCCGAGGTGTACATCGCCAACGTGGTGAAGTGCCGACCGCCGGGTAACCGGGATCCCCACCCGGTCGAGATCGAAACGTGTCGGCCGTATCTCGAAGCCCAGATCGGATTCATTGCGCCGAAGGTCGTGGTCACCCTCGGCAACTTCGCGACCAAGCTGCTCCTCGACACCAAGGTCGGGATTACCAAGCTTCGGGGGACTCGGCAACCGTTTCGCGACGGTGCGGTGGTGATCCCGGTCCTGCACCCGTCGGCGGTGCTGCGCAACGGCGGCGCGGCTCTGGCCCAGGCTCGCGCCGACTTCGTCGTCATCGGGCGGACGCTTGCCGGGTCGTCGTGACCGACCCTGGGCTCGCGCTGATCTCGACGAGTGCCGCGGTCACCCGCGCGCTGGGGTCGGCAATCGCCGCGCATCTCGAAGCCGGCGATGTGATCGTGCTCGCCGGCGACCTCGGGTCGGGCAAGACGGTGCTGGTGCAGGGCATTGCTGCGGGCCTGGAAGTGACCGAGCCGGTCGTGAGCCCGACGTTCACGATCATGCGTGAGTACGACGGCCGGGTTCGTCTGCATCACCTCGACGTCTACCGGCTCGACCGGCTGCAAGAAGCGCTCGACCTGGGCCTCGACGAACTGTTCGCCGAGGGGGTCACCGTCATCGAATGGGGCGACGGGGTGCGGTCGGTTCTCCCCGGTGACCGGCTGGAGATTGGTCTGGCCCTGCTCCCCCCGGATGCGGCCGACGACGATGCGCGTGCGGTCACGATCGCGGCGCATGGTGCCGCCTGGGGCACCCGGGCCGATGCACTGCTCGCGACCGCGCGCGCGGCCGCGACCGAGGTGGCGCCGTCATGAAGCTCCTGGCCATCGACACGGCCACGAGTTCGATCGGGATCGCGTTCGGCGAGTCGGGTCGGGTCCGCGGTGAGGTGCGCATCGACGGTGGTCGACGGCATGCCGAGCAACTCGTTCCCGCCATTGAGTACCTCGCCGGTGAGCTCGGCGTGAAGCTCGATCAACTCGCCGGGGTCGCGGTCGGAACCGGGCCGGGGCTCTACACCGGGCTGCGGGTAGGGGTGACCACCGCCCGCACGCTGGCCCAGACGTTGGGGATTCCGATCGTGGGCATTCCGAGTCTCGATCTCGTCGCGTATCCGTGGCGGGTCACCAGCCGGAATGTGGTCGCGATCATCGACGCTCGTCGGTCGGAGGTCTTCAGTGCCCGATACTGGCCGGTGCCGGGCGGGCTCCAGCGCGATGGCGACTACACGGTGGGGTCGCCCGACCTGGTCGCCGCCGACATTCTCGCCACCGGGTCGGAGGTGCTCCTCGTCGGTGACGGCGTGATGGCCTATCCGGACGCGTTCGTCGGGCTCGACCACATCGAGACGATCGGCGCGGCGGCCGCGGCCCCGAGTGTGGCGGCATTGGTCGAACTCGCATCTGCTCGGTTCGAGCGGGAGGAGTTCACGACCCCTGACCGCGTGGTGCCGTTGTACCTGCGCCACAGCGATGCCCAGATTGCGTGGGACGCGAAGTGACCAGGCCGGACTCGACGCCGTCTGGGGTGACCATCGTGCCGATGCACCGCCGTCACGTCCGCAACGTCATGGCGATCGAGACCGTGGTGTACCCGCGGCCGTGGACGGCCAGCTTGTTCCTCTCCGAACTCGCCATGCCGTCGTCGCGGGTGTACCTCGTGGCTCGTGCCGGCCGGATCGTGGTGGGCTACGCCGGGATCATGTGGGCGCCCGACGAAGCCCACGTGACCACGATCGCGGTCGATCCCGAATGGCGCCGGCACCACATCGCCACGCGGCTGCTGCTCCGATTGGCCCACGAGGCGATCGATCGCAACTTCGCCGCGCTCACCCTGGAGGTTCGGGTCAGTGCCGACGGGGCTCGGGATCTGTACCGCCGATTCGGGTTCCGCACCGAAGGTGCCCGCAAGGACTACTACTCCCATCCCACCGAGGATGCGATCGTGATGTGGGCACGCGGGATCACCACGCCGGAGTACGCCGAACTGTTGGCCGGCCTCGCGCGCCGCGCCGAGACGGCGGAGTCACGATGATCGTCCTCGGGATCGAGACGAGTTGTGACGAGACCGCCGCCGCAGTGGTGGAGGACGGCCTCACGATTCGGTCCAGTGTGATCTCGAGTCAGATCGATCTGCACGCCCAGTTCGGCGGGGTGGTCCCCGAGATCGCGAGCCGCGCGCACCTCGAGGTGATCAACGGCGTGATCGGCGACGCCCTGGTCGAGGCCGGCGTCGCCTTTTCCGATCTCGACGCGGTGGCGGCAACCCACGGGCCCGGTTTGGCCGGCGCGCTGCTCGTGGGAGTGAGTGCCGCGAAAGCGATCGCGCTGGCGCAGCAGATTCCCTACGTCGGGGTCAACCACCTCGAGGGCCACCTCCACGCCGCGTGGTTGCAGAACCCGGACGTCGATCTGCCTCTCGCGGTGCTCCTGGTCTCGGGGGGCCACACGATGCTCGTCGCGGTTCGCGGCGATGCCAACTACGAAGTGCTGGGCCAGACGGTCGACGACGCGGCCGGTGAAGCGTTCGACAAAGTCGCCCGGCTGCTCGGGCTCGGCTACCCCGGCGGGCCGGTCATCGATCGGCTCGCGGTTGACGGTGACCCCACGGCGATTCGCTTTCCGCGCCCGATGCGCGGTGACGGGCTCGACTTCTCGTTCTCGGGGCTTAAGACCGCGGTGCTGCACCAGGTGCGCCGGAATCCCGAGTACGTCCTCGCCGATGTCGCGGCGTCGTTCCAGGCCGCGGCCGTCGACGTGTTGGTGTCGAAGTTGGATGCCGCCGCGACCGAGATCGGGGCCCGGACGCTCGTGATCGGTGGCGGGGTCGCCGCGAACTCGGCGCTGCGGGCGGCGGTCACCGAACTTGGTCTCGAGACCGGGCGCCCGGCGCTCATCCCACCCCGCGAACTGTGTACCGACAACGCTGCGATGGTGGGGGCGACCGCGTACTGGCGCCTGCGGACCGACGGTCCTACCGGCCTCGACGGCGGGGCGGTCCCGTCGCTCCGGCTGCCCAGTCGGACCCCGGAATCGGGTTGACGAGCGCCGCCGAAACCCGGAACGGGGCCCGTGGGCGATTTTGCAGTCGCCGGGGCCGAGTGCTACCTTGTTTTAGCAGTCCCATACCCCGAGTGCTAACAGGTCCGCCCCTGGCGTGGCCTCACCACGACGGGACCCCCGAATGTCGACACACCTCCGGCCCCCGAGGGCCGGTCGAGGAGGCCACCGATGAAACTCGTACCGCTCGAGGACCGCATCGTCGTCCGTACCGCCGAAGCCGAGGAAACCACCGTCAGTGGGTTGGTGATCCCCGACACCGCAAAAGAGAAGCCGCAGCAGGGTGAAGTGCTCGCGGTTGGACCGGGCCGTCGGGCCGAGACCTCCGGTGAGTTGGTCCCGCTCGACATCGCGGTCGGCGACACCGTCGTCTACTCGAAGTACGGCGGCACCGAGATCACGATCGACGGTGAGGACCTCCTGATCCTCGCCGGCCGTGACATCCTCGCCAAGGTCGAGAAGAGCGCGGGCGCCAAGAAGAAGAAGTAAACCGGTCGCCCTTCGCGGGGTGGTGGTTCGAGACGAAGCGGCGCCATGGGCGCCGCTTCGTCGCGTCTGGGCCGTCCGGCCTGGCGCCACGGGCCTGATTCGTCCTACGCTGCGCGGGCATTTGTGACGTTCGGTCAGTTGACCGGGTGCGGGGCCGGGTGGAGGGAAAGACCGTGGGCTTGTTGAAGTCCCGGAAAGACGCCGCGGGAGAACTGAAGCGCTACGTCGCCGCCGTCGAACACGCGCCCGATCGCGCGCCCGATCGCGATGAGCACGTGGACGAGGACGAGTTCCTCGACTCGGACGGCGTCGACGCAACGATCACCATGTCGATCGAGGCGCTCCAAGCCCAGGTCGCGGCGCGGAATGCGCGCATCAACGCCGCGATGGCTGCGGCCGCCACCGCGGGGTCCGAGGCCGAGGCGGCGGTCGCGGCAGTGCAGCAGCGCCACGCCCGGATGCTCGGTGAGATTCTCGTGCAACGCAGGGTGCTGAGTTCCGAGCAACTCGTCGGCGCGCTCGACGCCCAGGACACCGCGGGCCAGCGACTCGGCGAGTACCTCGTGGCCAAGCGGGTGCTCACGGAGCGTGACCTCGCCGGAGTGCTGGCCGAGCAGTTCGGCCTCGAGGTCGTCGACCTGCGGCACAACTTCCCCGACCCGGCCGCGGTCGCCGTGTTGCCCGAGGCGAACGCCCGCGCGTGGGGCGCGATCGTGCTGCGGCGCACCGACTTCGGCTACGACGTGGCCGTCGGTGATCCGAGCGATCCGACTATCGCCGAGCGGCTCCGCGAGACGCTGCGCCAGCCCGCGAAGCTGTTCGTCGGCGGCGTCGGCGAGATCCAGCGGGCCATCGACGTCGCCTACCGCACCACCGCCAACGTCGATGAGCAGGTCCGGGTCTTCCAGGCCCGAGAAGAGCAGCGACGCGCCGGCTCGGGCGAAAACGTCACGGCCCAAGTCGACGAGAAGGCACCGGTCGTCCAGGTTGTGAACCTGCTGCTGTCCCAGGCAGTGAGCGAGCGCGCCTCCGACGTCCACATCGAGCCGATGCCCGATCGGGTTCGCATCCGGAACCGGATCGACGGTGCACTCCACGAGGTGCTGAACCTGCCGCCCGGCATGGGGCCCGCCTTGATCAGCCGGATCAAGGTCATGGCGAACATGAACATCGTCGAGCGGCGCCGACCCCAAGACGGTCAGATCGAAGTCGACGTCGACGGCGTGCCGCTCGACGTGCGGGTCTCCACCGCCTCGACGGTCAACGGCGAGAAGTGCGTGCTGCGAATCCTCGACAAGCGCCGAGCGCTCTTCGGCCTCGCCGACCTCGGCATGCCGCCGGAGACCCTCACGATCTTCGAGGGCATGACCCGATCGCCCTACGGCATGGTCATCTGCGCCGGGCCCACCGGTTCGGGCAAGACGACCACGCTCTACGCCGCGCTCACCCAGATCAACCGCGAAGAGATCAACATCATGACGGTGGAAGACCCCGTCGAGTACGTCTTTCCTACGATCAACCAGATCCAGATCAACGAGCAGGCCGGGATCACGTTCGCAGGTGGGCTCCGCTCGATCCTGCGCCAGGACCCCGATGCGATCCTCGTCGGCGAGATCCGCGACGTCGAGACCGCGCGCATCGCGGTGCAGTCGGCGCTCACCGGTCACCTCGTGCTCTCGTCGTTGCACGCGACCGACTCTGTGGCCGCGCTGCACCGCTTCCTCGACATGGGGATCGAGTCGTTCTTGATAAGCTCGTCGGTGCTCGGTGTGGTCGGTCAGCGCCTGGTCCGTCGGCTCTGCCCCGAGTGCAAGGTGCCGTACGAGCCGACCGCCGACGAGCTCGCCATGTGGGACAAGGCCGGGATGGCCCGGAAGTCCGAGTTCTTCCACGGCGAGGGCTGCGTGTTCTGCGCCGAGACCGGTTACCAGGGCCGCATCGGTGTGTACGAGTTGCTCCGAGTGAGCGACGCGATGAAACAACTCGTCGTGACCGAACCGACCTACCAGGACCTGCGGGATCTCGCCGTGGCCGAGGGAATGGTGTCGCTCCAGACCCAGGCGCTCAAGCTCGTCGACCGAGACGTCACCACGTTGGCCGAAGTGCTCCGCACGTTGTACGTGGTCTGAGCGCGGGACTCGTCGATGACCGACTTCCGTTACGTCGCCGTCGCGCCCGACGGCACGAAGGTACGAGCCAAAGCCGAGGCGATCAGCGCCGAGAGTCTGCGCAACCAGCTGATGGCGCAACAGCTCGACGTCAAGAGCATTCGGGCCAAGCGCAAGTTCACCGAGATCGAGATCACCCGCAAGCGGGTCCCGCGTACCGAAGTGATGCACTTCTCGCGGCAGGTGGCCGCGTTCGTGCGGGCGGGGATCCCGCTCGTCGAAGCGTTGGAGACCGTGCGGGAGGCGGCCTCGAACCCACGCATGATCGAGATCCTCACCGAGGCCGCAGAACTCATCCAGGTAGGGGTGCCGTTCTCCGAGGCGCTTGCCCGCCACCGCGATGTGTTCCCGCCGTACTACCTCGGGATTCTGCGCTCGGCCGAGATCACCGGCCGCCTCGACACCGTGCTCGATCAGTTGTCGCGCTACATCGAGCGAGACATGGAAGCGCGCCAGAAGATTCGCTCCGCCCTCACGTACCCGATCGTCATCTTCGTGATGGCGATCGTCACGGTCGTCGTCCTGGTCTCGTACGTGCTGCCCAAGTTCACCGACTTCTTCAAGGAGTTCGACGCCGAACTCCCCACGGCGACCAAGGTGCTGCTCGACATCGCCCGGTTCTTCGAAGGCTGGTGGTGGGCCATCGGGTCGGGGCTGCTCGTGATCATCCTGATCCTGGTGCGCATCAATCGCAGCCCCGGCGGGAAACTCGCGCGCGACCGCATGGTGCTGCGGCTCCCGGTGATCGGCGAGGTCGCCCAGTACACGGTGATCGAACGGTTCTGCCGGATCATCGCCGCGATGATGCAGGCGGGCGTGTCGCTGCCCGAGGCGATGCAGGCTGCGATCGATGGTGCCAACAACGGTGTCTACGCCGCCGCTCTAGGCGACGTGCGCGACGGCATGCTCGAAGGTGAAGGGATGGCCCGGCCGATTGCCGCGACGGGCTTGTTCCCGCCGGCGGTCACCCAGATGATGCGAGTGGGCGAGGAGACCGGAACCCTCGACCAGCAGCTCGATTCCGCGGCCGACTACTTCGCCAAGGAACTCGACTACAAGCTGGCGCGCTTGACCGCGCTGGCCGAGCCGGCCGTCATCGTGGTCATGGGTCTGATCGTCGGGTTCGTGGCGGTGGCGCTGGTCTCGGCGATGTACGGCATCTTCCAGGGCAGCAGCACCCTCAAGGGCTGACGACCGCCCGTCGGTCGCGGGCTCAGCTCGCCGACGCCGCCCCCCACGACGGGGGCTTGAGTTCCCGAGGGTGCAAGCTGCGATCGACCGCATCGTCGTGGCTGACGACGCCCGCCTCGATCAATGCGTTCATCGCGGCTTCCATCGTCTGCATGCCGTCGCGCATGTTGGTGGAGACCACGTTGCGTAGTTGGTGGGTCTTGCCGTCGCGGATCAAGTTGCGAACGGGGTTGGTCGCGACGATGACCTCGAACGCCGCGACCATGCCCCCACCGATGCGCGGGATGAGCCGTTGGCTCACTACCCCGGCGAGCGCCGCCGAGAGTTGCACCCGGATCTGGGCCTGGCGGTCGGCCGGAAAGACATCGACGATGCGGTCGAGCGCGGTGGCGGCGTCGTTGGTGTGCAACGTGGCGAAGACGAGGTGGCCGGTCTCGGCGAGCGTGAGCGCGAACTGCATGGTCTCGGCATCGCGCATCTCACCCACGAGCATCACGTCGGGGTCTTCGCGCAGTGCGCTGCGCAATGCGCGTTCGAACGAATCGGTGTCGGTGCCGACCTCGCGCTGGTTCACCGCAGCGCGGTGATGATGGTGCACGTATTCGATCGGGTCCTCGACGGTGAGGATGTGACATTCGCGCGTGTGGTTGATGAAGTCGATCACCGATGCCTGGGTGGTCGACTTCCCCGACCCGGTCGGGCCGGTGACCAGGATCAAACCCTGGGGGAGTCCGGCGAAGTACTCCAGGATCGGAGGGAGGCCGAGTTCTTCGAAGGTCGGGATTTCGTACGGGATGGCCCGCAGCGCAAGCGCGACCGTGCCCTGCTGGCGGAACACGTTGGCCCGGAACCGAATCTCGTCGCGCCACGAGAACGAGAAGTCGATCTCCTTCTCCCGGATGAACCGATCGAAGAGTTCGCCTTCGAGCAACCCGAGGATCAAGGTCTCGGCCGCGGCCGACGTGAGGGCAGGCTCGTCGATGGGGGTGAGCTTGCCGTCGATCCGCAGGAGCGGTGGCGCGCCGACGGTGAGGTGGAGGTCGGTCGCGTTGTGGAGAGCCAGGACCGTGAGGTACTGCTCGATGCCGGTGATGTCGACCGAGGTGGAGGTCATAGGACGCATTCTCGCCGCGATCGACCCGGTGGCGCACCGTGAGGCGTCGGCCACCGGGTGGGATGGGTCGACCGGCCCAATTCCGACGGATCGGGGCATCTGGCCTACCCAAAGTTGAGGAGATCGTTATAGGTTCGCGGTTCTCGTGCGGCACTCGCCGACGGGTTGGGAGCGCTCCGGAAGACCGGGGCCGGCGACACTCAAGGGATCTGATATTCGTGCTCAAGCACCTCCGTTCTCGTACTGCCGACAAGAACCTGCTGCAGAAGGGTTTCACGCTCGTCGAGCTGCTCGTCGTGATCGTGATCCTCGGCATCCTGGCCGCGGTCGTCGTCTTCGCCGTCGGCGGGACGACCGCGAATGCGCAGAAGAGCGCGTGCAAGGCCGAGCGCAGTACGGTCGAGTCCGCAGTCGAGGCGTTCAACGCTCGGTTGGGTCGGTATCCGACCGGCGCCGGCGAACTCGTGACCCCTCCGAACGACGACGACGGCGATCCGGTCGGCCGGTTCCTGCGCAACACGCCCAAGTGGTTCACCGTTGGCGCCGGTGGCGCCGTGAACCCCGGAGGCAAGTGCGTAGGTCTTGACCTCGGCTGATCAGTTGACCGACTCGACTGCGAGGGCTTTGGCCCACGCGTAGTCGGCCTTGCCGTTCGGGCCCCGCTTCACCTCGTCGATGACGACGACGTGACGCGGGGCCTTGAACCGAGACAGGTTCGATCGCACCGCCTCGATGATCTCGTCGGGAGTTGCAGTCTCTCCGGGACGGAGCGAGACGACTGCGCAAATCGCTTCACCGAACTTTTCGTCGGGTACCCCCACCACGATCGCGTCGGCGACCGCCGGATGGAGTTTCACCGCTTCCTCCACCTCCTCGGGGAAGATCTTCTCGCCGCCCGAGTTGATCGACACGCTGCCCCGGCCGAGTAACTCGATGGTGCCGTCGGCGGCCACCGTGGCCCAGTCGCCCGGGATCGAGTAGCGCTTCCCGTCGAACTCGCGGAACGTGGCCGCGGTCTTCTCCGGGTCCTTGTAGTAGCCGAGCGGGATCGGCCCGCCAAGGGCCAGCAGGCCCCGTTCGCCCGAACCCGCTTCTACCGGCACGCCCTGTTCGTTCAACACCTTGGCGAACTCGCCGATCTGGAACTTCGCGGTCGTGGCCGCCGCGCCCGGCGCGCTGATCTGGGATGCGAAGCCCACGCCCTCGCTCGACCCCAACGAGTCGAGGCAGAGGAACGAGCCGCGCGCCATCAGGGCTTCCTTGATCTCCGCAGTCCACATCACGCCGGAGGAGATCATGAGCCCGAGCGACGACAAGTCGAACGGCGCATTGTCGATCTCGGCCTCTTCGAGCGCGCGCAGCATCGGCTTGCCGAACGCGTCGCCCACGATCGCCATCTGGGTCACGTGCTCGCGCTCGACCGCCCGCCACAACTCGTGGGCGTCGAAGCTGTGCGATTCGAGCGTGACGATCGCGCCGCCGCTCGTGAGCGCCTGCAACGACGACATGAACCCGGTGCCGTGCATGAGTGGCGACGCGGGGAGGTGGACCGGTGTCCGACCCTGCTCGGCAATCGCGGCCGCCACCCCCGGTGTCTCCTCGGGTGAGTCGACGCCACTCTGCCCGAGCAGACCCCACACCGACGGCACCAGGGTGTTGAACAGATCCTCGTTCCGCCACATCACGCCCTTGGGCATGCCGGTCGTGCCACCGGTGTAGAGGATGTAGAGGTCGTCGCCACTCTTCTCGACCCGGGCCGCGGGTTCGTGCGCAGCGATCAGATCGTCGTAGCGATGGGCGCCGTCGACCAGCGGGTGGCCGTCGTCGACCTGGACGATGGCCTTCAGGGTCGGGACGTCGCGCCAGACCTTGGCGACCTGATCGCCGAGCACCCCGTGGAAGAGGAGGATGTCGGTGTCGGAGTTCTCGAGCAGATACCGCAACTCGCCTTCGAGGTAGCGGTAGTTGACGTTGACCGGGGCGCTCCGACACTTCCACGTGGCGAACACGCCCTCCATGTACTCGATGGAGTTGTAGAGGTAGCTGGCGACCTTGCCGCCGGGCTCGAGTCCGAGGTCGGCCAAGGCGGCGGCCAGGCGGGCGCTGCGGTCGTCCCACTCACCCCACGTGCGGTGCCGGTCGCCCTGCGCGAGCGCCAGGCGCTCGGGCTGCGCGTCGGCCAGCGCTTCCCAACATGTTGCAAAGTTCCACTCGGACATTCGGTCCCCCCGGTCGTGAACGGCCCGTAGTCTGCCCGACCCACCGATTTCCCTGCACTTTTGGTCGGTAGGGGGGTGGTTTCCCCCACGCCCAGACCAAAAGTCGCGGTGGCGGGTGGGAAAAAGGTGCTTGTGATGGGCGCGCGAATGGCGCAAGATCCCGCCACGGCGGATGCACCGCCGGCCTTGGGGGGTTCAGATGCAGTCAGTAGTCAGGCGCGTGCGCGCGCTCGCAGTGGTGGGTGCGCTCGCCACGACCGGCGTTGTCGCCATGGGGACCGGGACGGCGCAGGCCGACGGGCCCGGGGTCGGGGCGCCGTATGTGGTCTCGGTCGGCGATTCGGCGATCTCGGGTGAAGCGGGCCGGTGGGCCGGCAACACCAACAACAGTTCGTCGAACATCGACGCCGGCGGTTCAGCGGCCTACTACGACAACGCGAC
>JANLRZ010000161.1:0-10450 GCA_031362155.1 Acidimicrobiia bacterium | reverse complement strand
GCGCCGCTTTGCAGCAGCAGCACGGGGTTCAGCGCGCCGCCGACGGGATTGAGCAACTGGCCTTCGACCGTCACGAGTTGGCGCGGCGTGGTCCCGACCGTCAGCAGGTGTGCCACTTCACTGGGTTGGGGAACGACCTCCGGTTCCGCCGCCACGTAGCGAAAGACCGCTTCCTCCAAGTGCGAGCGCGTCCCGTCCGACCCCGCAAAGCCCACCACCTCCGCGCTGCGCCCCGGCGTGATGGCGTTGGGCAAGACCGAGAAGACGCGCACGGCCCCGTTCGGATGCGAGACCTTGTCCGACGGGCGTCACTTGATCATCTACGCCCAGCGCACCGCCGATGACCGGATCGCGTTCGGCGGACGCGGCGCGCCGTACCACTTCGGGAGTCGGACCCGCGACGAGTTCGATCGCGACCGGGGCGTCTTCGCGGAGTTGCGCCAGGTCCTCCACGAGTTGTTCCCGATCGTGCGCAGCGCGCGCATCACTCACGAATGGGGTGGCCCACTCGCCATCCCGCGCGATTGGTACTCGTCGGTGAACTACGACCGCACGACCGGCATGGGCTGGGCCGGCGGGTACGTCGGCGACGGGGTGAGCACCACGAATCTGGCCGGTCGCACCCTCGCCGATCTGGTCCTCGAACGGGATTCGGAGTTGACCTCGCTCCCCTGGGTCAATCACCACTCGCCGCGGTGGGAGCCCGAGCCGTTTCGCTGGTTGGGCATCAATGCCGGTCTTCGGCTCCCCGCCGGCGCCGACGGGTTCGAAACTCGCACGGGCCGCGCGTCGCGGTGGCGCGAGCGGTTGCTGCATCGCCTGGTCGGCTGACCGGGCACTACTCGACGAGCACGGGGCGACCCGAACTCATATCGATGCGCGCGATGAAGAGCAGTCGATTGGCGGGATACCCAACGTTCGGATCTCGGTACGCGTGGTACGCGAGAAACGGCGTTCCGGTGCGATCGCCGAACACCGAACCGCCACCGGGGCCGACGACGGGGGTGTGGGTCGCGAGCAGCGGTGCCGGGCCCGGGCGATCGCAGGGGCCGAGCGGGCCTGCGCACTGCACGACTCCGGTTGCGTAGCGACGGGTCCGCCAATCGTTGGCGGCGAAGAACAACCAGGACCCCTTGGCGGTGATCAGCATCGATGGCGCCTCGACATTGCTCCCGACCCACGAGCGGCTCGCCCGGAGCAGGGTGACCTCGGGCCCCGCGAACGCCAGACCATCGCCGCGCAGGGGTCGGGCCACGATCGTCGCCGGGCGTTCGTACTTCCACATGAGGACCGGGACACCGTCGAGCCCGACGACGGGCTCGGCGTCGATCGCATCACGATCGCTGCACTGCAGGGGCGCGACCGAGGTGTCGACGTACGGCCCGCCGGGCGCTGCCGACCAGGCTCGGGAGATGCATTGATGACCCGTCGCGGCTTCGCGGACGGTGTAGTACATGACGAATCCGCCGGGCCGGGCCAGTACGGCCGGCGCCCAGGTGCGCCCCCACGATGCCCACGCCGGGAACCGGCCCAGCGCGTCACCATTCGTTGCCCAGGTGCCGTCGGGTCGCCGGGCGAGGCCCTGGATGTTCCCGCCACCGGAGTTCGTCGCGAACGCGTATTGGTCGGCACCGACCGTCAGGACGAACGGATCGGGAAAGTCGAACGCATACTGCGCGGTCGGCCCGGACTGATTGCCCTGCGCCGCACGACACACGGCGTCGACGCTTTGGAGCGCAGCGACGGTTCGCACCGTGTCGCGGAGTTGGAGTGAACCCAGCGCGGTGCCCGCACCGGCGAGGCACGCACGCACGATCAGGGCCTCGGCGTTCTTGTCCTCGGCCGTCGAAAGGGCGCGGTCCCGGTCGGCCTCGGTCGCGATGAGCTGGGCATTCCGGAGCTCGAGTGACGCCGCCGCCGCGTCATGGCGTCGGCGTAGCAAGGTCGCGCTCACCCGATCCTGGCCGAGTCGGGCCCGCAAGGTCGCCAGGTTGGCCTCGGCCGCCGCCGTCGCACGCTCGGCGGCGACGCGAGCCTCGACCGCTCGCCGCCGCTCGGTCCAGGCACCGTTCAGGTGCCAAAGCGTGGTGCCGAGGGCGAGGCTGGCGACGAGGGCAACGACGATCAGCGTGATGCGCCGTGAGTCGGCCATCAGGCGCCCACCGCGCGACATGCCGGTCGCGTTGCTTCGAGCGTGTCCACGCTGTTCAGGTCGCCGACGCTGACCTGGTTCAGCGCGCGGGTGATGCCGTCGAGACACTCGCGCAGTTGGCCCAGTTGGCCGCCGGCGATGTACGCGCTCACCGCACTGTCGTCGCGCTGGCGTCCGGCGAGCTGGATCCGACCGAGCGCGTCATCGATGCTCCGTTCGAGGTCCTGCGCGGCGTTCAACGTCTTCGAGTTGTTGAACTCGAGGGATCGCGCGGCCAGCGCGGTATTGCGAATCCGGGCCTGGAGGGTCGTCAGTGAGGCGAGGGCCGCGGCCCGATCGGCGCGGGCATCGACCGTCTGGGTCACGAGGTCGTTGCGGCGCCACACCCCGAGTACGACGAGCACGATCATCGTCACAGTGATCGTGAGTACCCAGCCCTTCGTGCGCTTCACCGGGCCAGTCTGGCGCGTCGGCATACCTGCTCATCGGTCGCGCCCGAGGGTCGCGCTCCGGGCCGCGCTCAGTGTTCGGGGTGGCGATGCCGATGAGATTATGTGGTCATTGCCGAGACATCGTGGGTCGATCGAACGTTCCGGGTCATGGGCACGAACGCCCGCGTCCTCGCGCTCGGTGGCGCCCCCGAGATCGTGGATCGGGCCCAGGACCGCCTCGCCGATCTGGAACAGCTCTGGTCCCGGTTCCGGCCCGACAGCGAGTTGAGTCTGCTCAACGCGGCCGCAGCCGAACGCCCGGTCGTGGTGTCGCGGTTGACCTTCACCTTGATCGCCCACGCAGTGGAAGCCTGGCGGCGTACGGCGGGTCGGTTCGATCCGACCGGTCTCGCCGCATTGCAATCATGGGGCTACGACCGCGACTTTCCGAGCGTGACCGGAGCTGCGGCGCCGACCTCAGTGCCGCACGAAAGTGTGCCGCTCACCGGCTGTGGCGAGATCCGTATGGATCCCATCGTGAGGTCGGTGACGCTCGGCCCCGGCGTCCAGCTCGATCTCGGCGGCATCGGCAAGGGATTCGCGGCCGACCTCGTGGCCCAGGACCTCGCCGAGGCCGGTGTCACGGCCGGGTGTGTGGACCTCGGCGGCGATCTCCGGGTCGTCGGTTCCGGTCCGTACGACGGAGCGTGGCGAGCGACGTTCGATGATCCGGTGGCGATGGCCCAGATCGGGAGTCTCCGATTCGGCGCCGGGGCGGTGGCGACCAGCACGCGGCTGAAGCGGCGGTGGCGCCGGGGTGGGCACGAAGTCCATCACTTGCTCGACCCGCACACGGGCGCCCCCGCGGCGTCAGGGGTCGCGTCGGTCACGGTGCTGGCCGGCGCGGCGTGGTGGGCCGAAGTCTTGGCCAAAGCGGCCTTCGTCGCCGGGCCCCGGGATGGTGTGGCCTTGCTGGAGGCGGAGGGCGTCGACGGATTCGTCGTCCGCGACGACGGCGTGGTCGTCGAGACGGCGAGGCTCGATCAGTTCTGTGTCCGTGAGGAGCCGGTGGCGCCGCTCAGGTCTTGAGCAGGTACTCACTCGTGGTGAAGCTGCGGAGCTCGGCCAGGTCGAGGAACCCGGTCACGCTCTCCAACATCGCGCCGAGGTTGGCCCGCATGAGGTCGGTGTCACCGTCCGCGCAATAGAACAACATCGGATCGGTCAGGTGCTCCGGGGAAGGCCACGCCTCTTCGACGATGCCCTCGATCGGCGGTGCGCCGGCCGTGATGGGGCGGGCGACCGCGTTGCGCACGTACCGCATGCGCGGTTGCATCGACTCGCTCACCGGCGACTGCACGCCGTGCCAGTGCGCAACCCACGCCTCCGGGGTCATGGTCGCGGGTCGCCGTAACAGCGTGACCATCACGACGCCCGGCGAACGCTCGCCGTCGGGCCACGACCGGGGTTCGGCGTGACGGTTGCCCCCGTAGTCGGTGTACATGGACTCGGTGACCAGATACCCGGCAATCTCGGCGCACGATTCGTTGAGGACTGCTTCGAACGGGGCGCGGTCGTCGTAGCGGTCCAGCCAGATCGACACGAGCAGGAAGGGTTGGGGCTCATCGTCGGGCGGCGGCATCGGAACCGGGACCTGGGCATCGGCGTCGTCGACCTGCATCGACAATCCCGCCGGACGGAGCGCGAGCAGTTTGGGAACGATGGCGTCGCGCACGAGGTTGCCGCGCTCGGACGGGTCGAGCCCGGTTCGCGCCCAGCAGAGGTATTGGAGCTTTTCCATCCCTCGACTCTGACACGCGAACCGGGTCGACCGATGGATGTCAGGCGTCTTCGGCTGGCACCAGGGCTCGCCACAGCAGCGCACCGATCACGCCGCCGATGATGGGGAACACGATGAACACCCAGAGCTGGCGGAGCGCCCACCCGCCCTGGAACACCGCGGTCGCGAGGCTGCGGGCCGGGTTCACTGAGGTGTTGTCGACGGGGATCGTGATCAGGTGGATCAAGGTGAGCATGAGGCCGACCGTGACGCCGGTGAAGCCGGCCGGCATCGATTTCCGGCTGGTGCTCGCGATCACGAAGATGAAGAGCGCGGTGAAGACGATCTCGACGAGAATCGCCGCACCGATCTTGAAACCACCGGGTGAGTGGACGCCGTACCCGTTCGAGGCGAAGCCCGAGGCCTTGGCGCTGAACCCGGAGACGCTGTTGGCGATCACGTAGATCACGCCCGCGCCCACGAGTCCCCCGACGATCTGGCCTCCGAGGTAGAAGGGCACGTCTTTGGTCTCGGTCTTCTTGATCGCCCACAGGCCGATCGTGACCGCGGGGTTGATGTGGCATCCCGAGATCGAGCCGATCGCGTAGGCCGCGCACAACAGCGCGAGTCCGAAGGCCAGCGCGACGCCGAGGACGCCGACCGAGCCGGTTTCGAGGAATCCGCCGGTGGCGAGGATGGCGGTTCCGGGTCCGCCGACGACGAGGATCATCGTCCCGATGCCTTCTGCGAGTGCGATGCGTGCTGGTTGCTTCATGGGAGAACCGTCTCCTGAATAGGGGGCTCCACCCGCGGCGTCAGTGTAGAAAGGTGTGCGCGCGAGACCGAGGACCTCCTCAGACCGCGCCGGACACCGGGCCGGCATCGGCCCCGAGGGTCTGATCGATCCAGCGCCGGAGGGGCACGTCGTCATCGGTCGGGTCGAAGTAGCCGTTGGCACCGGTGGCCGCGCCGAGGAGTTGCCGACGGATCGCACAATTCCCGGCAATCTCGACATTGGTGGTGATGTCCGACTTCGGCCGCAGCCATCGGTAGCTGTAGCCGTAGAACACGACCGAGCGCGTGGTCGTGGAGTGGTTGGTGCTCGCGGCGTGCCAGAGTCGGCGATCGAACAGCAGGGCATCGCCGGCCGACGCGGTGACCTCCATGGCTCCGGTCGGGTCGGGTGCGGCGCGGTCGTAATGACTGCCCGGAACGATGCAGAAGTTACCCATCCCGGCCGTTGGGAGGTCGGTGAGGAAGTAGGCCACCTTGACCGAGACCCGCGGGTGGAGTGTGGTCGTCTCGAAATCGAGGTTCATTCGGTTGTTGTCCTGGTGCCAGGCGTACCCGCCGCGTGGCGCGTCGGGATGGGCAGGCGGTGTGACGACGAGTTGGGTGTGGAACAGCTGGATGTTCCAACCGAGGACCCCGAAGACTTTGGCGAAGGTCGTGGGCCAATCGACGAGTTCGAGATAGACCGGATCGCGACCGATGAGGCCGTGCTGATTCAACACCGCGAACTGCGAACGGTCGGGTTCGGCGCCGAAAGCGGCGAACTCGGAATCGGCGACTCGCCGGAGGTCGGCGACCACCGCCGGCGGGAGGGCGGCAGGGATGCGGAGGAAGCCGTCGCGCTCGAAGACCGCTCGCTCATCGGCGCGGAGCAGATGATCGCGGGTGGTCGCCGGCAGCTCGGGTGGCGGGTTCACTGTGCCAGCTCCCGGGCGAGCGACTCGGCGTCTCGGGTGATGCCCTCGAACCCGCGGGCGCCGATCGCATCGCCGACGACCCACTGCCGCTGAGGTCCCGGGTCGGTTCGCAGTTCAGGTGGTCGGGCGGTGCGCAACGTCGAGACGATCCAGTGCGCCCGGATGTTGCGCGGTCCGGCGGAGGTGATGACGGCGAGGGTGGTCGGTGTCGCCGATGCGACGGTCGCCTCTCCGACCAGGGTGATGCCGGCCGCCGTGGCATCGGCCACCATCCGGAACCGACCGGGAAGCCCGAGGGCCGTTCCGAACACTCGCGTGTCCTCGATGATGGTCACCGCATGGCCGCGGGTGGCCAACCCGAGCGCGAGGGTGAGTCCGGGCTTGTCGCCACCCAGCACCACAACGGGTTCGGGTCCGGTCGCCGTATCGGTCGTCGTTTCGGAGTGCGGCGCCGCGAGCAGCCGGCGGAGGTCGGGAGGCGTGATGACCCGGCTTGGATCCACCCCGGCGATTCTCGGGGTCACCCACTGTGGGCCGGTGGCGAACACCACCTCGTCGGCCGGCGCCACCGCGAGCGTCGCGGCAGTGGCGGCGTGACCGAGGTGGATCTTGACCCCGAGCCGATTGACTTCACCGATGAGCCACTGGCGGTGGGCATCGAGCACGGGATCGATGCCGGCGATATCGGCCAGGACGCCTCCCAGGGTGTCGGCGGCCTCCCAGACGGTCACCGCGTGACCTTCGGTCGCCAACACTCGCGCCGCTTCCAGCCCCGCCGCGCCGCCGCCGACGACGAGCACGCGATGCGACCTCGCCGCGGGCGGGATCGCGGCCTCGTGTTCGCGACCCGTCGCCGCGTTCGCGACGCACGCGAGTGACTCGTTGACGAAGATGTTCCCGATGCACCGGTACTGGTAGAGGCACGGCCGGATGCGGTCGGACTCCCCCGCGATGAGTTTGTTGGGAAGGTCGGAATCGGCAAGTAGCTTGCGACCCATTGCGACGAAGTCGGCGCGACCGGTGGCGATCACCGCGTCGGCTTCGTGGGGCTCGAACCGACCGAAGGTGATCACCGGAACGTCGACGAGCGATCGGACTTCGGCCGCGTAGTCGGCCAGATCGCCGACTCGATGGGGTGCGTAGGAGTCGGTTGGGCCGGTGGCGACGTCGAGGTTCGCGTACGCCGTGACGTGGACGGCATCGAGACCCGCAGCGACCGCCCGTTCGATCACCGCACATTGATCCACGAACGTCTCGCCGTCCGGCTTGTGGTACTCGAGCGCGTTGATGCGCATCCACACGGGGTAGTCGGCACCGACCCGCGTCCGGATCGCTCGAATGATCTCGACGAGGAGTCGGGACCGGTGCTCGACCGAGCCACCCCACCGGTCTTCCCGGTGGTTGAGCGCCGGTGACAAGAACTCGTCGATGAGGTAGCCGTGCCCGGCGTGGAGTTCGACGCCGTCGATGCCGGCGCGGCGGCATCGGTCGGTCGCCGCCGCGAAGTGTTCGATCACCGAGCCCAGGTCGGCATCGGTGGCGACCTGATACTCGACCTTGGCGGTCGGGCTCGCGTGCGGCGCCATGAAGCCCGCGATCTCGGCGTCGGTCACCATCATCGACAACCGGTCGGGGTGCGACCGCTTGGGGACCGCGGGCACGAGCATCGGGTGGCCGCGGGCGATGTCGTAGCGAGCCAACGCGCCGTTGTACGTCAGCTGCGCGGCCACCGTGGCCCCGTGGTGGTGCACGCGATCCGCGAGCGCGGTGAGTCCGGGGAGGAACGCCTCATCCGACGCGGCGACCTGGCGCGCATCGACACACCCGTCGGGATAGGCCACCGCCACCGAGCCGATGAGCAGGAGCGCGGCACCGCCACGGGCGCGGGCCTCGAAGTACGCGAGCTGGGCCTCGGAGATGCTCCCGTCGTCGTTGGCGAGCGAGTCCCCCATCGGCGCCATGAGGATCCGGTTCCGGAGTTCGAGCGTGCCGATCCGGCCGGGCGCCAGGAGATGGTCGTAGTCGTTCATCGGGCGAACCATACGCGTGTGACGACGGGCACTCAGCCTGGGGTTGACACTGTCTACCAAGAAGTAGACAGTGTCAGCATGACGCCGACGGTTGCGCCCCCGACCACGACCCCGACCACGACCCCGACCACGACCCCGACCCCGAGCACCCGGGACCGGTTGGTGGCCACCGCACGCGACTATCTCGATCACGACGGCACCGATGGGATCGGACTCCGGGAGATCGCGCGACGGGCCGGCGTCTCGCACGGCGCTCCTCAACGCCACTTCCCCACGCTCAGTGCGTTGCTCGCGGCCGTCGCCGCCGAGGCGTTCGGTGACCTCGTCCTCGCGGTCGACCGTGCGATTGCACCGATTCCCGAGGCGGCCGGTCGGGAACGCTTGGCCGCCGCCGCGTTCGGCTATCAGCGCTTTGCCCTCGCGAACTCGGGGGCATTCGGACTGATGTTCCGGGCCGACCTGTGCGACATCGGCGACCCTGACTACATGACGAGTGGCGCCGCCGCGTTTGCCCAGTTGGTCGCCGTGGTCCGTGAAGCGCAATCCGACGGGTTCCATCCGGAGGTGCGCGCCGAGGAACTGGCGGGCGTGATGTGGGCGACCACCCACGGCATCGTGTCGCTGCACCTCCACGGTGCACTCGCGCCGATGACCGGCTGCGCCGACCCGGCCACGGTCCAGCAACTCGCCAACGAACTCTTCATCCCATCAACGTCGAATCACCGGGAGACCCCATGACCATGACCGAGTCCGCCGTCACCACGAGCCCGTACCTCACCGGCAACTTCGCGCCGGTGCGCGAGGAAGTGAGCATCGACCATCTCCCCGTCACCGGTTCGATACCGGAAGATCTGGAGGGTCGGCTCCTGCGGATCGGGCCCAACCCGGTGGTCGATCCCGACCCGGCCACCTACCACTGGTTCACCGGCACGGGCATGGTGCACGGCTTGTGGCTCCGGGGCGGCAAGGCCGTCACCTACCGCAACCGCTACGTACGGTCCGACTCGGCCGTCGACGCGCTCGGCGGCAACCCGACGCCGGGTCCGCGTCACGGCATGGGTGACAACACCGCGAACACCAACGTGATCTCACATGCGGGCACGACGTTCGCCATCGTCGAGGCGGGCGGCTTGCCGATGCAGCTCACCGACGAACTCGAAACAGTCGCCCGGTCCGATTTCGGCGGCACCCTTCCCGGTGCCTTCACCGCCCACCCCAAGCGCGACCCGCTCACCGGTGAGCTGCACGCCGTCGCGTACTACTGGGAGTGGAACTATCTCCAGTACATCGTCGTCGGCGTCGATGGTCGGGTCCGCCGCACCGTGAACGTTCCGGTGCCCGGCGGGCCGATGGTGCACGACTGCGCCATCACCGAATCGCGTGTGGTGCTCTTCGACCTGCCCTGCACCTTCGACCTCGACCTCGCCATGAGTGGGGGCACGCTCCCCTACCGATGGAACCCCGACTACGGCGCCCGCGTCGGGCTGCTCACCCGTGAAGCCGACGCGGACTCGACCGTGTGGTGCGAACTCGACGACCTCTGCTACGTGTACCACCCGCTGAACGCGTACGACGACGGCGACCGGGTGATCATGGACGTCGCCGTGCACCCGAAGACGTTCGACAACGACACCAACGGACCGAACGAAGGTGGCCCGGTGTTCGAACGGTGGACCATCGACCCGACGGGCCGTCGCGTCGGACGAGATGTCATCTCGGATCGCCCGCAGGAGTTCCCGCGCGGCGATGATCGCGTCGTCGGCCGTCGGCACCAGTTCGGTTACACCGCGACGTTTGCACCCGGAGCCGAGAACAACGGGCTCGCGCTCGGCAACCTCCTGAAGCACGATCTCGTCGCGGGGACAATGGTGGAACACGACTTCGGTGGCGGACGGATGTCGCAGGAGCCGGTATTCGTCCCGAAGTCCGACGACGCCGCCGAGGACGAAGGTTGGGTCATGGCCTATGTCCACGACCCGAACCGCAACGCGGCCGACGTCGTCATCCTCGACGCCCAGGACTTCGCCGGACCCCCCGTCGCCACGATCCACCTGCCGGTGCGTGTCCCCTTCGGCTTCCACGGCAACTGGGTAAGGGATTGACCTGCGGCGTTTGGCGCGTGGTGACGCGGTGAGGACCACCAGGTGCCAAACGCCGGCTTGGACCGGCGGTCAGTGGCGGGATTGGTAGGTCATGGGGCACGGGGTGGCGGCGCGGGCGACGCCGCCGATCTGGCCCGGAACGGGTGACGGTCGGGCGAATCGGGGCGTGAAGTCGTAGTGGCTCACGAGGTCGATGGCACTCTCGGTCATGACCGAGAGCGAAAACGGCTGGGCCGGACACGTGTG
>JANLRZ010000127.1:0-6459 GCA_031362155.1 Acidimicrobiia bacterium | reverse complement strand
CCAGACCATTTCGAGTGAGAAGTCGAACAGCATCAGCGGTGTCTGATCCATCGGGCCGCCGAAACCGATGACGTCGCGCACCACCTCGGGTTGGTCGTAGAGCGCGTAGTTGAAGATCTCCTGCACTCGGATCTCGGCGATACCCGCACCGACGCCACTCACGAGCGCGGGGAGAATGTCGAGCGCCCAGCCGGGGTCGATGCCCGACACGAACACCGACGCATTGCCCGTCGCGCACGCCGGTTCGACGACATCGAGGAGTTCTCGGGGCGCGCTCGCCGGGTGGAGCAGCGGGTAGAAGGACGTCGAGACGACATTGATGCCGGACTCGAGACAGCGAAGCAGGTCGCGCAACGCGTCGTCGGGGCGGGTGTCGCCGGTCGCGGTGTAGACGACGGCGTCGATGTCGTTGGCGAGCGCCGCGTCCACGTCGTCGGTCGCGAGCACCCCGAGCGGTCCGATGCCGGCGAGTTCGCCGGCATCGACCCCGACCTTGCTGGGATTGGCGACGATGGCACCGACCAGTTCGAGGTCCCGATGGGCGGCGACGGCCCGGATCGCGGGACGACCTACGTTGCCGGTTCCCCAGACGACGACTCGATGGCTCATCACTTCTCCCCTTCGGTGGTGAAGTCGCGACCGCGACTCTCCGTCAGCTACGTAACACGGCGTTCATATTCCTGGCGGAAACCCGAAACAGTCCGTCCGTACGGTGACGGCCGGCGCAGTGCGGCGCCGAGCATCGTTTATCACTTCTCGACAGAAGGCCGTCCGTCATGTTGCGTCCCTTGTTCGTGGTCCTCATCGTGGCTGCGATGTTGACCCCGCTGGTGTTTCGACGCCAGCGCCGCCAGGCCGGGCTCACCGCCGGCAATCTCACGCCGCGATTCCGCCGGCGCCTCCTCGTCACGACCGCGCTCTCGACCATGCTGCTGGTCGTCGGGCTGACCGGGGTGGCCTTCGCCGACAATGGTGATGCCACCGGGGCCAAGACCGGCGTGTCGGACGCCCAGGTCGAAGCGGTGGTACCGGTGGGCAAGACCCCGACCGACATCACGCCGATCAAGGCGGCCGTCGCCAAGGACCACCTCGCGATCAACTACTCGTGGTTGATGGTGGGTGGAATCCTGGTGCTGTTCATGCAGGCGGGATTCGCGCTGGTCGAGACCGGTTTCACGCGAGCCAAGAACGCGGCGCACACGATGATGATGAACCTCGTCATCTTCGCGTTGGGCACCGTGGGTTGGTTCGTGTGCGGGTACGCGCTGATGTTTGGGTCGGTGTCCAACCCGGCGTTGGGGATCACCCAACTCGCGAACGGTGGGCATCTGGGCGGGTGGCAGTTCATCTCCCACTCCGGCTTCTTCCTCTCGGGTCACGCGTACGACGTCGGGATTGCCGGCTTCTTCTTCTTCCAGTTGGTGTTCATGGATGCCACCGCCACGATTCCGACCGGGGCCATGGCCGAGCGGTTCAACTTCAAGGGGTTCCTCTGGTGGGGTCTCTTCGCCTCGATGATCCTGTACCCCGTGTACGGCAACTGGGTCTGGGGTGGCGGGTTCCTCTCACAGCTCGGCACCATGGGTCCCAAGTGGGGTCACGGTGCACTGGACTTCGCCGGCTCCGGCGTGGTGCACGCCATGGGCGGTGTCGCGGCCTTCTGGGGCGCCAAGATCCTCGGGGCTCGTATCGGCAAGTTCGACAAGGACGGGAATCCCCGCGCCATCCCGGGTCACCACCTGCCGATGGCATTCCTGGGCACGATGGTGCTGCTCGTCGGCTGGATGGGCTTCAACGGAGCGTCGACCTTCGGTGCGACTGACTTCCGCTTCATGATCGTGATTCTGAACACGATCCTGGCCGCGGCGTTCGGTTGCCTCACCACGATGTTCGTGATGTGGAAGAAGTACGGCAAGCCCGACCCATCGATGACCTGTAACGGTTTGCTCGCCGGACTCGTGGCGATCACTGCGCCCTGTGCGTTCGTTGCGCCGTGGGCCGCGGCCGTCATCGGCATCGTCGCCGGTGTACTCGTGGTCGTGGCCGTCGTCGTGGTCGAACACAAGGCCAAGGTCGACGACCCGGTCGGCGCAGTTGCAGTGCACGGCGCCAATGGTCTCTGGGGGCTGCTCGCGCTGGGACTCTTCGCCGACGGTCGGTACGGCGATGGCTTCAACGGTGTCGCCGGGGGAGTCAAGGGACTGTTCTACGGCGAGACCGGCCAGCTGTGGGCGCAGCTCGCATCGATGGTCGTCGTCGTCATCTGGTGCTCGATCGCGTGTGTCATCTTCTTCAACATCTTGAAGAAGTTCGGGATCCTGCGTTCGACCGAAGCGGCCGAGATCTCGGGCCTCGACATGCCGGAGATGGGTGCCTTTGCCTATCCCGACTTCCTCGAGGCCCAAGGCTCGGTGTTCGCGCCGGTCGAGGTATCGCACGCGAATGTCTCCGAACTCGTCCCAACCACCCCGCGAACCTTGCGTGAAGAAGTAGGAGCATCATGAAGCGCGTCGAAGGCATCATCCGTCCCGACCGGCTCGGCGAAGTCGCATCCTTGCTCGAGTCGTCCGGGCTGACCGGCTTCACCATGATCGACGCCCGCGGCCACGGCCAGCTCATCAAGAAGGGGGAGTACCGGGGCCAGTCGTTCGAGATGCTCGTCAACCACAAGTTGGTGATCGTCGTCTTCGTCGAGGACGAAGAGGTGGAGACGGCGGTGCGGGCGATTGTCGGTGGTGCGGCGACCGGATCCGTCGGCGACGGTCTCGTCGTGGTCAGTGACATCACCGAGATGTACCGGATCGCGACGAAGTCGAGCATTTCGGCCTGACGCGGTTGGTTGTTGTCGGAGGGGAACGGGGGTCACGAGGTCGTGACCCCCGATCCGTCCTTTTAGGTTTCGGTGGCGCGTGGCCTCGGATCGGCCTCTTGGACCGAGTGGATGATGTCGTCACCGATCGGGAGTGGCTCGCAGCCGTGATCCTTCTCACACACCAGGTCGAACTTTCCCTGGGCGGCGGCGTGACAGGAGAAGCAGTTCCCGCCGAACCGGTTGACGACCTCGGTGCCGCCACGCTTGTCGATCTTCGTGCCCGTCGCGTCGGTGGTGAGGAAGAAGAACTCCCAGTCCTTGGTGGCGGGGTTGAAGCCCGCCCGCCGCTTGACCATCGCCTCTTGCGGCACGAGTTGAATGACCGTGCCGACGGGGTATTTCCCACCGTTCGGCGAGTTGGCGATGGCCAACGTCTCCTTGAGGTGTCCGAGCCGATTGGCGACGAAGAACCCGCGCACCGGGGTCATGTCGTGCAGGTTCACGAAATCGATGTCCGCCATCACGAGATCCTCGGTCGGGTCGGATTTGGGTTTCGCGGTCGCGGTGGTCGCGGGGGTGTCGGAGCCGCATCCGCCCAGGGCGAGGAACAGGGCGACGATCAAGACCGCCAACGAGCACCCGGGGGCGCACGAACGAAGACGCATTGGTACTCCCACGGGGGTTGCGGTGTGGGGGCGGACTGTAGCGGCGCGAAGGCGCGTGCCCGAGTCCTACGCTCGGGCCTATGTGCAGAAACATCACCGAACTCCGAGGCCTCGAACCGCCCGCCACTCGCGACGAGATCGAAGCCGCCGCCCGTCAGTTCGTCCGCAAGATCAGCGGTGTGGCCAAACCCAAGGGCGACGTCGCCGCGGCGATGGAAGACGCGGCGATGAAGATCGCGCACATCAGCGAACATCTACTGGCCGATTTGCCGGCTCGTCGGCAACCGCCGAAGTCGGATCCGCCGCTGCGTCGTCCCGAGGTGCGCGCCCGGCTCGGACTCCCACCGTTCGAGTCCGCGTCGGCCTGATCCATGGAGATCCGGGCCGTGCCGGCCGCGGGTCGTGAGCGCGCGTTCGTGGCCGACCGGGTCCTCACTGTTTGGGGCGGGCCGGTCGTCCGGCGAGGCGCGTTGATCGACCCGTCGGACCTTCCGGGGTTGCTCGCGCTCGACGAGGGCGGAATGCCGCTGGGATACGTGCTCTTCGAGTCGGTTGGTGACGAGTGCGAAATCGTCGCGCTCGAGGCAATGAGGCGTCGCGAGGGAGTTGGCTCGGCGCTCGTCGACGCCGTCATCCACGCGGCCGAGTCTGCGCGTGCGGCCGCAGTCTGGTTGGTCACGACCAACGACAACGCGGGTGCAATCGCGTTCTACGAAACGTGCGGGTTCTCGTTGGGCGCGGTTCGACCCGGAGCAGTTGACGAGGCCCGACGTTCCCTCAAGCCGACGATTCCTCTGGTAGGCGAGTCGGGCGACCCGATCCGTGATGAGTTGGAGTACCGGCTGGCGCTCAGTCGGGGCTGACCGTCGCGGGAAGCTCGGTGAGCGCCGCGAGCTCGGCGTCGAGATCGGGGTGGCCCTCGATGTGAACCCGGGGGAGAATGCGGTCGAGCCAGGCGGGAATCCACCAGTTGCGATCGCCGAGCAGTTCCATCGTGGCCGGGACGAGAATCAGTCGCACGATGGTCGCGTCGATGAACACCGCGGTGGCCATGCCGATTCCGAACATCTTGAGGGCACGGTCCGGGCCGAGTGCGAACGCACCGAAGACGCACACCATGATGGCCGCGGCCGCAGTGATCACCCGAGCGGTCGCGGCGAGGCCGTCGGCGACGGCCGTCGCGTTGTTGCCGGTGCGGTCGTACTCCTCTTTGATGCGCGACAGCAGAAACACCTCGTAGTCCATCGAGAGACCGAAGACCACGGCGAAGAGCATCAGTGGTGCCCACGATTCGATCGGACCGGCCCGACCGACGCCGATCAGGTCGGCGCCCCAGCCCCACTGGAAGATGGCGACCATCACGCCGTAGGCCGCGCCCACCGAGAGGAGGTTCATGATCACGGCTTTCAGCGGGACCAGGAGGCTCCGGAACACGATCATGAGCAAGACGAACGACATGATCAAGACGAGACCGATGACGACGGGCAGCATCCGCGTGGTGTAGGCCGCGAAGTCGGCGACGGCCCCTGAGAACCCACCGACGGCGACGTTGGCGGCTTGCGGTCCCATGACTCGAGGGATCACATCGTCGCGGAGTGTGGTCACGAGTTCGTCGGTCGCGACATCCTGGGGCGCAGTGGTGGGAACCACTTGCATGATTGCCGCGGTACCGGCCTCGTTGGGCAGTGGCGGAGTCACGAACGTCACGCCCGGTAAATCGCGGATGGTGTCGCCGAGTTTCTGGAGTTTGGCGGCATCAGCCGCGCCATTGGGCGTCGTCGCGGCGATCAACAATGGCCCGTTGAAACCTGGCCCGAACCCCTCGGCGAGCAAGTCGTAGGCCCGGCGCGTGGTCGACGTGTCGGGCGCGTTGCCGTCGTCGCCGAAACCGAGGCGCATCGAGAACACCGGCGCGGCGATCACCACCAGGATGAGGCTCGCCGCCACCACCGCGGGCCACGGCCGCCGTTGAATGACTCTCGACCAACGGTGCCAGAAGGTCGGTCCGTCAGCGGCGCGCGAGCGGTGGGGGAGGCCGAACCGATCGATGTTGCGGCCGACGAAACCGAGCAGCGCCGGGAGCAGCGTCACCGACGCGAGCATCGTGACGAGCACGCCGATCGTGGTTCCGATCGCGACACCCCGGAACGTTTCGGTGTTGAGAATGAGCAGTCCGAGGAGCGCGATCACGACCGTCGAGCCGGCGAACAGCACCGCGCGTCCTGCGGTGTCGAGCGCGATGACGACGGCGGTCTCGGGATCGCGGCCCTGATCGAGGGCCTCTCGATACCGGGTCACGATGAAGAGCGCGTAGTCGATCCCGACGCCGATGGAGATCATCAACACGGCCTGGGTGGTGAAGTCGGGCATGTTGAACACGTTGGCGACGAGTTTGACGAGTGCGATGCCGGTCCCGATCCCGACCAACGCGGTCGCGATCGGCAGACCCATGGCGAGCAGCGACCCGAACGCGAGCAGCAGGATGATCATCGCCAGAATCAGTCCGACGGCCTCGCTCCCGAATGCTTCCTGTTTGAAGATGCTGTTGCCGAGCTCGACGGTGAGGCCCGGAACCTGGACGTCGTCGCGCAACGCGCGGATCTCGTCGGCGGCGGATTGATACGACGCGGTGTTGCGGTCACGGAAGTTCAGCTCCGCGTACGCGATGGTGCCGGTGCGAGAGATCTGTTGCTCGTTGTCGTACGGGCTGACGATCTCGGTTCCGCGCACCTGTGATTCGACGCGCTGGAAGAGACCTTCCATTGCCTCGCGAACCGCGGGGTCGCGCACACCACGTGCATCCTGGAAGACGATCTTGGCCTGGACGCCGGCCCGCTGTTGGAAGCCGTCTTCCTTGAGGATCTCGAAGGCGCGCTCGCTCTCGGATCCGGGCAGTCCGAACTGCACCTTGAACACGCCGCCGGCAGTCGATGCCAGGAACGAAAGGCCGACGAGCAGGATCAGCCAGATCGCAAGGACCGA
>JANLRZ010000117.1:0-4168 GCA_031362155.1 Acidimicrobiia bacterium | reverse complement strand
TCATCGCCGACGACACCAGCGCCGGAATCTTCGTCGGCATCTGGGTCCCATCGATCCAATCCCTCGGTGCGCTCCTCCTCGCCGGAGAACGGAGCCCCCGATGAACGAGACCGTCCTCTTCACGATCGGCACCGTGATCTTTTTCGCGGTCGCCACCGCGGTCTTCCTCTACGGACTCGCCGTCTTCCGCGAACTCCAGGACCGCGACGAGACCGACACCAGAAACTGGGACGCCGAACACCCCAGCGTCATCGAAGCACTCGGCAACCGAGTCTCGGCGGCTCCGGCCTTGGCCACTCAAGGCCGGCCATCAGGTACTCATGCGTGACGAGTAGTCCCACGACGAAACCACGAGCGAGTCGATCCGGATGGCCACCTCATCGGCCACCCGTGATTGCAGCCACGATGCGAGTGACGACTCCGAATCGTCGAGGTAGCGAATGATGAGACGCTCGAGCAGACCGGCCGCGAGCACGGCATCCATCGATGCAACGCCCCTCCCTCGCACGCCTCGGTAGGGCGGTTCGTCGCCGGCGATCTCGAAGCCACATCGAGGATCACTCCGAAGGCGCGTGGCGACGACCGAGTCGCGCTGGGTACAACACCACAGCGCGGATCCATCGAACAGAAACCACAGGGACTGCACCATCGGCCCTACCGACCCGTGGGTCGCAAGCCGCATCGGGATCACGGTCGAATCGAGGAATCCTCGGATGTCGACGAGGCCCCAGGGTCCGGATCGGATTTCGACGGCCGTTGGCTGCTCCATAGGTCTCATCTTCGCAGAACGAACATCACGGAACTCTCCAACCACTGTCGCGTAACAGGTGGTTCTGCACGATGTCGCGCAGCGCGCCGGCTGCTCGAGAGAACGCGCCGCGTTGGGACGCCCTCTCGGCGAATGCCCGGGCTCAGGCCGATTCACTGGCTGCGTGGCGCGCGATCCCGTTGATGAGCCCCGGGAATACGAGTCCGTGGAACGGCGCTACTGCGGACCAGTAGGCGCGGCCGAAGAGCCCCCGTGGTCGGAAGCGGGCGGTCTGCACCAGCAGCGTTCCGCCGGAGACTGGTTCGACCGTCCATTGCAGCCATGCCTTGCCGGGGAGCCGCATCTCGGCGATCAGCACGAGCAATCGATCCGGTTCGAGGTCCTCGACCCGCCAGAAGTCCACGGGCTCACCCACCGCAAGGCGATCGGGGTGGCGACGGCCACGCCGCAGGCCTGGCCCGCCTGCGATCTGATCGACCAGGCCTCGCGCCTTCCAGAGCACCTCACCCCGATACCAGCCCTGCTCGCCACCGACCCGGCACACCGCCTGCCAGGTGCGATGAGGATCGGCGGCCACAAGGGCGGTGCGCACATCGGTGAACTCGGTACCCCCGGTCCAGCTGGGGTCGGTTGCCGTCGATTGCCACACGGGCGAGGAAGCATCATCGAACTTCGTCGGGACGTCGCCCACCGCGGTCCGGCCGATCGCGTGATGAATGGCCTCGGCGAGGGGAACGCGTTCGAAGGGGAAGAGCGTTTCGGCGCGGTGGTCGGTCACGGTCACCGGGTTGACGAGCGAGTCAACCAATGGGCGGGCGATTTGGGCGGGCACGGGGGTGACGAGCCCGACCCACAACGACGAAAGGCGCGGGGAGAGCACAGGAACGGGGATGAGCCTTCGTTTCTTGAGTCCCGCTTCCTGCGCGTAGATCGCCATCATCTCCGCATACGAGACGACATCGGGGCCCCCGATCTCGAGCACGCCGGCGAGAGCACCCGGCTCTTCGATCACCGCGACCAGATAGCGGAGTACGTCGCGGATGGAGATCGGCTGGCAGCGCGTGTCGACCCATTTCGGGGTGACCATGACGGGAAGAACCTCGGTGAGGTAGCGCAGCATCTCGAAGCTCGCGGAGCCGGCGCCGATGACGACGGCGGCACGAAGCTCGACCACTTCGATCGGGCCCGCGGCGAGGACTTCGCCGACGTCGTGACGGCTGCGCAGGTGAACGCTGAGGTCGCTGTGGTCATCTCCGAGCCCGCCGAGGTAGACGATCCGGCGGACGCCGGCAGCTTCTGCGGCTCGTCGAAAGTTCTCCGCGATGGCGCGTTCGCGCGCGACCCAGTCCTCGCCTTCTCCGATGCTGTGCACGAGAAACACCGCGACATCAACGCCGGCCATCGCGGTGCTGAGGTCCTCGGCGATGTCGGCCTGCACGACCTCGACCTGCCCACACCACGGTGCCGGGTCCAGCTTGCGCGGGTTGCGGGCGACGCACCGGACGCGGTGTCCACGATCGAGGAGCGCAGGCACAAGCCGTCCACCCACGTAGCCCGACGCGCCCGTGACGAGCACTCGCAGCGGCGTTGACGAGGCGTCACGATCGGAAATTCGGTTGGTGTGGTCGTCGGAGCTCAAGGGCTCTCATCCAATCTCGTGCCGAGGTTGATCACGAAAGGTCAAACAGCGGATGACGCCACCGGAAGGCGACGGACCCGTCGAGCGTCGCCGGAACTCCTTCGACCACGCTCGGGTACCGGGGGTCGAGACCCAGCTCGGACCACAGGGTCCGAGATGTGACCGACAACGAGAGATTCCACCCTCTCACCGTGTCCGCGGACACCATGGTCGGGCCCAGCCGACTGAGCAGTGATCCTCCGACCGCCGCCGCACCCCTGGCCAGCTGACGAGGCACTCGCACCACGCGGACATCCGGGGCGAAGGCTCCAAGGACGGTGAAGAAATCATTCCATGTGACCGTGTCGTCGTCGGCGACGGGTGCGGTGCCTGACCACCGCTGGATCGCAGCAGCGATCAGCACCCTTGCCGCATCCTCGACATGTAACTGCGCAAAGGGGTTGTCACCGGGGCCAGGGAACAACACCTTCCGGTGGCGCACCAGGCCGAAGAGCAGGCTCTGCGGTCCGTACACGTGCGGGAGCCGAACGCTCGCAACGGTCGGCCCACCCGAGTCAGCGGTGCGTGAGAGCGCCGCTTCGGCGAAGAGCTTGGCCTGCCCGTAGGCGATCGTCGGTGTCGCCACCGTGTCGTCGTCCACTGCCGTCGAACCGTCATAGACGAACATACTGGACCCGTAGACGATGTGTTCGACGCCGGCATCCGCTGCCACCCGGGCGAGTTGCGCAGTCCCCTCGACGATCGTGGGGTGCAGGCGCGAGTACGGCTCGAAAGTCGCGCGGGCACCGAGGTGGATCACCACATCGACATTCTTGACGGCTCGTTCCAACGACGGGACCGCGAGGAGATCACCGAAGACCGGCTCGACATTCAGGCCGGCCAACAGCGGCGCACGAGACTGACGACGGACCAGTACTCGCGTCTGGTGTCCCGTTGTAGCGAGCTGCCGCGCGACTTCGCTTCCGATGAATCCCGTCGCGCCGGTCAGGAGAACCCTCAACTGCGATCGACTCCCACGACTATCGAGTGCTTCACGAGTCAGGCCAGGAGGCTACGGAGCATCCAGGCCGTCTTCTCGTGGATCTGGAGGCGCTGGGTGAGGAGGTCGGCCGTGGGTTCGTCATGGGCCTGCTCCACGGCCGGGAAGACCGAGCGTGCGGTGCGCGCAACCGTCTCCTGGCCGGCCACCAAGCGTCTGATCATCTCAATAGCATCGGGGCGGTCATCATCTTCCGGAACCGACGACAACACCAAGAACTCGCGGTAACTGGCGGGTGCCGGTGCCCCGAGCGCGCGGATCCGTTCCGCGATCAAATCAACGGCCAGGGCCAGCTCGTTGTACTGCGTCTCGAACATGAGATGCAGGGTCTGGAACATCGGTCCGGTGACGTTCCAGTGGTAGTTGTGCGTCTTGAGATACAGGGTGTAGCTGTCGGCGAGCAGCCGGGACAACCCTTCGGTGATCGCCGCGCGGTCCGCCTCGTCGATACCGATGTCGATGGTCAGATCAGCCATGGTTCTCATCTCCTCGTGTTCGACCTTCGATGTTTACAACATGCCTCGGGTCGGTCTGGCATTCCGATCCGATGATGCAGCAGTTACGTTGACGGAATGGACTTTCGTTGCTTCTGTGTCCGCGCGGCCTAACTGATGGAGACGGTGTGGGTGTTCGGCGATCAGCTGAACCGGGCGATCGGTGCCCTCGCCGCCGCGTCGCCAACTCGCCATCGAGTGCTCCTCGTCGAGTCCCGCTCAAAGCT